>NZ_JBFBAX010000013.1:0-172422 GCF_040682395.1 Streptomyces sp. NPDC051207 | reverse complement strand
AGCCCGCACCCGCACCAGCCCTCTGACAGCACTTCGCCCCGCCGCATAGCGACGGGGCGAAGCAACCAGGCCCGAATTAACCAACGGCATCCCCGCAGGGGCGCGGCCCTTCCGCGTTCCGCCCGGTGCCTACGCGCCGGGCGCGACCGGCGCGGGCGCCGTGGACCCCCGTGGCGTCAGCGACGGCGTCGGCACCTGGTGGGAGGCGCTGTGCGTCCCGTTGATGACGTCGAACAGGACGCGCGCGACCTCGGCGCCGAACTGGTGCACGTCGTGGCTCATCGCCGACAGCGTCGGATGCGTGATCCGGCACAGCTGCGAGTCGTCCCAGGCCAGCAGGGACAGGTCGTCGGGGACCAGGAAACCCATCTCGGCGGCCACGCCGGCGCCCGCGACCGCCATGATGTCGTTGTCGTAGACGATCGCCGTGGGCCGGTCGGCGGCCAGCAGCAGGGAGCGCGTGGCGCGGGCGCCCTCCTTCTCGTCGAACCCGGTGGCGATCTGCCGCGCCTCCTCCAGGCCCAGTTCCCGCGTCGTCGCGGTGAACGCGCGGGCCCGGATGGCGCTGTGACCGAGGTCCTCCGGCCCGCCGACGCGGGCGATGCGGCGGTGGCCGAGCGCCGCGAGGTAGCGCACGGCCTCGGCGACGGCCGAGGCGTCGTCGGTCCACACCGCCGGGAAGGGTCCCGTCAGGGACGGATGCCCGACCGCGACGGCGGGCAGTCCGGCGGCCTGCAGCGCGGGCACCCGGGGATCGTCCTCACGGAAGTCGACGAGGATCGCGCCGGCGATCATCCGGCCCCGCCACCAGTCCCGGTACACGACGATCTCCTCGTCCAGGTCGCGCACCAGCCGCAGCAGCAGCGAGCAGGAACGCTCGGCCAGGACGCTCTCGATGCCGGAGATGAAGTCCATGTAGAAGGGTTCGAGGCCGAGCAGCCGGGCGGGCCGGCACAGCGCCAGGCCGACGGTGTCGACGCGCTGGCTGGACAGGCTGCGCGCGGTGGCGCTGGGCGCCCAGCCCAGCTCCCTGGCGGCCTGGAAGATCCGCTCGCGGGTGGCGGCGGAGACGCCGGGCTTGTGGTTGAAGGCCAGCGACACCGCGCCCTTGGACACCCCGGCCCGGGCGGCGACGTCCTTGATGGTGACGCGTTCCGTCGAGCTGCTCACACCATGTCCACGCAGAAGAGGGCGGCCCGGACGTCCTGGAGGTCCACGGGGCCGCAGCCGGTCACTCGGAAACGGGTCTGCTCGCCGGGCAGCAGGGTCCGCGGGCCGCTGTCGCACGCGGCGGCCGGGCCGAGCCGGTCCGCCTGCAGCAGCAGGTCTCTGACGAGGGTACGGGCGCTCACCACGACGTCGACTCTATCCCTCTGGCCGGTCACCGGTTCGAGGGCGATGTCGTAGCGCGGTGCCGGGTGGGCGAAGTCCCGGTCGGACACCGGGAAGTGCAGGGCGCGCAGCCCGTCGGTGCCGGCGTCGGCCACCAGGAACTCCTTAGCGGACCGCTCGGCGGGCGCCAGCACCTCGGGGACCGCGAGGCGGACGACGGACCGGGGGGCCGCGGCCACGTCGAGGGTGCCCTCGTGCAGGGTGGTGCCGTCCGCCTCCAGGCGGCGCAGCGTCACCGTGGTGTGCCAGGGCGCGGCGGACTGGTTGACGGCGGCGAGCACGAGGCCCTCGTCGGTGGGTTGCAGGGTGAGGAGCCGGTCGGCGTACACGCGCTTCAGCTCGTGGTAGAGCGGCTTGGGGCGGCCGTCGCCGTCGATGGCGGACCAGGAGGTGACCGGCCAGCAGTCGTTGAGCTGCCAGACGATCGTGCCGGCGCAGACCGGCCAGTGGGAGCGCCAGTGCTCGATGCCCGCCGCGACGGCGCGGGCCTGGACGAGCTGGGTGAGGTAGTGCCAGCGGTCGAAGTCGCCCTCGGGGAGCGGGAAGTGGCGGGCGACGCCGCGGTTCAGCTTGCCGTTGCCGTCCTCGGCCTTCTGGTGGTGGAGCATGCCCGGGGAGTCGGGGGCGAGGTCCTCGCCGGGCAGGGCACGGCGCAGGGTGGCCAGGGCGGGCGGCGCCTGCCAGCCGAACTCGGCGACGAACCTCGGCACGCTCGCGCGGTACTCGGCGTAGTCCTGCCGGTTCCACACCTCCCACGAGTGATGGGTGCCGTGCGCCGGGTCGTTGGGGTGGTGGTCCCAGGAACCGGACCAGGGGCTGCCGGCGGTGTAGGGGCGGGTGGGGTCGAGTTCGGCGACGACGCGGGGCAGCAGGCCGAGGTAGTAGCCCTCGCCCCAGGAGTCGCCGGCCAGGGCGGGCTCCCAGTCCCAGTCGCGGAAGCCCCACAGGTTCTCGTTGTTGCCGTTCCACAGCACGAGGGAGGGGTGCGGCATCAGCCGGACAACGTTGTCCCGCGCCTCGGCCTCGACCTCGCCGCGCAGCGGCTGTTCCTCGGGGTAGGCGGAGCAGGCGAAGAGGAAGTCCTGCCAGACCATCAGGCCGAGTTCGTCGCAGGCGTCGTAGAAGGCGTCGTCCTCGTAGATGCCGCCGCCCCACACCCGTACGAGGTCGATGTTGGCCTCGGCGGCCTGGGTGAGGCGGGTGCGGTAGCGCTCGGGGGTGACGCGGGACGGGAAGGCGTCGTCGGGGATCCAGTTGACGCCCCGCGCGAAGATCCGCACGCCGTTGACGACGAGGGTGAAGCCGGTGCCGTGCTCGTCGGCCGCGCGGTCCAGCTCGACCGTCCGGAAGCCGATCCGGCGCTGCCAGGTGTCCAGCACACCCGTGTCGTCGCTGAGGGTGATGCCGAGGTCGTAGAGGGGCTGTTCGCCGTAGCCGCGGGGCCACCACAGGCGTACGCCGGGCACGTCCAGGCGCAGCACCGCCTCGTCGCCGGTGAGGACGGCCTCGGCGCGGGCGCCGGCCACGCGGGCCTCGACGGTCAGGGTGCGGCCCTGCCCCTGCCGGGTGCGCTCGACGTCCAGCCGTACCTCGACCCGGCCGGTGGTGCCGTCGACGGTGACGAGCGGGCGGACGCGGGCGATGCGCGCGGTGGACCAGTGCTCCAGGCGCACGGGGCGCCAGATGCCGGCGGTGACCAGGGTGGGTCCCCAGTCCCAGCCGAAGCTGCACGCCATCTTGCGGATGTACTGGGAGGGTTCGGGATAGACGTTGGGCCGTTCACCCGTGACGGCGCGGACGGCGGCGGCCTCGTCGTAGGCGGAGGCGAAGCGGACCTCCAGTTCGCCGTCGAGGCCCGTGACGTCGAAGCGGTAGCGGCGGTGCATGTTGCGGGTCGTCCCGAGGGGCCGGCCGCCGAGGGTGAGCGATGCGGCGGTGTCGAGCCCGTCGAAGACGAGGTCGGTGCGCTCGTGCGCGCTGTCGTGGGCGAGTGGCCGGACGTAGGTCCAGGCGCGGCGCCCCACCCAGGCGACCTCGGTCTCGGCCAGGCCGATGAACGGGTCCTCGATGACCTGGGCCGCGAGCAGGTCGGTGTGGACGCAGCCCGGTACCCGCGCCGGCAGCAGCGCGTCCTCGTGGCGCAGGCTCCAGCCGTCGGTGAGCTGGGTGACGTCCTTCATGGTGCGGCTCCAATCGCCTGACTCAGGCCGGGGTGATGGACAACGGCGGACAACGTAACCCGCTGACCAGTCCGTGTCCATAAACCGGTCTAGTCATCTGCGGGGCCCTCTCGTCCAGCAAACCGCCTGTCCAGGCGTCGGCCTCTTGACCCATCCGGTAACGATTGGGCATCGTGCTCGAAATCGTGGCTTTACCGGTTCACCGACCGCTGACATAGTTCCGGCATCCCACCCGCAGACCGAGCCGCATTCCTGAAGGAGCTGGGCACATGGGGAAGAAGAAGACGCTCACCGGCACGCTCGTGGCCACCGCGATCCTGACCGCCGCGGGGTGCAGCGGCCAGGGCACGGCCTCCGGCGAGACCGCGAAGGCGCCCGCCGAGCCCGGTGACGTCTCGGGCACGATCAAGGTCCTGACGCACCGCACGGACCTCGTCCAGAACGGGACGATGGACAAGTACGCCGCGGAGTTCCGGAAGATCTACCCCACGGTGAAGGTCGAGTTCGAGGCCCTCACCGACTACGAGGGCGAGGTCAAGATCCGGATGAACACCGAGGACTACGGCGACGTCCTGATGATCCCCGGTGTCGTCGCCAAGAACGACTACCCGAAGTTCTTCGCCCCGCTCGGCTCCAGCGCGGACCTCGGCGGGAAGTACCGCTTCAGCGACAAGACCGACGTCGGCGGCAAGGTCTACGGCATCGCCCAGTTCGGCACCGCCAACGGCTTCGTCTACAACAAGGCCGTCTGGAAGAAGGCCGGCATCACCGACTGGCCGACCACGCCCGCCGAGTTCCTGCGGGACCTGGCGGCGATCAAGTCCAAGACGGACTCGGTGCCGTACTACACGAACTTCAAGGACGGCTGGCCGCTGACCGCCTGGAGCAACAACGTCGGCACCGTCACCTGTGACGGCAAGGCCAACGACAAGCTCGCCGGCGCGGTCTCCCCCTGGAAGCGGGGCAGCGAGCTGCACGTGATCGACTCGCTGCTGCACGACGTCGTCAAGGGCGGCCTGTCCGAGAAGGACCCGTCCACCACCAACTGGGAGTCGTCCAAGGGCCTGATCGCCCGCGGCAAGATCGCCACCATGCACCTCGGGTCCTGGGCGATCACCCAGATGCGGGACGCGGCCCAGAAGGCGGGCACCGACCCCGACGACATCGGGTTCATGCCGTTCCCCACCCAGGAGCACGGCACGTTCTGCGCGACGCTCGCCTCCGACTACCAGCAGGCGGTCAACATCCACTCCGACCACAAGTCCGCCGCGCGGGCCTGGATCGACTGGTTCACGCTGAAGTCGGGCTACTCCCAGAAGGAGGGCGCCGTGCCGACGCTGAAGTCCGCTCCCATGCCGGACACCCTCCAGGACTTCGTGGACAACGATGTCAGGTTCGTGGAGCGGTCGGAGGCGAAGACCGGTGAGGTCAACGCGATCGACAACGCGGCCGAGATCGGCCTGAACAAGCCGGACTACCGCCAGAAGCTGGTCGACATCGCTCGCGGCGCGCAGAAGGGCAGCCTCGACGCCTATCTGGCGGACCTCGACAAGAGGTGGAACGAGGCGGCACGGACCGTCGGCTCCTGACCGTCAGCCTGCCCCGGCCGCGGCACCGGCCGGGGCCCACCGCCCGTCGCGCACCCTGCGGACGATGAAAGGCCCGACATGACCGAGACCACCGGCACGGCGCCCGCCAAGCCGCCGCGCACCGCCGCACCGCCCCGTGCGGCACAGCACAAACGGCCCGCCCGGAGCGGCAGTTCCCGGTCCGGCCCGCTGCTGCGCCGCCTCACGCCCTGGCTGTACCTGGCCGTCCCGCTCGCCCTGCTGATCACGTTCACCTATGTGCCGGTGGCGAACATGATCTACTTCAGCTTCACCGACTGGGACGGCGTCAGCCCCGACCGGAACTTCACGGGCGCCGACAACTACCGGCAGATCTTCACCCGGCCCGAACTGTTCCGGGTGTTCTTCGTCAGCTTCTACTACCTCGCCGCGTCGGTCGCGCAGATCACGATCGCGCTGTACTTCGCCACGATCCTCAGCTTCGACCTGCGCTTCCGCAACCTGTTCAAGGGCATCCTCTTCTTCCCCTACCTGATCAACGGCGTGGCGATCGGTTTCGTCTTCCTGTACTTCTTCCAGGACGGCGGCACGCTGGACTCGGTGCTGTCCTGGTTCGGCTCCGACCCCGACCACGCCTGGCTCGGCGACCCGGCCTCGGCCAACACCTCCCTGGCGGGCGTGTCCGTGTGGCGCTTCACCGGCCTGAACTTCGTGCTCTTCCTCGGCGCCATCCAGTCCATCCCCGGGGAGCTGTACGAGGCGGCGCAGCTGGACGGGGCCACCCGGTGGCAGCAGTTCCGGCACATCATCGCGCCGGGCATCCGGCCGGTGATCGGCCTGAGCGTCATCCTGGCGATCTCCGGGTCCCTGTCGGTGTTCGAGATCCCGTACATCATGACCGGCGGCGCGACCGGCACGTCGACCTTCGTCATCCAGACGGTCAAGCTCGCCTTCCAGTTCAACAAGACCGGCCTGGCCTCGGCCGCGGCCGTCGTGCTGCTCCTGATCATCCTGCTGATCACCTGGATCCAGCGCCGCCTCGTGCCCGACGACAAGGTGGACCTCGTATGACCACGACCGTGCCCGCAACCAAGGCGGCTCCCGCGCGGCGCCGCCGCCGGATCGCGCCCGCGCTGACCTACCTGTCGCTGATCCTCGCGTCGCTGGTCGTGCTGGTGCCGCTCGCCGTGGTCTTCCTGACCTCGCTGAAGACCTCCGCCGAGGTCTCCGAGGGCGGTGCGCTGTCGCTGCCGGGCGACTGGTTCAACTTCGGCAACTACGCCACGGCGTTCACCGACGGCAAGATGCTCTCGGCGTTCGCCAACACCGCCTTCATCCTGCTGTTCTCCATCACCGGGACCGTGCTCATCGGCTCGATGACGGCGTACGCGGTAGACCGGTTCCGGTTCCGTGCCAAGAAGCCCGTCATGGCGCTGTTCCTGATCGCCACGCTGGTGCCCGGTGTCACCACCCAGGTCGCCACCTTCCAAGTGGTCAACAGCTTCGGCCTGTTCAACAGCCTCTGGGCGCCGATCCTGCTGTACATGGGCACGGACATCGTCTCGATCTACATCTTCCTCCAGTTCATCCGCGGCATCCCGGTCGCGCTCGACGAGGCGGCACGGCTCGACGGAGCCAACTCGCTCACCATCTACTGGAAGATCATCCTGCCGCTGCTGAAGCCCGCGATCGCCACAGTCGTGATCATCAAGGGCATCACGGTCTACAACGACTTCTACATCCCGTTCCTCTACATGCCGGCGGAGGACCTCGGCACCATCTCCACCGCCCTGTTCCGCTTCAAAGGCCCGTTCGGTGCGCACTGGGAGCACATCTCGGCCGGCACCGTCCTGGTGATCGTGCCGACGCTGATCGTCTTCCTCTTCCTCCAGCGGTACATCTACAACGGCTTCGCCCGGGGGGCCACGAAATAGGCCAGTGAGCGCAACCATTCAGCCATCCAGGGTGTCTCATGCCATATCAGCACATCGACGCCCCGGGGGACACCATGGGACGAAACAGTAGAGCGCTCGCCACGGCCGCGCTCATGAGTGCCGCGCTGGCATTCACCGCCATTCCGGCCGGTGCCGCACCGGTCACCACCACGCAGTCCACGGCCTGCCCCACCGGCTGGGGCAGCCTCGCCAAGAGCGGCGCCTCCCACACCTCGGAGCCGCTGACGAACATCAGGACCGGTCGGCACGCCTGCTTCGACCGGATGGTCATCGACGTCCCGGGCGCGGGCCAGGGCATCGGCTACTGGGTGCGGTACGTCAGCCAGGTCCACCAGGACGGGTCCGGACGTGCCGTCCCGGTCGCGGGCGGAGCCGTCATCGAGGTCCGGGTGGCCGCGCCCTCCTACGACGGGACGGGCACGCCGACGTATCCCGGCCGGGTCGGCCGTCCGCTGCCGGGCGTCGACCTCACCGGGTACCGCACGTTCCGGGACACCCGGTTCGCCGGCAGCTTCGAGGGCGAGACCCAGATCGGGCTCGGCGTCCGCGCCAAGCTGCCGTTCCGGGTGCTGTCGCTGTCCGACCGGATCGTGGTGGACGTCGCCCACAACTGGACCGGCGCTCGCTGAGCGCCGGTGGCCTGGCGAGTCGCGGCCGGCCAGGCCAGTGCCCTGCGCGTGCCCGTCTCGCGGTTCGAGGCGGGCACGCGTCCGTGATTCCCGCGTGTGTCACCTCACGGCACGGTTACAAATCGCTCAACCTCTGGTTGCGAGGCGGTGATCGGGCGACGATGTGGACATGACTCTCGCCCAGCGCGCCATGGAGCAACTCGAGGCCTGGCCCGACCTGACGGCGGGGCCTGCCGGCTGCGGCACCGGGCGGGCGCTTCGCACCGCCCACGCCGAGATCGTCCACTTCCACTCCGAGCGGGACGTGGACCTGCACCTCACCCAGCGGGCCATCCAGCGTTTCCACTACGACCTGCGGGGGTCGAGCGCCATACACGTGGTGCCCGGCTCGCCCTGGGTGACGGTCCACCTCGACTGCGACACGGACGTGGCCCTGCTGATGAGTCTGGTGAGCATCGCCCTGAAGGCCCACCAGACCTGGCCCGCCCCGGGCGGACCCGCGACCGGCCGGTGCAACTTCCACCGCGTCACCGTGCTGCCCCGCGACGCCATGGGCGGCTGACGGCCACGGCGCCGCCGGCTGCCACGTCCTCGCAGCCCCGCCCGTGGTGTGCTGTCCGGTACCGGTCCGACGACGGTCCGCTGACCCGCACGCGGCTCGCCCGGGACGGTTGGCACGGATGAGGAGATCCCGCGCGTCGAGCTCACGCCCGCCGCCGCGGGACTGCTGCGCCGGCTGCGCGCGACGCACGGCCCGCTGACGTTCCACCGGTCCGGCGGCTGCTGCGACGGCAGCGCGCCCCTGTGCTGTCCGGCGGGCGCGTTCCGCACGAGCGGCTCGGACGTGCTGCTCGCGGAGCTTGAGGTGGAGGACGTCGAGGAGAGCGTGCCGTTCTGGGTGTCCAGGAGCCAGTACGCCGTGTGGAGCCAGGGCCGCGGCAGCGGCTTCTCCTGAGGCATCCGAAGGCGTGCGTTTCTCACACGGTCGCGGCTGATCGAGGGCTGGTCACCACCCCGGGTCACCCGGACGGTCATCACCGTCTGGTGGACTCCCCGCGGGTCCTGGGACATTTGACGGGACCTCAGGGGGTGCTGTGACGCGTCGGCGTGGGCGGTCCGGATCAGGTGCGAGTGGTGCGAGAGGCGGACGCGTTGGAGCGGCGCTCCTGGCGGTGCTCATGGTGCTCGGCGCGCTGGTGGGCGCCGGGCCGGCGAGCGCCGCACCGGGCGGCACCGCCGTCGCCCCCGGTGTCGGGTACGAGGAGTTCGACATCACGGCGTCCCACGGCACGACGCACGCGCACGTACTGCGCGTCGACCTCGGCGACCCGCACGTACGGGTCGGCCTGCTGTACCCCGGCGCCGTTGCCGCCCGTGCGCCCGTCTCTGTCATGGCGGACGCCCAGGGCGCCGTCGGTGGTGTCAACGGCGACTTCTTCCACATCTCCGAGACGCAGCACCCGGGCGTGGAGGCGACCGGCGCGAGCGTGGGGCCGGTGATCGCAAGCGGGCGCGCGCTGAAGGCGGCGGTGCCGCACGGGCAGCGGTTCGGCCCGGCGCTGCCGCCCGGCACGTCCACGCAGGACGTGTTCGGTGTGGGCGTGGACGGCAGGGCCCGCCTCGACCGGTTGGCGCTCGACGGGTCCGTCCGCACGGGCGAGGGAGAATTTCCGCTGGGCGGCCTGAACCAGTACGCCCTGCCGGAGGGTTCCGTCGGCGCGTTCACCGCCGAGTGGGGCAGCGCGTCCCGGGTGCGCGCCACGTGCGGCACGGACACGGACCGGGCGGCGCCGTGCAGCACGGACACCTACGAGGTGACGGTCCGGGACGGCCGGGTCGTGGCGGCCGCGGACACCCCGGGCACCGGCCCCGTCCCGGCCGGGACGACCGTGCTCGTCGGCCGGGAGGAAGGGGCGCGGCAGTTGCGCGAGCTGTCCGCCGGGGAGTCGGTCCAGGTGCGCCACCGGCTGGTGGCGGCCACGTCCGGGACGCCCTACCGCTTCGCTCTCGGCGGTTGTCCGGTGCTGGTGGGCGGGCGGCCACTGCCGGGGCTCGACGCGCGGACGCCCGCGGTGCGCACCGCCGTGGGCGTCGCGGACGGCGGGCGGCGCCTGCTGCTGCTCGCGGTGGACGGCGCACCCGCGTACCGGAGCGGTCTGACCGTCTCCGAAGTCGCCGACACCATGCGGCGGCTGGGCGCGCACGACGCGTTCAATCTGGACGGCGGCGGGTCGGCCACGCTGGTCGCCCGGGAACCGGGCGCAACCCGCGTCTCGGTGCGCAACCACCCGAGCGGCGGCGCGGAACGCCCGGTCCCGAACGGCATCGGCGTCTTCGCAGCCCCCTGAACGGCGGCCCGGCCTCACGGCCTGAGGCTGCTGACGATGTCGGCCGTCGCCGTCAGGCCCTCCTGGATCGTCGGGGCGATGCTCGTGCCGGCCAGGGAGAAGCCGAGCAGCAGGCACACCAGGGCGTGGGAGAGCTTCAGTCCCCCGCTGCGCAGGAAGATCACCGCCAGGATCAGCAGCAACAGCACCACAGAGATGGACACGGCCATCGCGAACCTCCTCCGCCACGTCCGCTTCGCGGCGTTCGGCCGCAAGTGTGGCGTAGCGGAGGGTTCGTCCGTGCGGCTGACCTGTCCTCCGAACGTGTGGTGTCTACGCCCGGTCGTGGGCGTCGAGGAACGCCTCCAGGCCGGCCAGGTCATCGGTGTTCAGGTGGTCGACGCCGGCGGCGACCAGTTCGCTCCACAGCGCGTCCCGGGCGGGGCCGGGCGTGTCGGGGGTCGCCCAGAACCGCACCCGCTGCCCGCGGGCGTGCGCCGCCTCGACGATGCCGTGCAGCTTCTGCCGTTCGGCGGCCGGGAAGGGGCCGACGCCCCGCCAGGTGAAGTGGTGGGTCCAGTTGTCGCTGATGAGCGGGGCGAACGAGGCGGGCGCGGGGCCGCCGAGGTCGGCGAGCCGGCCGTCGTAGAAGGCGCGGCGCGAGGTCTGCGCCGCCATGGGCACGCGTGCCGCGCGGTCGCCGGAGATCACGGCGGTGACCGGTCCGGGGAACACCCGGCCGTGGACGTAGGTGGTGAACAGGTGCTTGTGGCGGGCGAGGTGCCGGTCGAGTTCGAGGTAGGTCGACGCGCCCTCGGTCTTGATGTCGATGAGCAGTTGGAGGGGCCTGCGGTGGCCGCGGTACACGGACCCGTGGTGGGCACGGACGCGGGCGGCGAGCGGGTCGAGGTAGAGGGACTCCAGCGTGCGGGCCGGGTCCAGGTCCTCGGGGTCGTGCGCGACGAGGAGTTGGCCGCCGACGAGGTGGATGTCGGCCTCGACGCTGCCGAAGCGGTGGTCGAGGGCGTCGAGCAGGGGGCGCGGGTGCTCGTAGTCGTTGTGGGCGTGGGCGCGCCACAACGGGCGCGGGCCGTGCCGGTTCTCACCCGCGACCGCGCGGGTGGCGGGCAGGGCGACCGCGCCCGCGAGGGCGGCGCCGAACGTGGTGAGAACTCTGCGGCGGGTGGTGAGGGCCATGCGCTGCCTCCCTGGTCGTGCCGTACGGAACCTCTGCGAGTATGAGGTTCCGGGGTCACCGAACAGCAGCCACAGCGCCGGAGTTGGCCGGACCGCCGCCGGGCGTTCACTTCACCGCAGCAGGGCGCACGGGAAAGCCCGCCCCAGGTGGGGCGGGCTTTCCCCAGCCGTCGGCCGGGTGTGCGTCAGGGCGCGCGGAGGTCGACCAGTTCGGCCAGCGCCTCGCGGTGGGCGCCCGGTGTGCCGTGGGCGATCGAGTCGGCCTTGGCCCGCTTCAGGTAGAGATGGGCCGGGTGCTCCCACGTCATGCCGATGCCGCCGTGCAGTTGCACCGCCTCCTCCGCGGCGCGGACGGCGACGGGCGCCGCGTACGCCTGCGCGACGGCGACCGCGACGTCCGCGTCCTGGCCGGTGGACAGCGCGTCGGCCGCGCCGCGGGCGGCGGCCCGCAGGCCGGCGACGTCCAGCCAGAGCTGGGCGAGCCGGTGCTTGAGCGCCTGGAAGCCGCCGACGGGCCGGTTGAACTGCTTGCGTTCCTTCAGGTAGCGCACCGTCTCGGTCAGCGCCCAGTCGGCGACGCCGAGTTGCTCGGAGGCGAGCAGCCCGGCCCCGGCGCGCAGGGCGCGGCGCACGGCCGGTTCGGCGTCGCCGAGCCGGCGGCCCGGGGCGGCGTCGAGCGTGATGGTGGCGAGGGGGCGGGTCAGGTCCAGGGACACCTGCGGCGTGACGGTCACGGCGCCGGACTCCACGGCGTACAGACCGCCGTCGTCGCCGGGCACCAGCAGCACGTCCGCCACGGCAGCGTCCGCGATGCCGGTCAGCTCGCCGCGCAGCGTGCCGTTGTCCACCCGCACGGCCCGGAAGGCGCCGCCCGGGGCGACGTGCAGTCCGACGGCGAGGGCGCCGACGCGCCGCCCGGACGCCAACTCGCCGAGCAGGTCACCGGCCTCGCAGGCCAGCAGCGCCTCGATGGCGACGACGGCGCTCGTCAGGTACGGCACGGGGGCGGCGGCCCGGCCCAGTTCCTCCAGGACGACGGCGGCCTCGCGGTGGGTCGCGCCCTGGCCGCCCAAGTCCTCGGGCACCAGCAGCCCGGCGAGGCCCATGCCGTCGGTGAGGGACTTCCACAGCGACAGATCCTGCGGCGTGTCCGACTCGATGCGCGCGATGACGCCCGCCGGGTCGCAGTGGTCGGTGAGCAGGTCGCGGACGGCGGCGCGGAGCGCCTCTTCCTCCTCCGAGTACAGCAGGTCGGGCGCGGTGCTCGTCGTGCTCATCGGGCGAGGTCCTTCCAGGCGACGTCCTTGTCGGTGCGCGGCTCGCCGGGCAGGCCCAGGACGCGCTCGGCGACGATGTTCAGCAGGACCTCGCTGGTCCCGCCCTCGATGCTGTTGCCCTTGGCGCGCAGATAGCGGTAGCCGGCGTCGCGGCCGGTGAAGTCGACCTGCTCGGGGCGGCGCATGGTCCAGTCGTCGTACAGCAGGCCCTCCGGGCCGCGCAGTTCGACCTCCAGGCCGCTGATCTCCTGGTTGAGGCGGGCGAAGGCGAGCTTCATGCCGGCGGCCTCGGGGCCGGGCTGGCCCACGGCGAGCTGCTGGCGCAGGCGTTCGCCGGTGAGGCGGACGACCTCGGCCTCGACCCACAGCTTCAGCAGCCGCTGGTGCAGGTCGTGGGTGCGCAGGTCGGGGCGTTCGCGCCAGGTCGTCGCGGCCGGGCCGATCATGCCGCCCTCGCGGGGCAGCCGCATCCCGCCGATGGCGACGCGTTCGTTGTTCAGCGTGGTCTGCGCGACGCGCCAGCCGTCGCCGACCTCGCCGAGGCGGTGGGCGTCGGGGATGCGGACGCCGGTGAGGAAGACCTCGTTGAACTCGGCCTCGCCGGTGATCTGGCGCAGCGGCCGGACCTCGACGCCGGGGTCGGTCATGTCGCAGACGAAGTAGGTGATGCCCCGGTGCTTGGGCACGTCCGGGTCGGTGCGGGCGATGAGGATGGCCCAGCGGGCGACGTGGGCGCTGGACGTCCACACCTTCTGCCCGTCGACCACCCAGGTGTCACCCTCGCGGACGGCCCGGGTGCCGAGCGCCGCGAGGTCGGAGCCGGCGCCGGGCTCGCTGAACAGCTGGCACCACACCTCCTCGCCGGTCCACAGGGGCCGCAGGAAGGTGCGCTTCTGCTCCTCGGTGCCGTAGCGCAGGAGGGTCGGCGCGGCCATGCCGAGGCCGATGCCGATGCGCCGCGGGTTGTTGTCGGGCGCCCCGGCGGCCTCCAGTTCGGCGTCCACGACGGCCTGGAGGGACCGGGAGGCGCCGAGTCCGCCGAGGCCCTCCGGGAAGTGCACCCAGGCCAGCCCGGCGTCGAAGCGGGCCCGCAGGAAGTCGAGCCGGTCGGTGCCCGCGGGCGGGTGCGCGGCCAGGAACTCCCGCGTGCGGCGGCGCAGTTCGGCGGCGTCGGTCATGCTGCCTCCTCCGTGACGACGGCGATCCGGCCGGTGCTGAGGCCGTCGGCGACCTTCTGCACGGCGGCAGCCGCGCCGTCCAGCGCCACCCGCTCGCTGACCAGCGGCTTGATCGCGCCCCGCGCGGCCAGGCCGGTGAGCTGCTCGTGGCAGTGCCGGACCAGCTTGGGGTTCTTGGTGTTGTACAGGCCCCAGTGCAGGCCCATGATCGAGTAGTTCTTCACCAGGGCGTGGTTGAGCCCCGGGCTGGGGATGGTGCCGCTCGCGAAGCCGACGACGACGATCCGGCCCTCGAAGGCGGCGAGTTTGGCGGACTGGGCGTAGGCCTCGCCGCCGACCGGGTCGTAGATCACGTCCGCGCCCCGGCCGCCGGTGGCTTCCTTGACGGCGGCGACGACGTCCTCGGTGTGCCGGTCGACGACCACGTCGCAGCCCAGGTCGCGGGCCACGGCCGCCTTCTCGGCGCCGCCGGCGACGCCGATGACCGTCGCGCCGGCCGCCTTGCCGAGCTGCACGGCCGCGCTGCCGACCCCTCCCGCAGCGGCGTGGACCAGCAGCGTCTCGCCGGCCTCCAGACCGGCCCGGCGGTGCAGACCGAACCAGCCCGTCTGGTAGCCGATGTGCAGTGCGGCGGCCTCGGCGTCGTCCAGCGAGTCCGGGGCGGGCAGCAGGGCGGCGGCGTCCGCGACGGCGTACTCGGCGAAACCGCCGTGCGGCAGCACGGGGTTGGCGATCACCCGGCGTCCGTCCTCGGTCTCGCCGCAGATCTCCACGCCCGGCGTGAACGGCAGCGGGGGCCTGACCTGGTAGTGGCCCCGGCACATCAGCGCGTCCGGGAAGTTGATGTTGGCGGCGCGCACCCTGAGCAGGACCTGGCCGTCGCCCGGCGTCGGCGGCGCCACGTCCGCCAGGCGCATCACCGCGCCGGGCTCGCCGTTCTCGTGCACTTGCCATGCCTGCATGCGGGGCCTCCACGTCGCCTGCGTCGTCCGACCGGTCCAGCGCATACTAAGCGGTCGCTTGCCGATCAGGGAACAGTCGGGTCGGTCATGGCCGCGAAGGGCGGGGGCGCGCGTGACGACCGCTCGGGCAGGGACACGGGTCACGACCACGCGAGTCCGGCCGGGACGCGCCTCACGACCGCTTCGGGCGGGCCCGTACGTGCATCCGCTCCCCCTGCGGACCGAAGAGGCTGAGGAACTCCGCGGGCCCCTCCCCCGTCGACCCGAACCAGTGCGGCACGCGCGTGTCGAACTCGGCGGCCTCCCCGGCCGTCAGCACGACGTCGTGCTCGCCGAGCACCAGCCGGAGCCTGCCGGACAGGACGTACAGCCACTCGTACCCCTCATGGGTGCGCGGCTCGGGCTCGGCGCGGCGGCTCGAGCACCTTGTACGCCTGGAGTCCGCCGGGCTGCCGGGTGAGCGGCCAGTGGGTACGGCCGTGCCGCACGATGGGCTCGGCCCGCACGCGCGGATCGCCGACCGGCGGGGCACCGACCAGCTCGTCCAGCGGCACCCGGTGGGCCTGCGCGATCGGCAGCAGCAGTTCCAGGCTGGGCTTGCGCAGCCCGGCCTCCAGCCGCGACAGCGTGCTCACCGAGATGCCGGTCGCCTCGGACAGCCCGGCGAGCGTGGCGCCGCGCTCCTTGCGGAGGCGGCGCAGCCGGGGCCCGACCCCCGCGAGGACCTCTTCCGTCTTCTCCGCCTTCTCTGTCGGCTCCTGCTTCTTTTCTGTTCTTCCCGTCATGCCGCCATTGCAGTTTCGGCAAACGTGTTTGTCAATACGCCACCGACGGGCGACGGTCGTACCAGGAGGTGGTCACCATGACTCGTCGGAACGACCCGAACGACCTCAGCGACGTGATCCACGACGCCGTCGTCATCGGCGGCGGTGCCGCAGGACTGTCGGCCGCCCTGGTGCTGGGCCGGGCCCGGCTGCGGGCCCTGGTCGTGGACGCGGACGAGCCGCGCAACGCGCCCTCGGCCCACATGCAGGGCTATCTGTCGCGGGACGGCATGTCGCCCGCCGCGTTCCTGGCCGCGGGCCGGGAGGAGATCGCCCGCTACGGGGTGGAACTCGTCCGGGACCGGGCGGTGGACGTCACCGGCGGCGAGCACTTCGCCGTGTCGCTCGCTTCGGGCCGGACCGTGCGCGCCCGGCGCCTGGTGGTCGCCACCGGCCTGAAGGACGAGCTGCCCGGGGTGCCGGGGGTGGCCGAGCGGTTCGGCCGGGACGTGCTGCACTGCCCGTTCTGCCACGGCTGGGAGGTGCGCGACGAGGCGTTCGGCGTGCTGGCCACCAGTGCGCGCAACGTGCACCAGGCGCTGCTGGTGTCGCAGTGGTCGAAGGACGTGACGTTGTTCCTGCACACGGTCGCCGAGCAGGAGCTGTCCGACCAGGACCTGCGCCGGCTGGCCGCGGCCGGGGTGAAGGTCGTCCCGGGCGAGGTCGCCGCCCTGGTGGCCGAGGACGACCGGCTCACCGGGGTGCGGCTCGCGGACGGCACGGTGCACGACCGTTCGGTGGTGTTCGTCGCGCCGCGGGCGGTGCCGCAGACCGGACTGCTCGAGCGGCTGGGCGCGGAGCTGGAGGAGACCCCGTTCGGGGCGTACCCGGTGGTCGACGGGACGGGCCTGACCACGGTGCCCGGGGTGTGGGCCGCGGGCAACGCGATCGGCTTCTCGGAGCAGGTCATCCACGCGGCGAGCGGCGGCTACCGCGCGGCGACGGCGATCGTCGGGGACCTGGTCATGTCCCGTCTGGACGCGGCGCCGGGCGGCTGACGGCGGGCGCGTCAGGCGCCGTCCGGGTGTGGGCGGGCCGCCCGCGGTGCACTCTGATGGCATGTTGCTGACCCGGCTGGCCGACGTGTCCCGGGAGGTCGCCGCCACCTCGGCGCGGTCCCGGAAGATCGCGCTGCTCGCGGAGCTGTTCCGGGAGGCGGAACCCGACGACGTGCCGATCGTCATCCCGTATCTGGCGGGACGGCTGCCGCAGGGCCGGCTCGGCGTCGGCTGGAAGGCGCTGGGCCGGGCCGTGGAACCGGCGGCCGAGCCGAGCCTGACCGTGCGCGAGGTGGACGCGCGGCTCACCGGGCTGGGCGCGGTGTCCGGCACGGGCTCGCAGGCCGAACGCGCCCGGCTGGTCGGCGAGCTGATGGGCGCCGCGACCGAGGACGAGCAGCGGTTCCTGCGCGGGCTGCTGACCGGCGAGGTGCGCCAGGGCGCCCTGGACGCCGTCGCGGTCGAAGGGCTGGCGCAGGCGACCGGCGCGCCGGCGGCGGACGTGCGGCGGGCGGTGATGCTGGCGGGCTCGCTGCAGACGGTGGCCGAGGCGCTGCTCGCGGACGGCCCCGCGGCGCTGGAGCGGTTCCGGCTCACGGTCGGCCGCCCGGTGCTGCCGATGCTGGCGCACTCCGCGTCCTCGGTCGCGGAGGCCGTCGCCAAGCTGGGCGCCTGCGCGGTCGAGGAGAAGCTCGACGGCATCCGCGTCCAGGTGCACCGGGACGGCGACACCGTACGCGTCCACACCCGCACCCTCGACGACATCACGGACCGCCTGCCCGAGGTGCGGGCCGCGGCCCTGGAGCTGCGGGGCGAGCGGTTCATCCTGGACGGCGAGGTCATCTCCTTCGACGCGGACGGCAGGCCCCGCTCCTTCCAGGAGACCGCCGGGCGCGTCGGCCAGCGGGTGGACGTCGCCACGGCGGCCCGCCAGGTCCCCGTCTCCCCCGTCTTCTTCGACGCGCTGTCCGTCAACGACCGTGACCTGCTCGACCTGCCGCTGACCGCCCGGCACGCCGAGCTGGCGCGGCTCGTGCCGGAGCCGATGCGGGTGCGCCGCGCGCTCGTGTCCGGGCCCGAGGACGCCGCGGCGGCCGAGGAGTTCCTCGCGCAGACCTTGCGGCGCGGCCACGAGGGCGTCGTCGTCAAGGGCCTCGACGCCGCCTACAGCGCGGGCCGGCGCGGCGCGTCCTGGCTGAAGGTCAAGCCCGTGCACACGCTCGACCTCGTGGTCCTGGCCGTCGAGCGCGGCCACGGCCGCCGCACCGGCAAGCTCTCCAACCTGCACCTGGGCGCCCGCACCGCCGACGGCGGCTTCGTGATGCTGGGCAAGACCTTCAAGGGCATGACGGACGCGATGCTGACCTGGCAGACGCAGCGCCTGCGGGAGCTGGCCGTCCAGGACGACGGCTGGGTGGTGACCGTACGCCCGGAACTCGTCGTCGAAATCGCCTACGACGGCCTGCAGCGCTCCACCCGCTACCCGGCCGGCGTCACCCTCCGCTTCGCCCGCGTGGTCCGCTACCGCGAGGACAAGCGCCCGGAGGAGGCCGACACGGTGGAGACGCTGCTGGCGGCGCACCCGGACGTACGGCCGTGACGGGCGCCCGAAGCGCCGGCCTGCTGCTGTTCCGGCACACCGGCCCGCACACCGCCGGGGGCCTGGAGGTGCTGCTCGGCCACATGGGCGGCCCGTTCTTCGCGCGCCGCGACGCGGGGGCGTGGACCGTACCGAAGGGCGAGTACGACCCGGCGGAGCCGGCCTGGGACGCGGCCCGGCGCGAGTTCCGGGAGGAGCTGGGGCTGCCGCCGCCCGACGGTGAGGCGATCCCGCTGGGCGAGGTCAGGCAGCGCGGCGGCAAGACCGTCACCGTGTGGGCGGTCGAGGGCGACCTGGACCCGGCGGCGGTGGTCCCCGGCACCTTCACGATGGAGTGGCCGCCGCGGTCGGGCCGGACGCGGGAGTTCCCGGAGCTGGACCGGGTGGCGTGGTTCGGCCTGGAGCGGGCGCGCGAGGTGATCGTCACGGCGCAGGCCGCGTTTCTCGACCGGCTCGCGGAGCACTCGCCCTGGTAGCCGCACCGCGTTGCGGGCACCGCCGCCGCGCGCGAAGGTCGGAACACGGTTCGCTCCCAGGGAGGTCGGTCATGCCCATCGCAACGGTGAATCCCGCGAACGGCGAGACACTCAGGACGTACGAGGCCATGGGCGAGGAGGAGATCGAGCGCAGGCTCCGGCTCGCCGAGGCCACCTTCCGCACCTACCGCACGACGGGCTTCGACGAACGCGCCCGGCTGCTGCGGCAGGCCGCCGACCTCCTGGAGAAGGACCAGCACGACCTCGGCCGCCTGATCACCACCGAGATGGGCAAGCCGGTCAAGCAGGCCCGCGCCGAGGTCGCCAAGTGCGCCAAGGCGATGCGCTGGTACGCCGAGCACGCCGCGGACCTGCTCGCCGACGAGCAGCCCGGCGACGCCGATGTGCGGGACTCGGGCGCCTCCCGGGTCCGGGTGCGCCACCGCCCGCTGGGCCCGGTGCTCGCGGTCATGCCGTGGAACTTCCCGCTCTGGCAGGTGATCCGGTTCGCGGCCCCGGCGCTGATGGCGGGCAACGTGGGCCTGCTCAAGCACGCCTCGAACGTCCCGCAGACCGCCCTGTACCTGGAGGACCTCCTCCACCGGGCGGGCTTCCCGGAGGGCTGCTTCCAGACGCTGCTGATCGGCTCGGCGGCCGTCGACGACATCCTGCGTGACGAGCGCGTGAAGGCGGCCACCCTCACCGGCAGCGAGCCCGCGGGCCGCGCCGTCGCCTCCACCGCCGGGGAGATGATCAAGAAGACGGTGCTGGAGCTGGGCGGCAGCGACCCGTTCGTCGTGATGCCGTCCGCCGACCTCGACCGGGCCGCCGAGGTCGCGGTCACCGCGCGCGTGCAGAACACCGGGCAGTCGTGCATCGCCGCCAAGCGGTTCATCGTGCACACCGACGTGTACGACGCCTTCGCCGAGCGGTTCGTCGCCGGCATGAAGGCCCTCAGGGTCGGCGACCCGCTGGACGAGGACACCGACGTCGGCCCGCTCTCCAGCGAGCAGGGCCGCGACGACCTGGAGGAGCTGGTCGACGACGCGGTGCGGGCCGGCGCCGAGCTGCTGTGCGGCGGCGAACGCCCCGACGGGCCGGGCTGGTACTACCCGCCGACCGTCCTCGCCGGCATCACGCGCGAGATGCGCATCCACCGCGAGGAGGCCTTCGGGCCGGTCGCCACGCTGTACCGCGCGGCCGACCTGGACGAGGCCGTACTGATCGCCAACGACACGCCGTTCGGGCTGAGTTCCAACGTGTGGACGCGCGACGACGCCGAGGTGGACCGGTTCGTCCGGGATCTGGAGGCGGGCAGCGTGTACGTCAACGGGATGACGGCGTCCCACCCGGCGTTCCCGTTCGGCGGGGTGAAGCGGTCCGGGTACGGGCGTGAGCTGTCCGGACACGGAATCCGGGAGTTCTGCAACATCACCACCGTATGGCACGGAGCGTGAGGGTTCCGCGGCTACGATCCCCTTTGTGAACCGCGAAGTGACTCTGCCTCTGATCGTCGACAACCGCGGTACCTTGCAGGTCGCCGCGAGCGATGTGAGCAAGCTGCTGCGCACGGTGGGCGGCCGGTGGCTGCGCCTGGTGGAGGCCGGCGAGGACGGGCTCGACGAGGACACGGTGGCCGCGCTGACGATCGAGCTGGCGAAGCTCGCCGACCGCATCGACGTCGCGTGCATCGCGCACAGCAGCGGGGGTGCTCCATGACCGGCTGGCACCTGCCCCGGGCCGCCTCGAAGGCACCCCGGTCGGAGTAGTCCGGCGCGAGATCGGCGCCCTGCCGAGTGATCGTGGCATGGACCACTGACGCGAAAGCAGGCACTGCTCATGGCTACCTTGTGCAGACCCTCGGTGTCCGTTCCCGAGCACGTGATCACGATGGAGGAGACGCTGGAGCTGGCACGCTCGCGCCACTCCGACCACCCTCAACTGGGCCTCGCCCTCCGGCTGATCGAGAACACCGGGGTGCGCACGCGGCACATCGTGCAGCCCATCGAGGAGACCCTGAAGCACCCCGGCTTCGAGGAGCGCAACAAGCTCTACGAGTCCGAGGCGAAGGCCCGGGTCCCGGCGGTCGTGCAGCGCGCCCTCGACGACGCGGAACTGCTCACCACCGACATCGACGTGATCATCTACGTGTCGTGCACGGGGTTCATGATGCCCTCGCTCACGGCCTGGCTGATCAACTCCATGGGCTTCGACAGCACCACCCGGCAGATACCCATGGCCCAGCTGGGCTGCGCCGCGGGAGGCGCCGCGATCAACCGGGCACACGACTTCTGCACGGCGTATCCGGACGCCAACGCGCTGATCGTCGCCTGCGAGTTCTGCTCGCTGTGCTACCAGCCCACCGACATCGGCGTCGGATCGCTGCTGTCCAACGGCCTGTTCGGGGACGGCATCGCCTCGGCCGTCGTCCGCGGCCGGGGCGGCGAGGGCGTCCGGCTGGAGCGCAACGGCTCGTACCTGATCCCCAAGACCGAGGAGTGGATCATGTACGACGTCCGGGCCACCGGCTTCCACTTCCTGCTGGACAAGCGGGTGCCCGCCACGATGGAACCGCTCGCCCCGGCGCTCCAGGATCTGGCGGCGCAGCACGACTGGGACGCCTCCGACCTGGACTTCTACATCGTCCACGCCGGCGGGCCGCGCATCCTCGACGACCTCAGCACGTTCCTGAAGGTCGACCCGCACGCGTTCCGGTTCAGCCGGGCGACGCTCACCGAGTACGGCAACATCGCCAGCGCCGTCGTCCTGGACGCGCTGCGGCGGCTGTTCGACGACGGTGGCGCCGAGCACCGGGCGCGTGGACTGCTCGCCGGGTTCGGGCCGGGCATCACCGCGGAGATGGCGCTGGGCCGCTGGCAGCGCAAGGACCGGAGGGCGGCGTGAGCACCCGATGACCGAGGAGACGCTCACCGAGACCCTGCCGCCGGTGCGGCACTGGCCCGCGCTCGACCTGCCGGGCACCGACTTCGACCCCGTCCTCAGGGAGCTGATGGCCGAGGGACCGGTCACCCGGATCACGCTCCCCAACGGCGAGGGCTGGGCCTGGCTGGTGACCCGCCACGACGACGTCCGCCTGGTCACCAACGACCCGCGTTTCGGCCGCGAGGCCGTCATGGACCGGCAGGTCACCCGGCTCGCGCCGCACTTCATCCCGGCGCGCGGCGCGGTCGGCTTCCTCGACCCGCCGGACCACACCCGGCTGCGCCGCACGGTCGCCGCCGCCTTCACGGCACGGGGCGTCGAGCGGGTGCGGGAGAAGTCCCGCCGGATGCTTCAGGAACTGGTCGACGCGATGCTGTCGCACGGCCCGCCCGCCGATCTCACCACCGCCGTGCTGGGCCCCTTCCCCATCGCCGTGATCTGCGAGCTGATGGGTGTGCCGGCCGACGACCGGGAGGCCATGCACACCTGGACGCAGCTGATCCTGTCGTCCGCGCACGGCGCCGACGTCAGCGAGAAGGCCAAGCGGGAGATGAGCGCGTACTTCTCCGCTCTGATCGGCCGGCGGCAGGGCAGCACCGCCGAGGACGTCGCCTCGCTGCTGGGCGCCGCCGTGGGGCGCGGCGAGGTCACCGCGGAGGAGGCCGTGGGGCTGGCGGTGCTGCTGCAGATCGGCGGCGAGGCCGTCACCAACAACAGCGGGCAGATGTTCCACGTCCTGCTGTCCCGCCCGGAGCTCGCCGAGCGGCTGCGCCGCGAGCCGGAGATCCGGCCGCGGGCCGTCGACGAGCTGCTGCGCTGGATCCCGCACCGCAACGCCGTCGGCCTGTCGCGGATCGCCCTGGAGGACGTCGAGATCAGGGGCGTGCGGATCCGGGCGGGCGACGCGGTCTACGTGTCGTACCTGGCCGCGAACCGTGACCCCGGGGTCTTCGCCGACCCGGACGCGATCGACTTCTCGCGCAGCCCGAACCCGCACGTGTCCTTCGGTTTCGGGCCGCACTTCTGCCCCGGCGCCATGCTGGCGCGGCTGGAGTCCGAGCTGCTGGTCGGCACGCTGCTGGACCGCGTGCCGGGCCTGCGGCTCGCGGTGGCGCCGCGGGACGTGCCGTTCAAGAAGGGCGCGCTGATCCGCGGCCCGGAGGCCCTGCCGGTGACGTGGTGAGCGTGCCACGACGGCGTCGCAGGGACCGCCGGTGCCGCCACCACACGGCCGTGCGGTGGCGGCACCGGCACAACAGGCGACCTTCGGGATGTCCGGCTCGCACGCGCGGACGGCGGCACCGTCAGCGGATCGGCATGCCCGCCAGGGTGCGGGCGATGACCAGCCGCTGGATCTCGCTGGTGCCCTCGAAGATCGTGTAGATCGCGGCGTCCCGGTGCATGCGCTCCACCGGGTACTCCCGGGTGTAGCCGTTGCCGCCGAGGATCTGGATGGCCTGCGCGGTCACCTTCTTCGCGGTCTCGCTGGCGAAGAGCTTCGACATCGAGCCCTCGGCCGCCGTGAACGGCTTGCCGTTGACGGCCATCCACGAGGCCCGCCACACCAGCAGGCGCGCGGCGTCGATGGAGGTCCGCATGTCCGCGAGCTGGAAGGCGACACCCTGGTTGTCGATGATCGGCCGGCCGAACTGCTCCCGGGTCTTCGCGTAGTCGAGGGCGACCTCGTACGCGGCGCGCGCGGTGCCGACCGCCATCGCGCCGACCGCCGGACGGGACGCCTCGAACGTGGCCATCGCCGCGTTCTTCACGCGCTCGCCGCCGCTCCTGGCCCGCTCGCGGGCGCGGGCGAGCCGCTCGTCCAGCTTCTCCTTGCCGCCGAGCAGGCAGGAGCCGGGCACGCGCACGTTGTCGAGGATGACCTCGGCGGTGTGCGAGGCGCGGATGCCGTGCTTCTTGAACTTCTGGCCCTGCGACAGGCCGGGCGTGTTCGGCGGGACGATGAAGGAGGCGTGGCCCTTGGAGCCGAGGTCGGGGTCGACGGACGCGACGACGACGTGGACGTTGGCGATGCCGCCGTTGGTCGCCCAGGTCTTGGTGCCGTTGAGGACCCACTCGTCCTTGGCCTCGTCGTACACGGCACGCGTGCGCATGGCGGCCACGTCGGAGCCGGCGTCGGGCTCGGAGGAGCAGAACGCGGCGACCTTGACGTCGTTGGCGTCGCCGTACATCTGGGGGATCCAGGTGCCGATCTGCTCCTCGGTGCCGTTGGCGAGGACGCCGACGGCGGCGAGGCCGGTACCGACGATCGACAGCGCGATGCCCGCGTCGCCCCAGAACAGCTCCTCCATCGCCATCGGGATGCCGAGGCCGGTGGCGTCGAAGTACTGCTGGGCGTAGAAGTCCAGGGAGTAGATGCCGACCTTGGCGGCCTCCTGGATCACCGGCCAGGGGGTCTCCTCACGCTCGTCCCACTCGGCGGCGGCGGGGCGGATCACGTCGGCGGCGAAGCCATGGAGCCAGTCCCGGACTTCCTTCTGTTCGTCGTTGAGCTCCATGGTGAACTCGGCCATGTCCCCTCCAGCGGCGCACGTGCGTGTTACTTACGGTAACCCCGAGTCTGTTACCCATGGGTAGGAAAAGTCAACTCCCGGCCACCGCTCGGCTGCCCGTTCGATCTCCCGGGCCGATCGGGTGTTACTTTGCGCAGGCGTCACCGAATCAGCACGGGTGGGGAGAGCACATGAACACCACGCAGCGCACCGAGCAGCAGCGGTCCGCCGACCGCAGACGGCGCGAGCTGCTGGAGGCCGCCGACCGAGTGGTGCTGCGCGACGGCCCGCAGGCGTCGATGAACGCCATCGCCGCGGAGGCCGGCATCACCAAGCCGATCCTCTACCGGCACTTCGGCGACAAGGGCGGACTGTACGCGGCCCTCGCCAAGCGGCACACCGACGCCCTCCTCGACTCACTGCGCGCGGCGCTGGACGCCCCGGCGGAGCGGCGCAAACGCGTGGAGTCCACCCTCGACACCTACCTCGCGGCGATCGAGGCCCGTCCGCAGGTCTACCGCTTCCTGATGCATCCGGCGGAGGGCAGTCAGGCCGGCGAGCCCAACTTCGACCTCGGCAGGAACGCGGCGCCGGTGCTGCGGCGCATGGGCGAGGAACTCGCCCGGGTCATCGAGGAGCGGGTCGACCTCGGACCGGGCAGCGAGCAGCTGGCGCGGGTGTGGGGCCACGGGATCGTCGGCATGATGCACGCGGCCGGCGACTGGTGGCTGGGCGAACGGCCGTGCTCCCGGGCGGAGTTGGTGACGTGCCTGGCCGACCTGCTGTGGGGGCGGCTGGCCGCGGCCGGGGACCGGTCCGGCGGACCGAGGTTCTGACCGTTCACCGGGCCCAGGAGGCCCGGGCCGCCTGCCTCAGCAGGCGCCGCCTGCGCCACCCCGTGAGGTGGTCGGCGTAGATCCTGCCCTCCACGTGGTCCGTCTCGTGCTGCAGGCACCGCGCGAAGAAGCCCGTGCCGTGCACGGTGACCGGCTCGCCCTCCGCCGTCACGCCCTCGACCACGGCGTGGTCGTGGCGCTCCGTGCCCGCCTCCAGGCCCGGCAGGGACAGACAGCCCTCGGGGCCGCGCAGCACCAGGCCGTCCGCCCGGACCAGCCGCGGGTTCACGACATGGCCGACGTGACGGACGTCGTCGTCGTCCGGGCAGTCGTACACGAACACCCGCAGCGGCTCGCCCACCTGGTTCGCGGCGAGGCCGACGCCCCGCGCCGCGTACATGGTGGCGAACAGGTCCTCCACGAGGCGGGCGAGTCCGGGGCCGAAGTCGGTGACGTCCGCGCACGGCGCGTGCAGCACCGGGTCGCCGAGCAGGGTGAGGGGCCGGACGCGCCCGCGGGCGCCCGGGATGGAGGCGTGTGGCATGGCCGCAAGCGTACGGTCCGCCGCCGAATCCCCACGGTCCCGCCTCCCCCGCGAAGGCCCACGCGGTGCCATGATTCGGGAGTGCGAATGGATCTCGATAGGCTGAGCTCCACCACCACGTTGCCGTCAGGCCACAGGCGCGGCGCGTACGCAAGGAGGATCGAGAACTGATGGCAGGCAACTCGGACCCGCTCACGCCGCGGGCCAAGCTGGCCGTGACAGCGGGCAAGGCGGTCGCGGCGGCATCGCGCGCCGCGGGGCGCGGCAGCGGTTCGGTGATCGGCGGCCGGGTGGCTCTCAAGCTCGACCCCGACCTCCTCGCCCGGCTCGCCCAGAACCTGGACGTCGTCCTGGTCTCGGCGACCAACGGCAAGACCACCACCACCCGGCTCATCGCCGAGGCCCTGCGCGCGGCGGGCCCGGTCGTCTCCAACGCGCTCGGCGCGAACATGCCCGCCGGCATCACCTCGGCCCTGGCCGGCAACTCGGACGCCCGGTACGGCGTCATCGAGGTCGACGAGAAGTACCTGGCGGGTGTCGCCCGGGACACCGACCCGAAGTGCATCGCCCTGCTGAACCTCTCCCGCGACCAGCTCGACCGCGCCGCCGAGACCCGCATGCTCGCCGAGAACTGGCGCGAGGGCCTGGCCGGTTCGAAGGCCGTCGTCGTGGCCAACTGCGACGACCCGCTGGTGGTGTGGGCCGCGTCCTCCTCCCCCAACGTGATCTGGGTGGCCGCCGGGCAGATGTGGAAGGACGACGCCTGGTCCTGCCCGTCCTGCGGCGGTGTGATGCAGCGCCCCGGCGACGACTGGTTCTGCGGCGAGTGCGGCTTCCGCCGGCCCACCCCCACCTGGGCGCTGTCCGGCGACCACGTCCTCGACCCGCACGGCTCGGCCTGGCCGATCCACCTCCAGCTGCCGGGCCGCGCCAACAAGGCCAACGCCACCTCCTCGGCCGCCGTCGCCGCCGTGTTCGGGGTGCCGCCGCAGGTCGCCCTGGAGCGCATGTACCAGGTGCAGGCGGTCGCCGGCCGCTACGACGTCGTGCAGTTCCAGGGCCGCGACCTGCGGCTGCTGCTGGCGAAGAACCCGGCCGGCTGGCTGGAGACGTTCTCCCTGATCGACCCGCCGCCCACCCCGGTGGTCCTGTCGGTCAACGCGCGCGCCGCCGACGGCACCGACACCTCCTGGCTGTGGGACGTCGACTACACGCGTCTGACCGGCCACCCGATCTTCGTGGTCGGCGACCGCAAGCTGGACCTCGCGGTGCGCCTGGAGGTCGCCAACCAGCACTTCCAGGTGTGCGAGAACCTCGACCAGGCGGTCCAGACGTGCCCGCCGGGCCGGATCGAGGTCATCGCCAACTACACCGCCTTCCAGGACCTGCGCCGCCGCGTCGGCAACTGACGCAAGCAGAGGACAGTGACTTCATGAGCGACAACAGCCTGCGGCTCGTCTGGATCTACCCGGACCTGCTCAGCACCTACGGTGACCAGGGCAACGCCCTCGTCGTGGAGCGCCGGGCCCGCCAGCGCGGCCTCGACGTGGCCCGGCTCGACGTGCGCAGCGACCAGCCGATCCCCACGTCCGGCGACATCTACCTGATCGGCGGCGGCGAGGACCGGCCGCAGCGGCTCGCGGCCGAGCGGCTGCGCCGCGACGGCGGCCTGTACCGGGCGGTGGAGAACGGCGCGATCGTGTTCTCGGTGTGCGCCGGCTACCAGATCCTCGGCCACGAGTTCATCAACGACCTCGGCCAGCGCGAGCCCGGCCTCGGCCTGCTCGACGTGGTCTCGGCGCGCGGCGAGGGCGCCCGCTGCGTCGGTGACGTCCTCGGGGACATCGACCCGCGCCTCGGCCTGCCCCCGCTGACCGGCTTCGAGAACCACCAGGGCGTCACCCACCTCGGCCCCTCGGCCCGCCCGCTGGCGCGCGTGCGGTTCGGCAACGGCAACGGCACGGGCGACGGCACGGAGGGCGCGTACAACGACACGGTGTTCGGCACGTACATGCACGGCCCGGTGCTGGCCCGCAACCCGCTGATCGCGGACCTGCTGCTGAAGCTGGCGCTCGACGTGAACGCCCTGCCGCCGGTCGACGACCACTGGTACGAGGCGCTGCGCAACGAGCGCATCGCCGCCGCCCAGCAGCCCGCGTGAGCCCGGCGTACACCGCCCGGACGGCTCCCGGCAACCGGCCCGTCTGACGCCCCTTCCGCACAGGTGAGCGGGGCCGTCCAGCAGGCGGACGCGTGCTTCGGCCCCGCCCCCCGATGCCGCTAGGGTGGCGGGGATTCGAGCCGGACAGCGTGGTCCGGGTCCGGCCCACGTCGAGAAGGTATTTCGGGCTATGCGCATTGGTGTCCTCACGTCCGGCGGCGACTGTCCCGGCCTGAACGCCGTCATCCGGTCCGTCGTGCACCGTGCCGTGGCCGACCACGGCGACGAGGTCATTGGTTTCCGGGACGGCTGGAAAGGCCTCCTGGAGTGCGACTACCTCAAGCTCGACCTCGACGCGGTGGGCGGCATCCTGGCCCGCGGCGGCACCATCCTCGGCTCCTCCCGGGTCCGCCCCGAGCACCTGCGGGACGGTGTGGAGCGGGCCCGCGGGCACGTGGCGGAGCTGGGCCTCGACGCGATCATCCCGATCGGGGGCGAGGGCACGCTGAAGGCGGCCCGGCTGCTGTCCGACAACGGACTGCCGATCGTGGGCGTGCCGAAGACCATCGACAACGACATCGCCGGAACGGACGTGACCTTCGGCTTCGACACGGCCGTCACCGTGGCGACCGAGGCCCTGGACCGGCTGAAGACCACCGCCGAGTCCCACCAGCGCGTACTGATCGTGGAGGTCATGGGCCGCCACACCGGCTGGATCGCGCTGCACTCCGGCATGGCGGCCGGCGCGCACGCCGTGGTCGTGCCGGAGCGGCCCTTCGACATCGACGAGTTGACCGCCAAGGTCGGCGAGCGGTTCTCGGCGGGCAAGCGCTTCGCGATCGTGGTCGCCGCGGAGGGGGCCAAGCCGAGGGCGGGCAGCATGGACTTCGACGAGGGCGGCAAGGACATCTACGGCCACGAGCGGTTCGCCGGGATAGCCCGTCAGCTCTCCCTGGAGCTGGAGCGGCGCCTCGGCAAGGAGGCCCGGCCGGTGATCCTCGGGCATGTGCAGCGGGGCGGTACGCCGACCGCGTACGACCGGGTGCTGGCGACGCGGTTCGGGTGGCATGCCGTGGAGGCGGTGCACCGGGGGGAATTCGGGCGGATGACGGCCCTGCGCGGCACCGACATCGTGATGGTGCCGCTGGCGGAGGCGGTGGAGACGCTCAAGACGGTGCCGCAGCAGCGGTACGACGAGGCGGAGTGCGTGCTGTAGGGGAGTCCTGCTTCACCGCCGTCGTGGCCGATCGCGCCGTTCCTCGCGCCCCTGGCCGGCTCTGCCGCCCCCGGTCGCAGGTGTGGCCGGGGGCGGTCTTACCCTGGTCCGGTACTTACCCCCACGTATCAGGAGCCGGCGGATGGAGCACAGCGGGCACGGCATGGTCATGGATCTGCCGCCGTTCACGCTGGGGCGCGGGCTTCAGTGGTCGGCGGACCCGTTCTTCCTGGTCGCCTGTCTGCTGGGGCTCGCGCTGTACGGGTGGGGGGTCGCCCGGCTGACGCGGCGCGGCGACAGGTGGCCGGTCGGGCGGACGGTGGCGTACGTCGCCGGTGTGCTGTCCGTCGCGCTCGTGATGTGCACCCGGCTCAACGACTACGGCATGGTCATGTTCAGCGTGCACATGGTGCAGCACATGGTCATCAGCATGCTGTCACCGATCCTGATCCTGCTCGGCGCCCCGATCACGCTGGCGCTGCGGACGCTGCCTCCGGCCGTGCGCGGTCACAAGGGTCCGCGCGAGCTGCTGCTGATGCTGCTGCACAGCCGCTACATGAAGATCGTCACGCACCCCGTGTTCACGATCCCGCTGTTCATCGCGAGCCTGTACGCCCTGTACTTCACCCCGCTGTTCGACTTCCTGATGGGCTCGCAGACGGGCCACACCGCGATGATGGTGCACTTCCTCGCCGTCGGCCTGGTGTTCTTCTGGCCGATCATGGGCGTGGACCCGGGCCCGAACCGGCCGGGCCACCTGATGCGGATGCTGGAGTTGTTCGCGGGGATGCCCTTCCACGCGTTCTTCGGCATCGCCCTGATGATGGCCTCGACGCCCATGGTGGAGACGTTCCGCGACCCGCCCGCCTCCCTCGGCATCGACGCCCTGTCCGACCAGAACGCGGCCGGCGGCATCGCCTGGGCGTTCAGTGAGATCCCCTCCGTGCTCGTGCTGATCGCGCTGCTGTTCCAGTGGTACGCCTCCGACCAGCGGCAGGCCAAGCGCAAGGACCGGGCAGCCGACCGCGACGGCGACCAGGAGCTGGAGGCGTACAACGCCTACCTGGCGTCGCTGAACGCGCGCGGCGACTGAGGTCTGTGCGTCGTTCCCGATCCCTAATCGCGCCGGAACGGGGCACCATGGAGGGAACGGACCATGAGGAGGGTGTTGCGATGCCCGGTTCCACGGACAGCTCCACGAAGACGATGGGGGTGCTCACCGTCGGCGGTCTCGTGATGGTGACCGCCTACACGGTGGCTCTCGGCAGCAATGGATGGCTGTGGTTCGGCTGGGTCGTCCTCGGCCTGCTCACGCTGGGCATGGTCCTCAGCCGCGGGTGAGCGCACCGGCGGTCCGCCTGCCGGGGTTCACTGGGCGAGCCGCCCGGCCGAGTGCACGCCGGGCTGATACTTCGGCAGGCGGATGGTGATCTTCATACCGGCTCCGACCGCGGTCTCGATGACGAGGCCGTGATCGTCGCCGTAGACCTGGCGGAGCCGGTCGTCGACGTTGGACAGTCCGATGCCGCCGGACGGGCTGATCTCACCGGCGAGGATGCGGCGCAGCAGGCCGGGGTGCATTCCGGCACCGTCGTCCTCGATGACGACGAGTGCCTCGGCGCCCGCGTCCTGCGCGGTGATCTGGATGTGGCACGTGTCCGACTTGCCCTCCAGGCCGTGCTTGACGGCGTTCTCCACCAGCGGCTGCAGGCACAGGAACGGCAGCGTGACCGGCAGCACCTCGGGCGCGATCTGCAGGGTGACGGCGAGGCGGTCGCCGAAGCGTGCCCGCACCAGGGCCAGGTAGTGGTCGATGGCGTGCAGCTCGTCGGCGAGGGTGGTGAAGTCGCCGTGCCGGCGGAACGAGTAGCGGGTGAAGTCGGCGAACTCCAGCAGCAGCTCGCGGGCCCGCTCGGGGTCGGTGCGCACGAAGGACGCGATCACCGCGAGCGAGTTGAAGATGAAGTGCGGGGAGATCTGGGCGCGCAGGGCCTTGATCTCCGCCTCGATGAGCCGGGTGCGGGACTGGTCGAGGTCGGCCAGTTCGAGCTGGACCGACACCCAGCGGGCGACCTCCCCGGCGGCGCGGACGAGGACGGCGGACTCGCGGGGCGCGCAGGCGACGAGCGCGCCGTGCACCCGGTCGTCCACGGTGAGGGGCGCGACCACGGCCCAGCGCACCGAGCAGTCGGGGGTGTCGCAGGTCAGCGGGAAGGCCTCGCCGCGGCCGGTCTCCAGGGGTCCGGCGAGTCGTTCCATGATCTCGGAGCGGTGGTGGTCGCCCACCCCGTCCCAGACCAGCACCTCCTTGAGGTCGGCCAGGCACAGCGCGTCCGTGCCGAGCAGTGAGCGCAGCTTGCGGGCGGATTTGCGGGCGGTCTCCTCGGTCAGTCCGGCGCGCAGCGGGGGCGCGGCGAGGGAGGCGGTGTGCAGGGTCTGGAAGGTGGCGTGCTCGACAGGGCTGCCCAGCCCGGCGAGGTTCGCGGGGCGGGCGGTGCGGCGGCCCAGCCAGAAACCGGCGGCCAGCAGCGGGAGCACGGCCACGCACAGGCCGGCCACGAATCCGCTCACGGCGACACCTCCGTCCGCAGTTCCTCGGGCAGGTGGAACCGCGCGAGGATCGATTCCGTTCCGGTCGGGACCCGGCCGGGCGTGGCGAGTGACACCAGCACCATGGTGAGGAAGCCCAGCGGCACCGACCACAGCGCCGGCCAGGCCAGCAGGGCGTGCAGGGTGCCGCCGCCGGGCAGTCCCGCCATGGTCGCGGCGACGGCGAGCAGTGCGGAGCCGCCGCCCACCAGCATGCCGGCGGCGGCGCCCGGCGGGGTCAGCCGGCGCCACCAGATGCCGAGCACGAGCAGCGGGCAGAACGACGACGCGGACACGGCAAAGGCGAGTCCGACGGCGTCGGCGACGGGCAGCCCGCCGACGATGACGCTCGCGGCGAGCGGCACGGCCATGGCGAGGACCGTGCCGAGCCGGAAGTGCCGGACGTGGAACTGGCGTACGCCCCAGGACGGCAGGACGTCCTGGGTGAGGACGCCGGCCACGGCCATGGTCAGTCCGGAGGCCGTGGACAGGAACGCGGCGAAGGCGCCGCCCGCCACCAGGGCGCCCAGCAGATCGCCGCCGAGTCCGCCGATCACCCGGTCGGGCAGCAGCAGGACGGCGGCGTCCGCGTCACCGGTGAGGGCCAGCTCGGGCGCGTAGAGGCGGCCGAGGGCGCCGTAGACGGGCGGCAGCAGGTAGAACGCGCCGACCAGGCCGAGCACGGCGACGGTGGTGCGGCGGGCGGCGACGCCGTGCGGGCTGGTGTAGAAGCGGACGACGACGTGCGGCAGGCCCATGGTGCCGAGGAACGTGGCGAGGATCAGTCCGTACGTGGCGTACAGGGGACGTTCGGTGCGGCTCTCGGCGCGCGACGGCGACAGCGCGTCGTCGGCGCCGCGGCGGGTCTCGGGGACGGGGGTGCCCTCGGTGAAGGTCAGCCGGGTGCCGCCGTCGATGCGGTGGGTTCCGGCGGGCAGGCTCACCCGGGTGCCGTCGTGGGTGCGGCCGTCGACGGTGCCGGTCACGGTGACGGTAAGCGGCTTGTCGAGCCTCATCTCCAGGCTGTCCTCGACGCGGACGACGCGCTGCTCGCGGAACGTGGCCGGTTCGTCGAAGGCCTCGCGCGGGGCGCCGTCGGCCTGCCAGGCCAGGACGAGGAAGAGGGCGGGCACGAGCAGGGCGGTGAGTTTGAGCCAGTACTGGAAGGCCTGCACGAAGGTGATGCTGCGCATGCCTCCGGCGGCGACCGTGGCGGTGACGACGACGGCGACGATCACTCCGCCGAGCGAGTCGGGTGCCCCGGTCAGCACCGCCAGGGTCAGTCCGGCGCCCTGGAGCTGCGGCAGCAGGTAGAGCCAGCCGACGCCGACGACGAAGGCGCCCGCGAGTCGCCGTACGGCCTGGGAGGCGAGCCTGGCCTCGGCGAAGTCGGGCAGCGTGTAGGCGCCGGAGCGGCGCAACGGGGCGGCGACGAACAGCAGCAGCAGGAGGTATCCGGCGGTGTAGCCGACCGGGTACCAGAGCATGTCGGGGCCCTGGACGAGGACGAGTCCGGCGATGCCGAGGAAGGAGGCGGCGGACAGGTACTCGCCGCTGATGGCGGCGGCGTTGAGGCGGGGGCCGACGGTGCGGGAGGCGACGTAGAAGTCGGACGTGGTGCGGGAGATGCGCAGGCCGAAGGCGCCGACGAGGACGGTGGCGACGACGACGAGGGCGACGGCGGGGACGGCATAGCCGGAGTTCATGGGGCGGGCGGGCTCAGCGGTCCTCGACCAGGCGGACGAGGTCGCGTTCGTTGCGCTCGGCGCGGCGGACGTACCAGCGGGCGAGCAGGACCAGGGGCGCGTACAGGCCGAAGCCGAGGACGGCCCATTCCAGGCGGCGCGCGTCGGGGGCCGCCGCGAACGCCAGCGGCAGTGGTCCGACGAGCAGCACGAGCACCGCGAACACGCCGAGCGCGGCGCGCAGCTGGGTGCGCATCAGGGAGCGCACGTAGGTGTGGCCGAGGGTGGTCTGCTCGTCGATCTCGGTGCGTGGCCGGTAGTAGCCGGAGGTGCTGCCCGCGCGGCGGGGCGGGCCGGTGACGACGACGCGGCGTTCGGTGGGGTCCTGGGGCATGGTGCTCCCCCTAGCTCGTGGTGCGGCGCATCAGCAGGTCCCGCAGTTCCCGCGCGTGCCGCCGGCTGACCTGGAGTTCCTCGGTGCCGACGAGGACGCTGACGGTGCCCGCGTCGAGGCGCAGCTCGCCGATGTGGCGCAGGGCGACCAGGTGGCGGCGGTGGATGCGGACGAAGCCGCGGGAGCGCCAGCGCTCCTCCAGGGTGGACAGCGGGATGCGGACGAGGTGGCTGCCCTTGTCGGTGTGGAGGCGGGCGTAGTCGCCCTGGGCCTCGACGTGGGTGATCTCGTCGACGGGCACGAAGCGGGTGACGCCGCCCAGCTCGACGGGCATGTGGTCGGGGTCGGGTTCGTGGACGGGGATGCGCGGGGCGGCGCCGCGCTGTTCGGCGGCGCGGCGCACGGCCTCGGCGAGGCGTTCCTTGCGGACCGGTTTCAGCACGTAGTCGACGGCCTTGAGGTCGAAGGCCTGCACGGCGAAGTCCTCGTGCGCGGTGACGAACACGACGAGCGGCGGCTGCGCGAAGCCGGTCAGCAGCCGGGCGAGGTCGAGGCCGTCGAGGCCGGGCATCTGGATGTCGAGGAAGACGACGTCGATCGCCTCGGGGCCGTCGGGCCCGGACTCCAGCGCGCGGTTGATGCGGCGCAGCGCCTCGGTCGCGTCGCCGGCGCCCTCCGCACTGCCGATGCGCGGATCGGAGTTGAGCAGGTACAGCAGCTCCTCCAGCGAGGGGCGCTCGTCGTCGACAGCCAGGGCGCGCAGCATGAACGTGGAGTGTAGGTGCTTTCCGGACGTCTGCACACGGTCCGGCATGGGCGTTTTCTCTGCATACGGCGTTCGGGGCGGCGGTGGATACAGTGCGGCCATGAACAGTGGGCCCACGCCGTTCGACGAGCTCGACCGGAAGATCATCACCGCTTTGATGGCGAACGCCAGGACGAGCTTCGCCGAGATCGGCGCGTCCGTCGGGCTGTCCTCGACGGCGGTGAAGCGCCGGGTGGACCGGCTGCGCGACACGGGCGTGATCACCGGGTTCACGGCGACGGTGGAGCCGTCGGCGCTGGGCTGGCGCACGGAGGCGTACGTGGAGGTGTACTGCGAGGGGGCGGCGCCGCCGCGGCGGCTGGCGGAGGTGGTGCGCAACCATCCGGAGATCACCGCGGCGATGACGGTGACGGGGGGCGCGGACGCGCTGCTGCACGTGCGGGCGCGGGACGTGGAGCACTTCGAGGAGGTGCTGGAGCGGATCCGCGCGGAGCCGTTCATCCGCAAGACGATCAGCGTGATGGTGCTGTCCCACCTCCTCCCGGAGAGCCCGGAGGCGGGCGCCAGCCACCCGGCACCGGACGAGCCGTCAGGCGGCGCAGCGAACCTGCGTTGAGGGCCGGAATTACGCAGCGATCCTGCGTCGACGCGCAGTCTTTATTCCTTGTCGCCCGTCGGGCCCGCTTCCTACCGTGGTGTCAACCCTGACTCGACACCCAGGAAGCGGAGGAACCCCTCTGTGCCCGGAACCCGTGTGCCGCGCCGGCGGCGCTTCCTAGTCTGCGAACCCAGACACTTCGCCGTGCAGTACGCGATCAACCCCTGGATGCGTCCCGACGCCCCGGTCGACGTGGGCCGGGCCCACGCCCAGTGGCGGACCCTCATCGACGTCTACCGCGACCACGGACACACCGTGGAGACCGTGGCGCCGGTGCCGGGACTGCCCGACATGGTCTTCGCCGCGAACGCCGCGGTCGTCGTCGGCGGCCGTGTCTTCGGCTCCCTCTTCCACGCGCCCGAGCGCCGTCCCGAGTCCGTGCCGTACGAGGCGTGGTTCAAGGCGGCGGGCTTCGAGGTCTACCACCCCGAGTCCGTGTGCGAGGGCGAGGGCGACCTCGTCCCCGCGGGCCGGTGGATCCTGGCCGGCACGGGCTTCCGCACCACCCGCGAGGCGCACCGGGAGGTGCAGGAGTACTTCGGCGTGCCGGTGATCGGCCTGACGCTGGTGGACCCGTACTTTTACCATCTGGACACCGCGCTGTTCGTCCTCGAGGAGGGCGGCGACGGCGGGGACGGGAACATCGCCTACTACCCGGAGGCGTTCTCGCCCGGCAGCCGTGAGGTGCTCGCCCGGCTCTACCCCGACGCGGTGATCGCCACGCGTGAGGACGCGATGGCGTTCGGGCTCAACTCCGTCTCCGACGGTCGTCATGTCTTCGTCTCGCCGGGGGCGACCGCCCTCATCGCCGAGCTCGCCGAGCGCGGTTACGTTCCCGTCCCCGTCGACCTGTCCGAGTTCCGGAAGGCAGGCGGCGGCATCAAGTGCTGCACCCAGGAGATCCGCTCATGACCGCTCCCGTCCACACCCGTTCCTCCGCCGACCTGATCCGGGCCGAGGAACCGGTCCTGGCGCACAACTACCACCCGCTGCCCGTGGTGGTGGCCCGTGCCGAGGGTGCCTGGGTGGAGGACGTCGAGGGGCGCCGGTACCTCGACATGCTGGCCGGTTACTCGGCGCTCAACTTCGGCCACCGCCACCCGGCGCTGGTGGCGGCCGCGCACCGCCAGCTCGACCGGCTGACGCTGACCTCGCGCGCCTTCCACAACGATCAGCTGGCCGGGTTCGCCGAGCGGCTCACGGCGCTGACCGGCACGGACATGGTGCTGCCGATGAACACCGGCGCCGAGGCCGTGGAGAGCGGCGTCAAGGTGGCCCGCAAGTGGGCCTACGAGGTGAAGGGCGTCCCCGCCGACCGGGCGACGATCGTGGTGGCGGCGGACAACTTCCACGGCCGTACGACGACGATCGTCAGCTTCTCCACGGACGAGACGGCACGGGCGGGCTTCGGGCCGTTCACGCCGGGCTTCCGGATCGTGCCGTACAACGACCTGGCCGCGCTGGAGGCGGCGATCGACGAGACGACGGCGGCCGTGCTCATCGAGCCCATCCAGGGCGAGGCCGGTGTGCTGATCCCGGACGACGGCTATCTGGCCGGGGTGCGCGAGGTGACCCGCCGCGCGGGGTGCCTGTTCGTCGCGGACGAGATCCAGTCGGGGCTCGGGCGGACGGGCCGCACGCTGGCCGTCGAGCACGAGTCGGTCGTCCCGGACGTCGTGCTGCTCGGCAAGGCGCTGGGCGGCGGGATCGTGCCGGTGTCGGCGGTGGTCGGGCGCCGGGACGTGCTCGGGGTGCTGCGGCCGGGCGAGCACGGCTCGACGTTCGGCGGCAATCCGCTGGCCGCCGCCGTCGGCACGGCCGTGGTGGAACTGCTGGAGACCGGGGAGTTCCAGCGCCGGGCGGACGAACTGGGCGTGCTGCTGCGCGACGGCCTGTCCCGCCTGGCCGGCAAGGGCGTCGTCGGCTTCCGCTCCCGGGGCCTGTGGGCGGGCGTCGACGTCGACCCGGCCATCGGCACGGGCCGCGAGGTCAGCGAACGCCTGATGCGCGAGGGAATCCTGGTCAAGGACACCCACGGCTCCACCATCCGCCTGGCACCGCCGCTGACCATCACGGCGGAGGAGCTCCAGGGGGCGCTGGGGACGCTGGAGAAGGTGCTGGCCGAGGGCTGAGGCCGACGGGGTCCGGGTCCGGGCCCGCGCGCGGTACCGGTGGGCGGTGGACTCCGGGGCCCGGTCCGGGCCCCGGAGTCCACCGGGCCCAGCCCGCGCCCCGAACCCCCGCCGCTCCGCCCCAACCGCACCACCCCACCCCTCCCCCGACCTGCCCCGTCCAGTCCGGCCCCCTGCGGACGTATGGGTCAAGATGGGGACAAGTGGTGGTAGACCACTCTCCGCGACAGAGAGGTCGGCCGTGGGCAGCTACGAGGAGCGCGACGTGGCCCGGCAGCGGTTCGACGTGGCCGATGCCGCGCCCCTGCTGCTCGACGCCCGGGGCGTGGTGACGAGCTGGACCAGGAACGCCGAGGCGCTCCTGGCGTACCCCGCGTCCGAGGCGGTGGGCACCGGCCTGGCCGCCCTGCTGGCCGAGCCGGACGCCCGCCGGGTGCCGGACCTCGTGGAGCGCTGGCGCAGGGACGGCGGCTGGGCGGGCCTGCTGACCGCGCGCCGCAAGGACGGCAGCCCGGTGAGGATCATGGCCCGGATCACCTCCGCGCTGGGCGGCGGCCCCGCGCGCTGGCTGGTGCTGCTGTCGGAGCTGGCGGACGCCCCCGGCTGGGACATGAGCCGCACGATGCTGGAGCAGATGGTCACCGGTTCCCCGGTGGGGATAGCGATCGTCGACACGGACCTGCGCTTCGTGTGGTCCAACGCCGCCCTGGAGCAGTTCGGCGGCGGCCCGGCCCAGGACCGCCTCGGGCTGCGGCTCGCCGACATCCAGCCGGGCGTCGACTCGGAGTCGATCGAGGCGCAGATGCGGCACGTGCTGACCACCGGCGAGCCGCTCGTCGGCTACGAGCACGTCGGCCGCGTCAGGTCCGCCCCGCACCGCGAGACGGCGCACATGATGTCGTTCATCCGTCTGGAGGACGACGAGGGCCACCCGACGGGCGTGTACTACACGGTCGTCGACGTCACCGAACGCCACCGCGCCCGCCAGCGGCTCGCCCTGCTGGACCGCGCGGGCCGGCACATCGGCCGCAGCCTGGACATCACCCGGACCGCGCAGGAACTGGCCGACGTGGCCGTGCCGGGGCTCGCCGACTTCGTCGCCGTGGACCTGCTGGAGTCGGTGGTGCGCGGCGCCGAAATCGCGCCGGTCACGGCCACCGACGCGCTACGGCTGCGGCGCGCGGGACAGCAGCGGACGGCGCACGGCGACGGCCCGTGGGTGCTCCTGAAGACCGGCGGGGTGGTGTCCTACCCGGCGGGATCCCCGCCGGTGCGCTGTCTGGCCTCGGGCCTGTCCTGGCGCGAGGAGCGCCTCGACCCGCTCGCCCGCGACTGGACCACGCCCCCCTCGGACGACCGGTCCGCCACGTCCCCGGAACCGGCCCCGCTCAGCGCGATGACCGTGCCGCTGCGCGCCCGCGGCACCACCCTCGGCGTCACCACCTTCTTCCGCTGCCGCCACCGGGAGCCCTTCGACCGGGAGGACGTGCAACTGGCCGAGGACCTCGTCTCGCGGGCCGCCGTCTGCGTCGACAACGCCCGGCGCTACAGCCGTGAGCGCGACGCCGCCCTGGTCCTGCAGCGCAGCCTGCTCCCGCACCGGCTGCCCGAGCAGGACGCGGTGGAGGTCGCCGCCTGCTACCGCCCTGCCGACGAGCTGACCGGCCTCGGCGGCGACTGGTACGACCTCGTTCCGCTGTCCGGGGCGCGTGTCGCCCTCGTCGTGGGCGAGGTGCCCGGGCACGGCATCGGGGCCGCCGCGGCGATGGGCAGGCTGCGCACCGCCGTGCGGACGCTCGCCGCGCTGGACCTGCCGCCCGAGGAGGTCCTCGCCCACCTGGACGACCTGGTGGCCCGGTCGGCGCACGAGGAGGGCATCGAGATGTACTCAGCGGGCGGCGACAGCACCGTGTCCGTCGGCTCCGGGTGCGTGTACGTCGTCTACGACCCGGTGGACGGCCGGTGCGCCATGGCCGCCGCGGGGCATCCCGCGCCGGTGGTCGTGGCGCCCGACGGCGCGGTCACGCTGGTGGAGATGGCGCAGGGGCCGCCGCTCGGCGCGGGCGGGCCGCCGTTCGAGTCGGTCGAGATGGCCATGGAGGAGGGCAGCACGCTCGTCCTCTACACCGACGGGCTGCTGGCCCGCGCGGGCGCCTGGCAGGCCGGCGCCGACCACAACCGGCTGCGCGAGGCCCTGGAGCGGTCGGACGTCCCGCTCGACCTGCACTGCCGGTCCCTGGTGGACGCGCTGGTGCCGGCCCGCCCGCACGACGACGTGGCGCTGCTGATGGCCCGTACCCGGCGGCTCGGCGACGGCCAGGTCGCCGCCTGGGACCTGCCCGCGGACCCGGCGGTCGTGGCCGACGCGCGCCGCAGGGCCGCGCGGCAGCTCGCGCGGTGGGACCTTGACGAGCTGGCGTTCACGACGGAACTGGTGGTGAGCGAGCTGGTCACCAACGCGATCCGGTACTCCGCGGGCCCCATCCGGCTCCGGCTGATCCGCGAACGGGCCCTGATCTGCGAGGTGTTCGACACCGCCGCCACCGCGCCCCATCTGCGGCACCCGCGCACCACCGACGAGGGCGGGCGCGGCCTGCTGCTCGTCTCGCAGGTCACCCAGCGATGGGGCACCCGTTTCGTGTCCGACGGGAAAATCATCTGGGCGGAGCAGCCGCTGACGGACCCTCTGCCGTGATTGCCTGCACGGCGCGGGCCGCGCGGAATCCGTATGCGGGCGAGCCCACCCAGATCGGCCGGAACACGGCGGGCGCGTGGCGCGGCCGGGCGCGGACCGGTTCCGGGCGCCCGTGCCCGCGCCTACACTGACACCCCACGTGTGCCGGTTGACCAGCCAGAACGCGGCGGTTGAGCCGATCGCCAAGTGAGGAGCGCCCCCTTTGTTCTACTACCTGCTCAAGTACGTGCTGCTGGGACCGCTGCTGCGGCTGGTCTTCCGGCCGCGCATCGAGGGCCTGGAACACGTGCCGGCGTCGGGAGCGGCCATCATCGCGGGCAACCACCTGTCGTTCTCGGACCACTTCCTGATGCCGGCGATCCTGAAGCGGCGCATCACCTTCCTGGCGAAGGCCGAGTACTTCACGGGTCCCGGGATCAAGGGCAGGCTGACGGCGGCGTTCTTCCGCAGCGCGGGGCAGATCCCGGTGGACCGGTCGGGCAAGGACGCGGGGCAGGCCGCGATCCGCGAGGGCCTCGGGGTGCTGAGCAAGGACGAGTTGCTGGGCATCTACCCGGAGGGCACGCGCTCGCACGACGGCCGGCTCTACAAGGGCAAGGTCGGCGTCGCGGTGATGGCGCTGAAGGCCGGGGTGCCGGTGGTGCCGTGCGCGATGATCGGCACGTTCGAGGCGCAGCCGCCCGGCAAGAAGGTGCCCCGTATCCGCCCGGTGGCGATCCGCTTCGGCAAGCCCCTGGACTTCTCCCGCTACGAGGGCATGGAGGGCGAGAAGGCCGTCCTGCGCGCCGCCACGGACGAGATCATGTACGCGATCCTGTCGCTGTCGGGGCAGGAGTACGTCGACGAGTACGCGGCCGTCGTGAAGGCGGAGGCGGATGCCGCGCAGAAGGAGGCGCAGGCAGAGCGGGCCCGCAGGTTCCCGCGCGGGCCGCGGAGGTGACCGCGGCGGGCGGACGGAAAGGGCGGCGGGGGTGTGGTTCTCCCCCGCCGCCCCTTCGCGTGGCCCCTGCCGCCGGCTACGGCTTGGGCATGGCGTGCGGCGCGCACGTCACGTCGGCGCCGTCCAGCTTGCCGGTGAGCAGGTAGGCGTCCACCCGCTCGTTGACGCACGGGTTGGTCAGGCCGGTGACGCCGTGGGAGCCCGCGTCCTTCTCGGTGATGAGGCGGGAGCCCTCGAAACGCCGGTGCAGTTCGAGAGCGCCGCCGTACGGGGTGGCGGCATCCCGCTCGGCCTGCACGATGAGGACCAGCGGAAGTCCCTTGCCGGTCCTCACGTTCAGCGGGGTCTGCTGCTTGACCGGCCAGGTCGCGCACGGCAGGTTCATCCAGGCGTTGGCCCACGTCATGAACGGGTGGTCGCGGTGCAGCCGCGTGTTGTCGCGGTCCCAGCGCTGCCAGCTGGTGGGCCACTTGGCGTCGGCGCACTCGACGGCCGTGTAGACGGCGTTGCCGTTCTCCGCGGAGGCGTTGCCCGCGGTGTCGGACAGGTCGGGGGCGGCGGCGTCGACGAGCGCCTGGGTGTCTCCGGCGACGTACTTGCTGAAGACGGTGGCGACCGGCACCCACGAGGAGTCGTAGTACGGGGCGCTCTGGAAGAAGGAGATCAGCTCGGCCGGGCCGACGACCCCGCCGATGGGGTCCTTCTTCGCGGTGGCCCGCAGCTCCAGCCACTTGTCCTGCACCTCGGCGCGGGTGTCGCCGAGGTGGAAGGCGGCGTCGTTGGCGGCGACCCAGTCCTGCCAGTCCTTCCAGCGGCCCTCGAACGCGACGTCCTGGTCGAGGTTGGCCTGGTACCAGATCTTCTCGCGGGACGGGTTGACGACGCTGTCGGCGACCATGCGGCGCACGTGGCCCGGGAACAGGGTGCCGTAGACGGCACCCAGGTAGGTGCCGTAGGAGACGCCGAGGAAGTTGAGCTTCCGCTCGCCGAGGGCGGCGCGGATGACGTCCAGGTCACGCGCGGTGTTCGGCGTGGTCATGTGCGGCAGCATCTCGCCGCTGCGCTCGTAGCAGCCCTCGGCGTACTCGCGGGCCAGCTTGCGCTGGGCGAGCTTGTCGGCCTCCGTGTCGGGCACCGGGTCGGCCTTGGGCGCCTTGACGAACTCCTGCGGGTCGACGCAGGAGATGGGCGCCGACTTGCCGACGCCGCGCGGGTCGAAGCCGACGAAGTCGTAGGCCTTCGCCACGTTGGCCCACAGGGGGTTCTTGGTGACGACCCGGCGCGGGAAGCGCAGGCCGGAGCCGCCCGGTCCGCCCGGGTTGTAGACGAGGGCGCCCTGGCGCTCCGCCTTGGTGCCGGTGTTGCCGACGCGGTCCACGGCGAGCTTGATCTGCTTGCCGTTCGGCTCGGCGTAGTCGAGCGGGACGGTGACCCAGCCGCACTGGATGGGCTTCTCCAGTCCCCAGTCGGCGGGGCAGTCCTGCCAGTCGATGCCGGTCTGCGCCGCGCGTGCCGCCGCGAGGGCGGCGCCGCGGGCCTCACGGTCCTGGCCCTGGCCGGCGGCGGCCGGGCTCGCGCTCGCGGTCGGCGCCGAGACGGCGCCGGCCAGCAGTGCGGCGGTCACGAGCACGCCGGCCGAACCGATGGCGGCCGTCCGCCGGTTCCGTTGTCTCGTCCTCAAGTGGGCCCTCCCCGTACATTCTTGCGGTCAGTACGGGGATCCTCGCGGCAGTGCGATCTCCGGGAACAGGGGTGGCGTGCGTTCTTTGCCAATCCGATAAACGGGCCGGTTTGTTCGGTCGCCGGACTTTTCGCCCGGCATACGGCCGTCAGGCCAGGGACGCCATCGCCTCGTCCAGCAGCCGCCGCAGCCGCAGCGCGTCGGGGGCCGCGGCCGTCACCAGCGCGGCGGGCCCGGCGAGCGGCACCACGGCGGCCCCCTCCGCGAGCACCCGGGCCGTGACCGGCCGCTGTGCGAACTCGGGCCGGACGACGACGAGTTGGCCCACGGCCCGGTGTCCGCCGAGCACGGCGGGCCCGTCCCAGCCGCCCGGCGCGCCAGGTCCGCAGACGAGCTCCTGATCGAGCAGGCACGTTCCGGCCACCCGCACCACGAGACGGCTGCCGAGCCGCCCGGGTTCCTCCCGGGCCCGCCCCAGCACCTGTTCCTCGCGCAGCACGAGCCGGGCCGTCGCGGCGAGGTCCACCCGCGTGGTGACGGCCAGCTCACTGCCCCGCGCGGAGATCAGCTGCTCGGGCAGCCAGTGCAGCTCGCCCCGGTCGCCGACGGTGGCCCGGACGTCGTAGCGGGCCTCGCCTTTGGCCTGTCCCGGCAGCGCGATGGTGGCGGCGGCCGAGCCCACCCGCAGCCGGGCCCCCTCCCCCACCTCGGCCCGCACGGCGAAGCGGTCACCGCCGAGCGGCCCGCTCATCGCACCGACCAGCACGACCCGCGCCTCGGCGGCATCGCCGCGGGTCCGCCGCAGCGCGAGCGGCCCGTCGCTCTCCAGCACCGGCAGACAGGTGCCGCCCCGGCCGTCGTCGCGGGCGGTGATCCGCGCCTCGGCACGCACCCCGGGCACGGTCACGTCCGCCACGCGGCGAGCCGCTCCCGCACCCACGCGGCGACGTCCCGCACGCCCGCCGCGCTGCGCAGCGACTGGAAGACGACCGGCAGCCCGGCCCGCTGCGCCTCGGCGTCGGCGGCCATCCGCGCGAGATCGGAGCCCACGTACGGCGCGAGGTCGGTCTTGTTGACGACGAGCAGGTCGGCGGTCGTCACGCCGGGCCCGCCCTTGCGCGGGATGTCGTCCCCGCCGGCCACGTCGATCACGAAGATCTGCGCGTCGACCAGCCCTCGGGAGAACGTCGCGGTGAGGTTGTCCCCGCCGGACTCCACGAGGATCAGGTCCAGCGGGCCCACCTCGTCCTCCAGGTCCTCGACCGCTTCCAGGTTGGCGGAGATGTCGTCGCGGATGGCGGTGTGCGGGCAGGCACCGGTCTCCACGGCGGTGATCCGCTCGGGCGGCAGCACGGCCTCGCGCAGCAGGAACTCGGCGTCCTCACGCGTATAGATGTCGTTGGTGACGACGGCGAGCGACAACTCGTCGCGCAGCGCCCGGCACAGCGCGGCGACGGTGGCGGTCTTCCCGGACCCGACGGGCCCCCCGAGCCCGATCCGCAGGGCCCGCCGCGCCCCGTCGGGCCGCCGGGCGTCGGCGCCGAGGGCGGCGGGGTCGTGGTGGGTGTGCGCGTGGTCGAGATGCATGGGCAGATCCTGCTTTCTGTGCTGCGCGCTTCTTCACTGCGGCGCGGTGTGCGCCTTCTTGCGGCGCCTTGTCGGCCGGGTCCGGCACCTCCGGCCCGTCCGGCGCTTGAGGACGAGGCCGTCCGGCCGGCACGGGGGCCGGGCGCGGGCGACGGAGTGCGCCCTAGGACGCGAACAACCGCACCGGCCAAGCGGCATGCGCCTCCGCCCCGATCTCCAGCAGCGGCGCCGAGGCCGAAGGCAGCGCTTCGACCCCGGCCGTGGCCGCCTCCCGGGCCGCCGTCACCGCCCGGCCGGCCACGAGGTCCACCTCGGGCGCGAGCCGCGCCAGCACCCGCGTCGCGTCGAACGGATCGAGGCTCAGCAGCCGCACGGTCGCGGTGGCCGGCCCGCTCACGCACTCGTACGCCGCGCAGTACGCCGCGTCGTCGGCCCCGAGCCCCGCCGCCCGCGCGGCGAGCCCGAGCACCACCGGCTGGTGCGCGCCCTTGGGGAACTCCCGCGCCAGCGCGTCGAGTTCGGCGGACGGCCAGGCCGCGCGGGCGGCCCGGGCCAGCTGCCGCCCCAGCCTGCGCGCGGTGACCCGCAGCGCGGGCGACGGCGTCCGGGCGTCCGCGGCCGAGTCCAGCGCGCCGGGTTCGGCGCCGAGCGCGGCGGCGGCGGCCAGCGCGGCCGACACCAGCCCGGCCGTGTGCAGCCGCCCCCGGCAGAAGTCCGCCAGGCTCTCGGCGCCGGTCACCCGACCGGCCCTGACGGCCGCCTCGGCGCCGCCCGAGTGCGCGTGGCCCCCGGCGGGGAAGCGGCCGTCGGCCAGGAGGAGGAGTGCCGCGCGTGACATGGGACCGCCGTCAGAAGAGGAAGTAGCGCTGGGCCATGGGCAGTTCGGCGGCCGGCGTGGCCTCGACGAGTTCGCCGTCGATGTGCACGGCGAAGCTGTCGGGGTCGACCCGCACGTCGGGCCGGGCGTCGTTCTCCCGCATGTCGGCCTTGGTGACGCCCCGGGTCGAGTCGATGGCGGCGAACCGCTTGCCGAGCCCGAGCCGCTCCACGAGCCCGTCCTCGATCGCCAGCGGGGCGACGAAGTTGACCGAGTTGGCGGCAGGCGCCCGCCCGATCGCCCCGTACATCGGCCTCGGCAGGATCGGCTGCGGCGTCGGGATGGAGGCGTTGGCGTCGCCCATCTGCGCGTAGGCGATCTGCCCGCCCTTGATGACGAGGTGCGGTTTGACGCCGAAGAACGCCGGCTCCCACAGCACGAGGTCGGCGAGCTTGCCGCTCTCGACGGAACCGATCTCGCGGGCGAGCCCCTGCGCGAGGGCGGGGTTGATCGTGTACTTGGCGACATAGCGGCGCACGCGGTGGTTGTCCGCCCGGCCGTCGCCCGGCAGCGCGCCGCGCCGGCGCTTCATGACGTGGGCCGTCTGCCAGGTGCGCAGGACGACCTCGCCGACCCGGCCCATGGCCTGGGAGTCGGAGGAGATGATCGAGATGGCGCCGAGGTCGTGCAGGATGTCCTCGGCGCCGATGGTGGACGGCCTGATCCGGGACTCGGCGAAGGCCAGGTCCTCGGGCACCGCCGGGTTGAGGTGGTGGCACACCATCAGCATGTCGAGGTGTTCCTCGGCGGTGTTGACGGTGAACGGCCGCGTCGGGTTCGTCGAACTCGGCAGCACGTGCGGCTCGGACACCACGGTCATGATGTCGGGCGCGTGCCCGCCGCCCGCGCCCTCCGTGTGGTAGGCGTGGATGCCGCGCCCGGCGATCGCCGCGAGCGTGTCGCCCACGAACCCGGCCTCGTTCAGGGTGTCCGTGTGGATGGCGACCTGGATGCCGGTCCGCTCGGCGACGGTCAGCGCGGCGTCGATGACGGCCGGGGTCGAGCCCCAGTCCTCGTGCAGTTTCAGGCCGAGGGCGCCGCCGCGGATCTGCGACAGCATCGCCTCGTGGGAGACGGTGTTGCCCTTGCCGAGCAGGCCGATGTTGAGCGGGTGGGCCTCCATCGCCTCCAGCATCCGCGCCAGGTGCCAGGGGCCGGGCGTGACGGTGGTGGCCTTCGAGCCCTCGGCCGGTCCGGTGCCGCCGCCGACGAGGGTCGTGATGCCGGCGGACAGCGCCTCGTCGGCGATCTGCGGGCAGATGAAGTGGACGTGCGCGTCGATGGCACCCGCGGTCAGGATCCGCCCGTTCCCGGCGATGATCTCGGTTTCGGGGCCGATCACCAGGTCGGGGTGGACGCCGTCCATCGTGTCGGGGTTGCCGGCCTTGCCGATGCCAGTGATCCGGCCGTCCCGGATGCCGATGTCGGCCTTGACGACACCCCAGTGGTCGACGACGACGGCGCCCGTGACGACGGTGTCCGGGGTGCCCTCCGCGCGGGTGGCGCGGGACTGCCCCATGGACTCGCGGACGACCTTGCCGCCGCCGAACACCGCCTCGTCACCGGCGAGTCCGGGCCCGCCGCACCGGTCCTCCTCGACCTCGATCAGCAGGTCGGTGTCGGCGAGCCGGATGCGGTCGCCGGTGGTCGGACCGAACAGGTCGGCGTAGGCGGCGCGGGAGATCTCAGCCATCGAGGGCGCCTCCGGTCTCGCCGCGCAGTCCGGGCACGACGCGGGCGCCGGTGAGCGGGACGAGGGCGACGTCCACGGGGATGCCGGGTTCGAAGCGGACGGCGGTGCCGGCCGGGATGTCGAGCCGCTTGCCGCGGGCGGCGGCGCGGTCGAAGTCCAGGCCGGGGTTGGCCTCGGCGAAGTGGTAGTGGGAACCGACCTGGACGGGCCGGTCGGCGGCGTTGAGGACGGTCAGCCGGGTGACCTCACGGCCGGCGTTGCAGACGACCGGCCCGTCGGCGAACAGGATCTCTCCGGGAATCACGCGCGGCCCCCGTCAGACGATCGGGTCGTGGACGGTGACGAGCTTGGTGCCGTCCGGGAAGGTCGCCTCGACCTGGACGTCGTGGATCATCTCCGGGACGCCTTCCATGACGTCGTCACGGGTCAGCAGTGTGCGTCCGGAGGCCATCAGCTCGGCGACGGTACGGCCGTCGCGGGCGCCTTCGAGGAGGTGCGACGTGATGAGGGCGACCGCCTCGGGGTGGTTCAGCCTGAGCCCGCGGGCCCGGCGCTTTCCGGCCACGTCGGCCGCGACGTGGATCAGCAGCCTCTCTTGCTCGTGCGGGGTCAGTTGCACGTCCCACCTCACAGTCCTCGCTCCGGGCCGTGCGGGGCCCGGGTGCCGCGGCCACCCGTGCGACGTCCCCGGTGGCGTGGAGGGGCAGGCTAGTGGGACGGCGTTTCGCGCACGTTAACCGAGCGGCGCGCCCCTCGGGCCGCCGGATCGGGACGGCGGTGGCTCATTCCGCCTGATTGGCGTCGCGCACGGCGCCGTGGCCCTCCTGGGGGCGGGCGTCGCGCACAGCCGGCTCGGGGTGCTCACGGGCGGCGGGGGGGGGCGGAGGCCGGGGTGCTCGCCCTGTCGACGCCGGCGGTGGGCGGGCCGGCGGCCCTCGCCGGTACGCCGGGGTGGGGGGTCACGGCGACGGTGGTGATGGTGTTCGGCCACCCGTCCTCGGTGGGCCTCGGCGCCCGGGATGCGGCCGGGGCCCGCCGGGCGATCGGCCAGTGGCTGCCGCCCGCCGCGGGGACGACGCTGCCGTGTTCGGTGTCGTGCCTCGGCGGCGCCGCGGCGACCGGACCGGCCCAGACGCCGGGCTGGTGGGTCGCGCTCGTCCTGGGCGGGGTGCTCGGGGCGCGGGCCGGGAAGGACGCCGCCCGGGCGGACGAGCGGGACCGCGAAGCGGTCGCCTAGGAGGCGCCGGGACCCCGGTGCTGGGCCGCGATGCCGAAGCGCTGGGGCTCGCGGGGAGCGGAGGCGGCCTCGCGGACCGTGGAGACCGCGCTGATCACCTGGTCCGCCCCGGGCTCCCGGTGTTCTTCGAGTCGGTCGAGGTCGGCGGCGGAGACGAGGGCGACGAGGGGCTTGCCGTGCCGCGTGACGACGACGCGCTCACCGCCGTACACGACGCGGTTGATCAGGTCGGCGAGTTCAGCCCTGGCTTGCGTCACCGGAATCTCGTAGGCCATGCCTCCATCATAACGTCACGTACATCCTGTACATTTTTTACCGACCCGGCGGAGTCGGTTCCGCCGGGGACGGCGCTGTCGCCAGGAGGGGTGTGCCATGAACCGACCATCCGCCCGCCATGTCCTGCCCGGGTTCACCGAGCGCACGAGCGCGGGCGTCCGCACGCTCGATCCGTACACCAGGCTGCTGGAGGAGCGGATCGTGTTCCTCGGGACGCAGGTCGACGACCCGTCGGCGAACGACGTGACGGCGCAGCTCATGTACCTGGAGCACCTCGCCCCGGACCGGGACATCTCGCTCTACGTCAACTGCCCCGGCGGCTCGTTCACCGCGATGTCGGCGATCCACGACACGCTGCGGCATGTCACCTGTGACGTGGAGACGGTCTGCCTCGGCCAGGCCGGCGCCGCCGCGTCGGTGCTGCTGGCCGCGGGCACCCACGGCAAGCGGTACGTGCTGCCGGGCGCCCGCGTGGTGCTCCGTCAGCCCGCGCTGCCCGAGCCGGTGGAGGGCCGGGTGAGCGATCTCGCCGTCCAGTCGGACGAGCTGACGCGCGTGCGCACGCGCATGGAGGAGCTGCTCGCCCGGCACACGGGCCGTACGGCACGGCAGGTGCGGCAGGACATCGAGCGGGAGCGGATCCTGGACGCGCGGCAGGCGCTGGAGTACGGCCTGGCGGACCGGATCATCCCGGACCACAGGGCCACGCGGCCCGTGCCCGGCGCGAGGTGAGCCGCCGGTGCTGCCGCCCGAACTGCCTCCCCTGCCCGCCCTGACGCGCGCGGAGGCCGAGTTGATCGACCGTTACCTCGACGTCGTGGACCTGCTGGGCCGTATCAACCCCGCGCAGGACGGCGACACGTATCGTGGCCTGCGTGCGGCGCAGGCACTGGTCGGCAAGGCCGTGGCCCTGCGCGACGCGCTGACGCTCATGCACCAGCGGGGCGAGAGCGAGCTGCACGCCGCCACCCTGGCCCGGGCGCTGCGCGTCCTGGACGGCGAGCGCCGCACGTCCCGGATCACCCTGCCGCCGCAGGCGGGCCGTTGACGCACTCCCAGGTGTCCGGGCGCCGTCGTGCCGTACGGGGCGTCCGGACCGGGGGTGAAACGGCCCGAACGACGTACCCCCCGTCGGAGTATGCGCACATCCTTTTTCCGGCCCTCCGAAGTTGCGCAACGCGCGCGGCGCGAGGGCGGAATGGAGTGTTCCGCCGCTGGTCCGGGGCCCATCAGAGGGGTGCACGATCAGTCGAACAGAGGGCTGTCCACCCGAACGGGCGATTGGTGAAGAACAACACAAATAGCCGGTTCCATTGGGATATTCGGACATCCATCAGTCAAGATCCCTGACTGACGACAAGCCCCCGCCACCGCGGCGGGGCGGTCCGGGCGGACGCCGAGTCCTGCCGCCGCCCGGACGCCCGGTCGACAGGAGTGGATCGGCAGGAGTGGAGGACCCGAGCACGACGGGCCGCCGGACCGGAGCGACAGCCGTTCCGGGCAGCCCTTGGGGTGAAGCCGCAGCCGCGGCCGGGCAACTTCGCCAGCCCGAATCCGACAGGTCATCCTTCACAGGCGGCTGACGAAGGGTTGCGCATGACTGCGCTCAATCGTGTCCCGTCCCTCCTCGCCCGGGCCGGTACGGCCTCGGCCCTCACTCTCGCCGCCGTGGGTGGCTCCCTCGTGGTCCCGGGCGCAGGCTCCGAGGCTGCCGCCGCCACACCGGCCAGGAAAGCCCTCCAGGTCGCTGCCTCCAAGAAGGGCGCCCCCTACCGCTACGGCGCCACGGGCCCGGGCAGATTCGACTGCTCCGGGCTCACCCAGTACTCGTACAAGAAGGCGGGCAAGAAGCTGCCCCGTACCGCCGCCCAGCAGTACAACAGGACCCGGCACATCTCCGCGCGCAGCCGCAAGGCCGGTGACCTGGTGTTCTTCCACTCGGGCAGCTACGTGTACCACGTCGGCATCTACGCCGGGAACAACAGGATGTGGCACGCCCCGAAGACCGGCGACGTGGTGCGACTGCAGAAGATCTGGTCCCGGAGCGTGTCGTACGGACGCGTGCGCTGACCCCGCGCGGGCGACGGCACCCGGCCCGCCGTCGCCCCCGTGACCCCCTACGGCTCCTGCTGCCCCGCCGCCGTCACCGCTTCGGCCGGGGCATCGCCGTGCCAGGGCAGGTCGATGGAGACCGTCTTGCCGCCCTCGCGCGTGGGCCGGACGTGCAGCCTGCCGCCGTACTCCGCGGCCAGCCACCGGATGATCACCATGCCGCGCCCGTTGTCCTGCTGGACGGCGGCGGGCAGCCGCTTCGGGAAGCGCGGGTGACTGTCGGTCACCGCCAGGCGCAGGCGCTCGTCGCGGTACAGGGCGACGTCCACCCGGAACGTGGGTGACTGGCCGAAGGTGTGCTGTACGGCGTTGGTGGCGAGCTCGGAGACGATGAGCCGGACGGTCTCGGAGACGTCCGCGCCCCCCGGCAGGCCCCATTCGGCCAACGTGTCCACCACGAAGGACCGGGAGGCGGACACCGAGGCGGGCTCGCTCGGCAGAGTGACGGATGCTTCCAAAAGGTCTGCCATGGCGATGCCGTCCCTTTCCCACGGGACCGCGTCCGACACGGAGCGGAGGGTTGGAGTACGGTCCCGGACTGGTGCTTCCTCGTCAGACTGCCATCACCGCACCGGCGAGGAAGGCGATCCACCAAGATCTGCATATATCTGTCGCTCGAAGCGGTGAACTCTGCGACGCGAGAACGTATTTGGGCGGCTCGGAAGGAGTAAGGAGAAGCCCATGCAGCACGGTCCCGCGGTGCGCCGCCGAAAACTGGGCGCCGAACTGCGCGCATTGCGCACTGCGGCGGGTCTCACCAGTGGGGAGGCTGCCGGGCTGGTGGGCTGGCACCAGTCGAAGGTCAGCCGGATCGAGACCGGCACGAGCGGGGCGAAACCGGACGATGTACGGCTGCTCCTGGACGCCTACGGAGTGGCCGACGACCGGCTGCGGGAGCTGCTGCTCGTCCTCGCGGGCTCGCACGACGGCGACGGGCGCAACCACTGGTGGCACGCCTATCGCGGGGAGCTGCCGCCGACCTACCGGGACTTCATCAGCCTGGAGTCGCAGGCGAGCGCGATGCGCACGCTGGAGACCACCGTGGTGCCCGGGCTGCTGCAGACCCGGGAGTACGCCAGGGCGGTGACCGGCGCCGCGGTCGAGGGGCTGTCCGAGGAACGGCTGGAGGCACTGGTCGAGGTGCGGCTGGCCCGGCAGGACGTCCTGCACGCCGAGCCCCCGCTGGAGCTGAGCGCCGTACTGGACGAGGCCGTGCTGCGCCGGGAAGTGGGCGGGCCCGGGGTGATGTCGCGGCAGCTGGAGAAGCTGACGGCGGCGGCGGTTCTGCCGCACGTCCGGCTCCAAGTTCTGCCGTTTTCGGCGGGGGCACACATCGGTGTCACGGGATCTTTCGTTATTTTCTCATTTGCACGTACATCTGATCTGGACGTGGTTGTTCTCGACCAGTTGACGAGTAGCGTCCATCTCGAACGGAAAGAAGACCTGGAGGCCTACACAGAGGCTTTCAACTCTCTCCGCAAGCGCGCTCTTTCACCCGAGGATTCATTGGAATTCATCGCCGGTATGACCGGCGGTGCATAAGGAGGCACCATGTCCGCACCGCCTCGGAACGTCCCTTCGAGCAACGACCTGCACGACGTGCGCTGGCTGCGCAGCAGCTACAGCACGGGAGCGAACAACTGCGTCGAAACGGCCCTCGCGCACTCCGGTCCCGGAACCGGGCTGCTCGCCGTCCGCGACTCCAAGGACCCGGCCGGACCCGCGCTGCTGTTCTCCCCCGAGAGCTGGGCGGCGTTCACCGGCGTGTTCCGGTGAGCCGCACGATTCCCGGGCGCGACTGAACCGGGCCCTCCGGGCGACGCACGGCCGTGCCACGCCGACTCATGGCCGCGTTTCGCCGATGACCCGCACAGCGTGTTCGAGCTGCTCCCCGGAGAGGTCCGCGCGGGCGGTCAGCCTGAGCCGTGAGACACCGTCGGGCACGGAAGGAGGACGGAAACAGCCCACGGCCAGGCCCGCCGCGCGGCAGTCCGCCGCCCATCGCACGGCCGCCTCCGGGGACGGCGCGCGCACGGAGACGACCGCGGCGTCCGGACGTACCGCCTCCAGGCCCTCGGCGGTCAGCCGGGTGTGCAGGTGGGCCGCGACCTCGCGGGCCCGCGCGGCTCGCCGCGGCTCGCGGCGCAGCAGCCGCAGCGCCGCCAGGGCCGCGCCCGCCGCCGCGGGGGCGAGGCCGGTGTCGAAGATGAACGTCCGGGCCTCGTTGACCAGATGGTCGATCACCGGGGCGGGGCCGAGGACGGCGCCGCCCTGGCTGCCCAGCGACTTGGACAGCGTGACCGTGACGACGACGTCGGCGTCGCCCGCGAGCCCCGCCGCCCGCGCGGCACCGCGCCCGCCGGCACCGAGGACGCCCAGGCCGTGGGCGTCGTCCACCACCAGGCCCGCCCCGTGCTCCCGGCCCGCCGCGGCGAGCGCCGCCAGCGGGGCGGCGTCGCCGTCCACCGAGAAGACCGTGTCGGACACGACGACGGCGGGCCCCCGGTGCGCGCCGAGCGCCTTGCGGACCGCCTCCGGGTCGGCGTGCGCGACGACCTGGGTCGTGCCGCGCGCCAGCCGGCAGCCGTCGATCAGCGAGGCGTGGTTGCCCGCGTCGGAGACGATCAGCGAGCCGTGCGGCGCCAGCGCGGTCACCGCGGCCAGGTTCGCGGCGTACCCGGAGGAGAAGACGAGGGCCGCCTCGAAGCCGCAGAAACCGGCCAGTTCGGCTTCGAGTTCGGCGTGGAGTTCGGTGCTGCCGGTGACGAGCCGGGAGCCGGTCGCCCCGCCGCCCCAGGTCCGCGCGGCCCGTGCCGCGCCCTCGGTGACCTCGGGGTGCCGGGCCAGGCCCAGGTAGTCGTTGCTCGCCAGGTCCAGCAGCGGCGACTCGGCGGGCCGGGGACGCAGGGTCCGTACGAGTCCGGCGCGCCGGCGCCGCGCCGCCCGCTCCTCGATCCAGCCGAACCCCATGGCCCCTCCGGTGCTGTGGTGGACAGTGCCTTCGCAGACCTCCCCCGCGCGGCACCGCCCTTTGTAGGCAGTGCACAGACACTAGCCGGACGACCAGCCACCCACGGTGTGGCAATCCACACACGCCGAACGGGGAGGGTTGTGCGAACTCTCCTTGGCCCGGCACGCTTCCGTACGTAAGGATCGGCTCTCATGGACTTGCTGAACACGCTGGTGGACAAGGGGCTTCGGCGCGAGCTGCCGACCCGCGAGGAGGCCCTGGCCGTTCTCGCCACGACCGACGACGACCTGCTCGATGTGGTGGCCGCGGCCGGAAAGGTGCGCCGGCACTGGTTCGGCCGACGAGTGAAACTCAACTACCTCGTCAACCTCAAGTCCGGTCTGTGCCCGGAGGACTGCTCCTACTGTTCGCAGCGGCTCGGCTCGAAGGCCGACATCCTGAAGTACACCTGGCTCAAACCCGACGAGGCCTCGCAGGCCGCGGCGGCCGGGGTGGCCGGCGGCGCCAAGCGGGTGTGCCTGGTGGCCAGCGGCCGGGGCCCGACCGACCGTGACGTCGACCGGGTCTCCAAGACCATCAAGGCGATCAAGGAGCAGAACGAGGGCATCGAGGTGTGCGCCTGCCTCGGCCTGCTCTCCGACGGGCAGGCGGACCGGCTGCGCGAGGCGGGCGCCGACGCCTACAACCACAACCTCAACACCTCCGAGTCCACGTACGGCGACATCACCACCACGCACACCTACGCCGACCGGGTCGACACCGTGCGCAAGGCGCACGCGGCAGGGCTGTCCGCCTGCTCCGGCCTGATCGCGGGCATGGGCGAGACCGACGAGGACCTCGTGGACGTGGTCTTCTCGCTGCGGGAGCTGGACCCGGACTCGGTGCCGGTCAACTTCCTCATCCCGATGGAGGGCACGCCGCTCGCCACCGAGTGGCACCTCACCCCGCAGCGCTGCCTGAGGATCCTGGCGATGGTGCGGTTCGTGTGCCCGGACGTCGAGGTGCGCATCGCGGGCGGCCGTGAGGTCCATCTGCGGACGATGCAGCCCCTCGCGCTGCACCTGGCCAACTCGATCTTCCTCGGCGACTACCTCACCAGCGAGGGCCAGGCCGGCAAGGCGGACCTCGACATGATCGCCGACGCCGGGTTCGAGGTGGAGGGCGCCGGCGAGGTGACCCTGCCGGAGCACCGGGCGGGCGGCTGCCACGACGGCGGCGGGGTGTGCGGCTCCGAGCCGGCTGCCGGGGCCTCCTGCGGGTCCGCGTCCCGGCCCGCGGCCCCGGCGTCCGCCGACCAGCCCCGGACCGATCTCGTCGCCGTGCGCCGCCGCGGCGCCGGGACCGACCTCGCGCCCAATGCCTGACCTGGGCGTGTCCGAGCTGCTCGACCTCGACCGGCGGCACGTGTGGCATCCGTACGGCCCGATGCCCGGGCGGCAGGAGCCGCTCGTGGTGGAGTCGGCGAGCGGGGTGCGGCTGCGCCTCGCCGACGGCTCCGGGGAACTGGTCGACGGCATGTCGTCGTGGTGGTCGGCCATTCACGGCTACAACCACCCGGTGCTGAACGAGGCCGCGCGCGAGCAGCTGGGGCGGATGAGTCATGTGATGTTCGGCGGGCTCACCCATGAGCCCGCCGTACGGCTCGCCAAACTCCTTGTCGACATGTCGCCCGACGGTCTCGAGCACGTGTTCCTCGCCGACTCCGGGTCGGTGTCGGTCGAGGTCGCGGTCAAGATGTGCCTGCAGTACTGGCGTTCGCTGGGCCGGCCGGAGAAGCGGCGGCTGCTGACCTGGCGCGGCGGCTACCACGGGGACACCTGGCAGCCGATGTCGGTGTGCGACCCCGAGGGCGGGATGCACGACCTGTGGACCGGGATCCTGCCGCGCCAGGTGTTCGCCGAGGCACCGCCCGCCGAGTACGACGAGGCGTACGCCGGGCAGCTGCGGTCGCTGATCGAGCGGCACGCCGGCGAGCTGGCCGCCGTGATCGTCGAGCCGGTGGTGCAGGGCGCGGGCGGGATGCGGTTCCACTCCCCCGCGTATCTGCGGGTGCTGCGCGAGGCGTGCGACGCGCACGACGTGCTGCTGGTGTTCGACGAGATCGCGACCGGGTTCGGCCGTACGGGCGCGCTGTTCGCGGCGGAGCACGCGGCCGTGACGCCGGACGTGATGTGCGTCGGCAAGGCGCTGACCGGCGGCTATCTGACCATGGCGGCGACGCTGTGCACGTCCGGGGTGGCCGACGGGATCTCGCGCGGCGAGGTCCCGGTGCTCGCCCACGGACCCACCTTCATGGGCAATCCGCTCGCCGCCGCGGTGGCCTGCGCCTCGATCGAGCTGCTGCTCGGGCAGGACTGGCGGGCCGAGGTGAAGCGGATCGAGGCGGGGCTGCGCGAGGGCCTGGCCCCGGCGGCGGCGCTGCCGGGCGTGCGGGACGTGCGCGTGCTCGGCGCCATCGGGGTGGTCCAGCTGGATCACGCCGTCGACATGCGGGCGGCCACCCGCGCCGCGGTGCGCGAGGGCGTGTGGCTGCGGCCGTTCCGCGACCTGCTGTACACGATGCCGCCGTACGTCACGGGTGACGCGGACGTGGCACGGATCGCCCGCGCGGTGTGCGCGGCGGCACGGGAGGGATGACATGCCGGTACTGGTGATCACGGGCACGGGCACGGAGGTCGGCAAGACGGTGGCGACGGCCGCCGTGGCGGCGTCGGCGCTGGCGGCGGGCCGTTCGGTGGCCGTCCTCAAGGCCGCGCAGACGGGGGTGCGGGAGGACGAGCGCGGGGACGCCGCGGAGGTGGCGCGGCTCGCGGGCGACGTCACGACGGCCGAACTGGCCCGCTATCCCGACCCGTTGGCGCCGGCGACGGCGGCGCGGCGGGCCGGGCGGGCGCCCGTGCATCCGCAGGACGTCGCCGAGGCCGCGGCCAAGCTGGCCACCGACCACGATCTGGTGCTGGTGGAGGGAGCGGGCGGGCTGCTCGTGCGGTTCGACGCGTCGGGCGGGACGCTCGCGGACGCGGCGCGGCTGCTGGGGGCCCCGGTCCTCGTCGTGGCCACGGCCGGGCTCGGCACGCTGAACACGACGGAGCTGACGGCGCGTGAGCTGCGGGCGCGGCAGCTGGAGCTGCTGGGTGTGGTGATCGGCAGCTGGCCGGCCGTCCCGGACCTCGCGTGCCGCTGCAACCTCGCGGACCTTCCGGAGTCGGCCGGGGCGCCCCTGCTGGGGGCCCTGCCCGAGTCCGCGGCGGCCCTTCCCCCGGCGACGTTCCGCACCGCGGCCCCGGACTGGCTGGCACCCCGCTTGTACGGCACGTGGGACGCGGAGGCGTTCCGGGTGCGGGAGTCGCCGGGGAGGGGGTGAGGGCGGGGGCCGGGGGCTGGTGATCGGAGGGCTGGTGGCCGGGGGCCGTTAGGCCTAGTGGTCGGGGGCCGGTGGCCGGAGGACCGAGGGCTGATGACCGGTGGCCGTAGGGCTAGTGGTCGGGGGCTGGTGCCCTGTGACCGGAGGACCTGTGGCCGGAGGGCCGGTGGCCGGTGGCCGAGGGACCGGGAACCGGTGGCCGAAGGACCGGGAACCGGTGGCCGGTGCCGAAGGGCCAGGGCGGGGGCCGGTGCCGAAGGGCCAGGGCCGGTGGCCGGTGGGCTTGATTCCGGAAGGGCCCATGGCCCCGCCCCCGGAAATCGGCCCGCACCGCCGGGATGTCCCGGCGGTGTGCGGGGGACAATCGCCCTGAGGCCAGTCCTGCCCCCTACGGAGGTCCCCATGGCGTTGCGTTCGGGCGGTTCCGGCAGGGTCGCGCGTGATGCCGTCCATCATCCGCTGTTCGCCCGGTACTACGCGCGGGTCAGCGTCGCCGCCGAGTCCCGGATGGGGATGGCCGAGGTGCGGCGCGAGCTGCTCGCCGGGCTGTCCGGCCGGGTGATCGAGGTCGGCGCGGGCAACGGCCTGAACTTCGCGCACTATCCGGGCGCCGTCTCCGAGGTCGTGGCGATCGAACCGGAGCGCGTGCTGCGGAAGCTGGCGGTCGAGGCCGCCCTGCGCGCCGAGGTGCCCGTCGACGTGGCACCGGGCGCGGCCGAGGCGCTGCCCGTCAAGAGCGACGCCTTCGACGCGGCGGTCGTGTCGCTGGTGCTGTGCAGCGTGCGGGACGTGCCGCGGGCGCTCGCGGAGGTGCGGCGGGTGCTGCGCCCGGGCGGTGTCGTGCGGTTCTTCGAGCACGGCGTGGGCGGCGGCCGGGCGATGACGTTCACGCAGCGCGCGCTGGACCGGACGCTGTGGCCCCGGCTGAACGGCGGCTGTCATCTCTCCCGGGACCCGGTGGGCGCGCTGCGGGAGGCGGGGTTCGAGCTGGGCCCCTACCGGCGGCTGACGATGCCGGAGAACGGCCCGACTCTGCCGACGTCGTACTGCGTGCTGGGCACGGCCCGGCATCCGGGGCGCGAGGGATAGACGCGCGGGCCGGGCACAGGCGCCGCCAGCGCGGTTCCTCGGCATGGCGAGGACGGACGCCCCGCCGCTCCTGACCGGCCGGACCCTCCGGTGCCGTACCTGCACGGCACGAACCGGCACCCCGGGCCCGGGGCGTGGGCGGGCCGGTCGCCGCGCCTGCTCGGGCCCGCGCCGGACGGCCCGCAGGGCCAAGGGCGCGTGGCGAAGACATCCTCCCCCGGCGCATGCCGGGCGTGTGGCGGGTCACACTAGGCTCGGGGCGACGGCGCAGTCCCCCACGCCCCACGCCCGTGCACGAGGAGCCACCGAGGAGGCAGCCTTGTCCACTCCCGCCGCACAGCACGCGCCCGGCCTCGCGTCGCCCGACGGGACCGCCGCACGCGCGCGTGGTCTCACCAAGGCGTACGGCACGGGCGAGACCACGGTGCTCGCCCTGGACGCGGTCGACGTGGACATCGTGCGCGGCCGGTTCACCGCCGTGATGGGCCCGTCGGGCTCGGGGAAGTCCACGTTGATGCACTGTCTGGCGGGGCTCGACACGGTCTCGGCCGGGCAGGTGTGGCTCGGCGACACGGAGATCACCGGGCTGAAGGAGCGGGAGCTGACGCGGCTGCGGCGGGACCGGATCGGGTTCATGTTCCAGTCGTTCAATCTCATTCCGACGCTGAACGCGCTGGAGAACATCACGCTGCCCATGGACATCGCGGGCCGCGAGCCCGACGGGAAGTGGCTCGACCAGGTCATCGACACGCTCGGCCTGCGCGACCGTCTGTCGCACCGGCCCGCCCAGCTGTCCGGCGGCCAGCAGCAGCGTGTGGCGTGCGCGCGGGCGCTGGCCTCCCGCCCGGAGCTGATCTTCGCGGACGAGCCGACCGGCAATCTCGACTCGCGTGCCGGCCTGGAGGTGCTCGGCTTCCTGCGCGACGCCGTCGACCACCTCGGCCAGACGGTCGTGATGGTCACCCACGACCCCGGCGCCGCCGCCCACTCCGACCTGGTGCTCTTCCTGGCGGACGGCCGGATCGTGGACGAGATGTCCCGGCCGACGGCGGAGGCGGTGCTGGAGCGGATGAAACGGTTCGACGGCATCCGCGGCCGGTCCGACGGCGACGGCCCGGCCGGTGCCGCCTCCGGGAGGGACTGACCCGGTGCTGAAGGCGACACTCAGGAGCTTCCTCGCGCACAAGGGCCGGCTGCTGCTGTCCGCGCTGGCCGTGGTGCTGTCGGTGGCGTTCGTCGCCGGCAGCCTGATCTTCTCCGACACGGTCTCCCGTACCTTCGACCGGCTGTTCGCCTCGACGTCCGCCGACGTGACGGTGGAGCCGGAACAAGGAGTGGGGTCCTCCGAGGTCTCCGGCACCGTGCCGACCCTGCCCGCCTCGCTCGCCGAGCGGATCGCCCGGGTGGACGGGGCCGAGGCGACCCATCTGGACGTGGCGGTCGACTACGTCACCGTCGTCGACGAGCGCAACGATCCGGTGGGCTCGACCACCGGCGCCCCGACCATCGCCTCGAACTGGTACGTCACCGACCGCAGCCCGGTCGCGCTGACCTCGGGCCGTGCCCCGCGCGGCGACGGCGAGGCCCTGCTCGACGCCGACACCGCTGAGAAGAAGCACCTGGAGATCGGCGACACGCTGACCGTGCTGGCCCCGCCGGGGTCGTTCAGGGTCGACATCGTCGGCATCGCCACCTTCACCACCACCAACCCGGGCGCCACCCTGGTCTTCCTCCATCAGCAGACCGCGCAGCGGGAGCTGCTCGGGTCGGCCGACCGGGCCACGGGCGTCTCGGTGACCGCCGCCCCCGGGGTGAGCGACGCCGAGCTCGCGCGCCGCATCACGGCGGAACTCGGCCCGGGCCGCTACGAGGTGCGCACCGCGGACCAGCAGGCCGAGTCGGCCACCGCCGAACTCGGCACGTTCCTCGACGTGATCAAGTACGTGATGCTGGGCTTCGCCGGCATCGCCGTGCTGGTCGGTGTCTTCCTGATCGTCAACACGTTCTCCATGCTGATCGCCCAGCGGACCCGGGAGCTGGGCCTGCTGCGGGCGCTCGGCGCCGACCGGCGGCAGGTGCGGCGGTCGGTGCTCACCGAGGCGGTGCTGCTCGGCGTGGCCGGTTCCACGCTGGGCCTGGCGGCCGGCATCGGGCTCGCGGCGGGGCTGATCCGGCTGATGAGCGCGTTCGGCATGAATCTGAAGACGGCGGAGATGGTCGTCGGCTGGGGCACCCCGGTCACGGCGTACGCCGTCGGCATCGGCGTGACGTTCGTGGCGGCCTACCTTCCGGCGCGGCGGGCGGCCGGTGTCTCACCCATGGCGGCGCTGGCGGACGCCGAGATCGCCGGGGTGGGCAGGCCGCTGAGGGCGCGCGCGGTGGTGGGCGGCGTCGTCGGGGTGCTAGGCGCGGCGTCCCTGGTGGGCTGCGCGGCCGCGACGGACACCGCCCCCGCGGCCTCGCTGCTGGGGCTCGGGGTCGTCCTCACGCTGGCCGCGACCGTGATCGCGGGCCCGCTGCTGGTGCGCCCGGTGATCCGCGTGCTGGGCGGCGCCTTCCCGGCCGTGTTCGGCCCGGTCGGCCGGATGAGCCAGCGCAACGCGCTGCGCAACCCGCGCCGCACGGGCGCCACGGCGGCGGCCCTGATGGTGGGCCTGGCGCTGGTCGGCGGGATGTCGGTGGCGAGCGCCTCGATGTCGGAGTCCTTCGACCAGCAGATCGACAGGACGCTCGGCGCGGACTTCGTGGTCCAGAACAACAACTTCAGGCCGTTCGCACCGGAGATCACCGCCAAGGTCCGCGGCACGGAGGGCGTCGGCCAGGTCGTCAGGCAGCGCTTCGTGCCGCTGGCGGTACGGCTGCCGGACGGCGAGCGGATCGAGACCAACGCCTCGGGCTACGACGACGGCGTCGACGACGTCGCCCACGTGACGTACGCGAGCGGTGACACGCGGGCCGCGCTGGCGGACGGGGCGCTCGCCATGGACGCCGGCTTCGCCCGGGAGCACGGCGTCCGGGTGGGCAGCGTGCTCCCGGTCGAGTTCCCGGCGGGGCGGCGCACCGAGCTGACCGTGCGGGCCCTCACCGACCAGGACGGAGCCGAGGGCCTCGGCATGCGGGGCGGGCTGTTCTTCGGTATCGCCACCGCCGAGAAGTACCTGCCGGGCGGGCAGGAGGCGGCGCTGTACGTCAACGCGGCCCCCGGCACCGACGCGGACGTGCTGCGCGGCCGGCTCGAGCGGACACTGGACGCGTATCCGCAGGTCCAGGTCCGTGACCAGGCCGACTACAAGGAGCTGGTGCGCGACCAGATCGCCGTCCTGCTGTACCTCGTGTACGCGCTGCTCGGGCTGGCCATCGTCATCGCGGTGCTCGGCGTGGTCAACACGCTCGCGCTGTCGGTGGTGGAGCGCACCCGCGAGATCGGGCTGCTGCGGGCCATCGGTCTCGCCCGGCGTCAGCTGCGCCGGATGATCCGGCTGGAGTCGGTGGTGATCGCGGTGTTCGGCGCGCTCCTGGGGCTCGGCCTGGGCCTGGTGTGGGGCGTGTGCGCACAGCAGGTGCTGGAGTTGCAGGGCATGCGGGCGCTGGCGATCCCCTGGGGCACGATCGTGGCCGTCGTGATCGGCTCGGCGGTGGTGGGCGTCGTGGCGGCGCTGCTGCCGGCGCTGCGGGCCTCGCGCATGAACGTGCTGGCGGCCATCGCGCACGAGTGACCGACTCGCGGCGGCGTCGGCTCACCGGCTGTCAGGGGGATCGCGTGCCGCGCCGTCCGTTCCGTTTCGCCGTGAGTCTCCTGACCCCGGTCCCGGCCGGGGAGTGGCCCGTTCCTGGAGTGCCTGCCGCGTCCGACGGCCGAGCAGGCGCTGGAGCTGCCCATCGTGCCGGCCGGTCCCCCGGAGCGGATCACCGGACAGGTCCTGGCCCTGCGGGAGCGCCGCGGATCCGGCCGCCTGACCGTCCTGGAGCCGCACAGGGAGGCGTTCGCGCCGGTCGCCGAGCGGCTGCGCGGCCTCTGAGCGGCGGCGGTCGGACGGCGCGGCTGGGCAGTGCTTGAGCGTCCGGATGCCGGAATGCCCGGTCGCCGCGCGACGCGCGTGATGGGATCACCGCATGACCGCACCGCGCATCCGGGCCGCCGGACCCGAGGACCTCGACACCGTGCTGGCCTTCTGGAAGACGGCCGCCGAGGGCACGAGCATCAGCGACGACCGGGACGGCGTGGAGCTCCTGGTCGCCCGTGACCCCGGGGCGCTGCTCCTGGCGGAGTCCGACGGCGAACCGGTGGGCACGGTGATCGCCGGCTTCGACGGGTGGCGCTGCCACCTGTACCGGCTCGCGGTGCACCCCGGCCGCCGCCGTCAGGGCATCGCGTCGGCGCTGCTGGCCGCCGCCGAGGAGCGCTTCGTACGTCTCGGCGGTCGCCGCGTGGACGCGATGGTCCTCACCCGGAACGAGACCGCCCACCATGCCTGGCGGGCCGCCGGGTACACGCCCCAGGAGCAGTGGCGGCGCTGGGTGAAGCCCTTCCCCGAGTAGGGCCGGAAGCCGGCCCGCCCCTGCCGGACTTTACCGCTTTTTACCCTGGCCGGACGGCCGGGTCAGCCACGAAAGGTGATGAGCCACCGCCCATGGGCGAGCCTCCGCGTACACGACATCGCGCGCACCACCCCCGCCTGCCCGATCATGGGACGGAGGTGACCCGATGACCGAAGTGCTCCTGCTCCTGGTGGCGATCCTGCTGTCGCTGGCGTGCGGCGCGTTCGTCGCGGCCGAGTTCTCGCTCACCACCGTCGAGCGCGGCGAGCTGGAAGCGGCAGCCCAGCGCGGCGAGCGGGGCGCCCCCGGCGCCCTGAAGGCCGTACGGAACCTGACCTTCCAGCTCTCCGGCGCGCAGCTCGGCATCACGGTCACCAATCTGGTGGTCGGCATGCTCGCCGAGCCGTCCATCGCCGCGCTCATCACCGGCCCGCTGCAGGACCTCGGCGCCTCGCGGTCGACGGCGTCCTCACTCGCGCTGGTCCTCGGTACGGCCCTGTCGACGGTGTTCCTGATGGTCGTCGGCGAGCTGGTGCCGAAGAACTGGGCGATCTCCTCGCCGCTGGCCATGGCCAAGCGGGTGGGCAACGCGCAGCGCTGGTTCAGCGCCGTCTTCCGGCCCTTCATCACCCACCTCAACAACACCGCGAACCGCGTGGTGCGCCGCCTGGGCGTGGAGCCCGCCGAGGAGCTGGCCTCCGCGCGCTCGCCGCAGGAACTCGCCGCCCTCGCCCGGCACTCCGCCAGGAAGGGCGCCCTGGAGGCAGACACCGCGGAGCTGTTCGTGCGGACCCTGAACCTCGCCGACCTGACCGCGGAGAACGTCATGACCCCGCGCGTGCAGGTCGTCGCGCTGGAGGCGCAGGCCTCCTGCGAGGACGTGGCGAACGCGACGCGGGCCACCGGCCTGTCCCGGTTCCCGGTCTACCGCGGCAGCCTCGACGCGGTCGTCGGCACGGCCCACATCAAGGACGTCCTGACGGTGCCCGCGGATCGCCGCGCGCGCGTGCCGGTCTCCGACGTGATGCGCGAACCGCTCCTGGTGCCCGAGTCGCTGACCGTGGACCGGCTGCTGGACCGGCTGTCGGGCAGGCGCACGATGGCCGTCGTCATCGACGAGTACGGCGGCACGGCCGGGGTGGCCACCCTGGAGGACATCGTGGAGGAGGTCGTCGGCGAGGTGCGCGACGAGCACGACCCGCACGAGACCCCCGACATCGCCGCGGCCGGCATCGACGAGGACGGGCACGCCTTGTACTCGGCGGACGGCGCGGCCCGCGTCGACCACCTCGCCCAGGTCGGGATGCGCCCGCCGGAGGGCCCGTACGAGACGCTCGCCGGGCTGGTCGCCACGGAACTGGGCCGCATCCCCGCCGTCGGCGACACCGTGGACGTCGCCCACTGGCGGCTGACGGTCCTGGACGCCACGGGACGCCGCGCGGCCCGTGTGCTGCTGCGCGCGCCGCTGGCCGGCGAGACGGGCGCGGCACACCGCGCGCGCCGCACGCGCGTGCCGAACGACGAGGGGGCGGACGGACGATGACCGTCGTACAACTGCTGATCGGCCTGGCGACGCTGGTCCTGAACGCCTTCTTCGTGGGCGCCGAGTTCGCGCTGATCTCCGTGCGCCGCAGCCAGATCGAGCCGTACGCCGAGGAGGGCGACCGGCGCGCGAAGAGCGTGCTGTGGGGCCTGGAGCACGTGTCCGCGCTGATGGCCGCCGCCCAGCTGGGCATCACGCTGTGCACCCTGGTCCTCGGCGTCGTCGCGGAGCCGGCGATCGAGCACCTGCTGGAACCGGTGTTCCACGCGACGGGCGTGCCGTCCGGCGCGGGGCACGCGGCGTCCTTCGTGATCGCGCTGGCCCTGGCGACGTACCTGCACATGCTGCTGGGCGAGATGGTGCCGAAGAACATCGCGCTCGCGGAGCCGGTGCACAGCGCGCTGCTGCTCGGCCCGCCGCTGGTGGCGCTGTCCCGGGCGCTGCGGCCGGTGATCTTCACGATCAACGCGTTCGCCAACGCGCTGCTGACGCTGCTGCGGGTGGACGTCAAGGAGGAGGTCACGGCGACGTTCTCGGACGCCGAGCTGGCCCGGATCGTGAAGGACTCCAGCGAGGCGGGCCTGATCGACGACCGTGCCCAGGAGCGGCTGCACGACGCCCTGGAGCTGGGCCGCCGTCCTGTACGGGACGTGGTGCTGCCGGTGGAACGCGTCGTCCACGCGCGCGTGGGCGTCACGCCCGAGCAACTGGAGGCGCTGTCGGCTCAGTCCGGGTTCTCCCGCTTCCCGGTGGTGGACGAGGGGAGCCGGATCGTCGGCTACCTGCACGTCAAGGACGCCCTGGACGCCTCGCCGCGCGACGTGCCGTTCCGGCCGGCGGACATGCGGCCCATCGCGCGCGTACGGGAGAGCACGCCGCTGGACGACGTGCTGACGGCGATGCGCCGCAGCCGTACGCATCTGGCGGCCGTGCTGGGCGCCGACCGCCGGCTGGCGGGCCTGGTGACCATGGAGGACGTGCTGCGGGAGCTGTTCGGGCAGCGGACCTGAGCGTCCGGGGCGGGCGGACCGGGCAAGGGCGGCGGGGAGGGGCCGGTCGCGGGGTGCGGGGCCGGTCGCGGGGACCGGGGAGGGGACCGACCGTCGGGTATGTGCACGCGCTACCCTTTCTGTCGCCATGCAGACGAACCCCACCCACACCAGCCTGGTCGCGGTCGGCGACTCCTTCACCGAGGGCATGTCGGACCTCCTGCCCGACGGCTCCTACCGGGGCTGGGCCGATCTCCTCGCCGCCCGGATGGCCGCCCGGACGCCCGGTTTCCGGTACGCCAACCTCGCCGTGCGCGGCAAGCTCATCCAGCAGATCGTGGACGAGCAGGTCGACGTGGCGGCGGGCATGCGGGCCGACGTGGTCACGCTGGTCGGCGGGCTGAACGACGCGCTGCGCCCCACGTGCGACATGGGGCGGGTGCGCGATCTGCTGACCGAGGCGGTGGAGCGGCTGGCTCCGAACTGCAAGCAGCTGGTGCTGATGCGCAGCCCCGGCCGGCAGGGTCCGGTCCTGGAGCGGATCCGGCCGCGCATGGAGGCCCTGTTCGCCTGCGTCGACGACCTCGCCGCCCGGCACGGCGCAGTGGTCGTCGACCTGTACGGGGCGCCCGCACTGGCCGACCCGCGGATGTGGGACGTGGACCGGCTGCACCTGACGGCGGAGGGCCACCGCCGGGTCGCCGAGGCCGTGTGGCAGAGCCTCGGCTACGAGTCCGAGGACCCCGAGTGGCACGCGCCGATGGCGCTGACGCCGCCACCGGGCTGGGCCGCGCGGCGCGGCGCGGACGTCCGCTTCGCGCGCCGCCACCTGCTGCCGTGGATCGGCCGCCGCCTGACGGGCCGCTCCTCCGGCGACGGCCGCCTGCCCAAGCGCCCGGAACTGCTGCCCCTGGAGGGCCCCGAACTGCTGCCGTACGACGGGCCGTCGGCGTAGCCACACGCCTCCCCGCGGGCCTGCGCCGGCCCGCCTGACGCGGACGGCCGGGTCTCGTAGGTTCCCACGAACCGGCCCGCGGCGCGGACCTGCACGAATCGCCAGTAGAATCCGTGCACGTGACTTCCGCTCCCGCCAAGCCCCGCATCCCGAACGTCCTCGCCGGACGCTACGCCTCCGCCGAGCTCGCCACGCTCTGGTCGCCCGAGCAGAAGGTGAGGCTGGAGCGTCGGCTCTGGCTCGCCGTGCTGCGCGCGCAGAAGGACCTCGGCATCGACGTCCCGGACGAGGCGCTCGCCGCCTACGAGCGGGTCCTCGACCAGGTCGACCTGGCTTCCGTCGCGGAGCGGGAGAAGGTCACGCGGCACGACGTGAAGGCGCGGATCGAGGAGTTCAACGCCCTCGCCGGGCACGAGCAGGTGCACAAGGGCATGACCTCCCGCGACCTGACGGAGAACGTCGAACAGCTCCAGGTCCGCCTGTCGCTGGAGCTGATGCGCGACCGGACCGTCGCCGTGCTGGCCCGGCTCGGCAAGCTGGCCGGCGAGTACGGCGAGCTGGTCATGGCCGGCCGCTCCCACAACGTCGCCGCGCAGGCCACCACCCTCGGCAAGCGGTTCGCCACCGCCGCCGACGAGCTGCTGGTGGCGTACGGCCGGGTCGAGGAGTTGCTCGGCCGCTACCCGCTGCGCGGCATCAAGGGCCCGGTCGGCACCGCGCAGGACATGCTCGACCTGCTCGGCGGCGACGCGGCCAAGCTCGCCGAGCTGGAGCAGCGGATCGCCGGGCACCTGGGCTTCCAGCAGGCCTTCACCTCGGTCGGCCAGGTCTACCCGCGCTCGCTGGACTACGAGGTGGTGACCGCGCTGGTGCAGCTGGCGGCGGCCCCGTCGTCGCTGGCGAAGACGATCCGGCTGATGGCCGGGCACGAGCTGGTCACCGAGGGCTTCAAGCCGGGCCAGGTCGGCTCGTCGGCGATGCCGCACAAGATGAACACCCGCTCCTGCGAGCGCGTCAACGGCCTGATGGTGATCCTGCGCGGCTACGCGTCGATGACCGGCGAGCTGGCGGGCGACCAGTGGAACGAGGGCGACGTGTCCTGCTCGGTGGTGCGCCGGGTCGCGCTGCCGGACGCGTTCTTCGCGCTGGACGGGCTGCTGGAGACGTTCCTGACGGTGCTCGACGAGTTCGGCGCGTTCCCTGCGGTCGTGGCCCGGGAGCTGGACCGCTACCTGCCGTTCCTCGCCACCACCAAGGTGCTCATGGGCGCGGTGCGCGCGGGCGTCGGCCGTGAGGTCGCGCACGAGGCGATCAAGGAGAACGCGGTCGCCACGGCCCTCGCCATGCGCGAGCGGGGCGCCGAGCGCAACGACCTGCTCGACAAGCTCGCCGCCGACGAGCGCATCCCGCTGGACCGCGCCGGGCTCGAGGCGCTGATGGCCGACAAGCTGTCCTTCACGGGCGCCGCGGGCGACCAGGTCACCGCCGTCGTGGGCCGCATCGAGGAGATCGTCAAGCAGCACCCCGGGGCCGCGGGCTACACGCCCGGCGCGATCCTCTGACACCCTTCGAGGCATGACGCGTTACACCGCCGCCGAGTTGGAGGCCGCCCGCGACCGTCTCGTACCCGACGTCGTCGCGGACGGCCTGCGGGTGCTGTTCTGCGGCATCAACCCGGGTCTGATGACCGCGGCGACCGGCCACCACTTCGCCCGGCCCGGCAACCGCTTCTGGCCGGTGCTGCACCTGTCGGGCTTCACCCCGCGGCTGCTGAAGCCGTCGGAGCAGGAGGAGTTGCTGTCGTACGGGCTCGGCATCACGAACGTCGTCGCGCGGGCCACCGCGCGGGCGGACGAACTGACCGCCGAGGAGTACCGGGAGGGCGGGCGGCTGCTGGCGCTGAAGGTGGCGCGGCTGCGACCGCGCTGGCTGGCCGTGGTCGGCGTGACGGCCTACCGGGCGGCCTTCGACGACCGCAAGGCGCAGGTGGGGCCGCAGGAGCGCAGGATCGGGGACACGCGGGTGTGGGTGCTGCCCAACCCCAGCGGTCTGAACGCGCACTGGACGGCCGCGACGATGGCCGAGGAGTTCGCACGGCTCAGGGCCGCCGCCGACGCGTAAGGGCACCCTCGTCCGGCAGGGCAGCCGACGTCCCCGGCAGGCCGGTCAGGGCGGGTCGACGTCCGTGACGACGGCGAGGAGCTGGAACGGCAGTTCCCTGTCCCACTGGGAGACGCCGAGGGCCATCCAGCGGTCCCGGTCCGGTATGCGCCACAGGTGCAGGTCCGGCACGTGGGAGCTGAGCGTGGCCCACGGCTCGGGTATGTCCTCGCCGCTCTGGGCGCGCTGGAACACCCCGGCCAGGCCGACGAGGTGGGGCGGGCCCCAGCGCGCGGAGAGCCGCTCGCTCAGTCCGTCCCGGTAGGCGTCGAACTGGGCCTCCGTCAGCTCCCGTTCCGTGCCGTCGTCCTCCCAGAAGCCGTCGCTCGTCGTCAGCTCGGTCATCACGTGGCCGGGCCCTGCGGAGTCTGCGCCCGACCGGCCGTGCTCTGCGGGGAAGTCCCGGGAGCACAGCAACTCGATCCTGGCGAGGGCCTGCGCGATGTCCATGTGATCCAGTAAACCCGGCCCCACTGACAATTGGCGCCCCGTCAGACCGGGGGCCGCGCCGTACGCCCGTGCGCGGGGCCGCACCCCGGCGGTGATCACGGCGTACGCGTCGGGGTTCGCCGCACCCGGGTGGGCCGCGGGCGCGGACGGGCCGGTGGGTGCCCCCGGTCGCCGGGGTGTCCGGTGCCGAGTACGATCCGGCCAACACGCGCACGAGCTGGGAGGACGGACGGTGGGTCGGCTGACCGGCGGGGATCCCTCGCTGTTGCGGAGGATCAATTCCGCGGTGGTGCTGCACGCGCTGCGTGCCACCGACTGCGCGACGCTGACCGAGATCACCCGGGTGACGGGGCTGTCCCGGCCGACCGTCGAGGGCGTCGTCGAGGGGCTCATCGAGGCCGGGCTCGTCGTGGAGAAGGCGGCCGAGGAGGGCGCCGCCCGCAAGCAGGGGCGGCCGGCACGCCGGTTCCGGTTCCGGGCCGAGGCCGGGCATCTGCTGGGGCTGGAGATCGGCCCGCACCGGGTCGCCGCGCTCCTCGCCGACCTGGACGGGCGGGTCATCGGCGCGCAGGCCAAGACCGTCGGCGAGACCGATTCCGCCGACGAGCGGCTGGAGCGGCTGCGCACCGCCGTCGCCGAGCTGCTGCGCCGGGCCGGTGTGGCACGCGGGTCGCTGCGGGCCGTGGGCGTGGCGACGCCGGGGATCGTGGAGGCGGACGGCACGGTGCGGCTCGGCACGGCGCTGCCCGAGTGGACGGGGCTGCGGCTGGGCGAGCGGCTGGGCCGGTCCTTCAAGTGCCCGGTGCTGGTGGAGAACGACGCCAACGCCGCCGCGGTCGCCGAGCACTGGAAGGGGGCGGCCACCGAGTCCGACGACGTGGTGTTCGTGCTGGCCGGGCTGAGTCCGGGCGCCGGTGCGCTGATCGGGGGGCGGCTGCACCGGGGGTACGGCGGGGCGGCCGGGGAGATCGGGGCGCTGCATCTGCTGGGGCGCGAGGCGACGCCGGAGACGCTGCTGTCGACCACGGACGAGCCGCTGCATCCGCTGGACGAGCAGGCGGTCGCCGAGGTGTTCACGCAGGCGCGCCAGGGCGACCAGCGGGCCCGCGCGGCGGTCGACCGTTTCCTCCAGCGGCTCGTGCACGACGTGGCGGCGCTGGTCCTGGCGCTCGATCCGGAGCTGGTCGTCGTCGGGGGGTGGGCGGCCGGGCTGGACGGCGTGCTGGAGCCGCTGCGCCGGGAGCTGGCGCGGTACTGCCTGCGTCCGCCGAAGGTGGCGCTGTCCCTGCTCGGGGAGGCCGCGGTGGCCACGGGGGCGCTGCGGCTCGCGCTGGATCACGTGGAGGAGCAGTTGTTCGCGGTGGAGGGGACGGTCACCGGGCGGTGACGCGGGTCCGGGGCGGCGGCCGGACGGGCAGCGGGGCCGGGGATTTCCCGGTGCCCGATGTCGCGGTGACCGTCACGGCGCTGCGGTGACCGTCACGGCGTCGCACGGACCGCCGCCTGCGGGCTGTCGCCCGCGCCCACCCTCCCCCGGACGCTCGGCCCCGGTCAGGAAGCCCGGCGGTCCTCGTGGATGTGGACGCCGCCCGTTTCGCCGAACGTGAGGCGGCAGGTGTCGGCGCGGTACGTGGCCACCGACACGGCGGCGATGCCGTCCGGCGTGAAGTAGCGCGTCGTGACGACGAGGACGGGCGCGCCGGGCAGACGGTCGAGTTCCTTGGCGTCGTCCGCGCGGGCCGAGCCCAGCTCGACCGCCTTCTCCTGGCGCTCCAGGTCCAGCCGCTGCAGCTCGCGCAGGACGGCACGCGCGCGTGCGGGACCGGACGCGTCGATGGCGGTCAGGTCGGGCACGGACGCCGGCGGGACGTACAGCAGCTCGGCGGCGACGGGCTGGCCGTGCGTGGTCCGGGAGCGGCGCACGGTGTGCACGGGCTCGTCCCGGCCGGTGCCCAGCATGCCGGCGACGGCGGCGGGCGGCGCGCTCAGGTCGCAGTCGACGGGCTGCCAGGCGTCACCGGCCGCGCCGGGCCAGGCGTGCTGCTCGGTGCCGACGGAGACGCCCACGCGGGGCGGCGCCACGGTCGTACCGACGCCGCGGCGGCGCTGCAGGCGGCCTTCCAGCTCGAGCTGTTCGAGGGCCTGGCGGAGTGTGGCGCGGGCGACGCCGAAGCGGGCGGCGAGATCACGCTCGTTCGGCAGGACCTCGCCCACCGTGAACTCCGAGTCCAGCGCCTCACTGAGCACGGTCTTGAGGTGCCAGTACTTCGGCTCCGGCACCGATTCGAGCTGCGTGGTCCCCACCCTGTCCTCCGCGATCGCCGTGTCTCGGCGGCGTTTCAGCGCCCTTGTTTATTAAAGGTTGTTTCACTTATCAGCGACCATAGGGCGGCCCCACCCCTTGGTCAAGACCAATCCTCGATCGAGTGCCGGACGCGCCGGGCCGGGCGGGCGAGGGCGCGGGGGCGTGCGCTAGGCGGCCAAGGAGCGCAATTTGTGCGGGTTGCGAATGATGTAGATGGACTGGATGTGTCCGCCGGCGACCTCCACCTGGAAGACGGCGTCGGGCGCGTCACCGGACAGGACCAGGATCGCGGGGCCGCCGTTGACCTCCAGGAAGCGGTAGGTCAGGCCGGGTGCGGCAGTGCGGGCCGCCGCGGCGAGGAAGCGGCCGACCTTGTCCGCGCTCGCCACGACGCGCAGCGGCGCCTTGGCCTTGCCGCCGCTGTCGCCGACGAGGCGGACGTCGGGCGCGAGCAGCGACATGAGGCCTTCGAGGTCGCCGTCGGCCGCGGCGGCCAGGAACCGCTCGGTGAGGTCGCGGCGCTGGGCGGGGTCGGCCTCGTAGCGCGGCCGGCGCTCCTCGACGTGCCTGCGGGCCCGCGCGGCGAGCTGGCGCACCGCCGCCTCGCCGCGGTCGAGCATGGCGGCGATCTCGGCGTGCGGGTAGCCGAACGCCTCCCGGAGGACGAACACCGCGCGCTCCAGTGGCGACAGCGACTCCAGGACGACGAGCAGGGCGAGGGACACGGAGTCGGCGAGCACGGCCCGCTCCTCGGCGTCCGGGACGGTGTCGGCGAAGCGGGTGGCGTAGGGCTCGGGCAGCCAGGGGCCGACGTACGTCTCGCCGCTCGCCTTGATCCGGCGCAGCCGGTCGACGGCGAGGCGGGTGGTGACGCGCACCAGGTAGGCGCGCGGCTCGCGCACCGCGTCCCGGTCCGCTCCGGACCGGCGCAGCCAGGCTTCCTGGACGACGTCCTCGGCGTCCGCGACGCGCCCCAGCATGCGGTACGCGACACCCATCAGGACCGGCCGGTGCTCTTCGAAGACGTCTGCCGCGATGTCCGTGCTCACCGCCCCGTCCCAGCCGACGCGCGCGACGGGGTCCAGCAGGGCCCGCCGCGCGCCGTCCGTCTCACTCGGCCAGGGCCGCCAGGACCTCCTTCAGCACGGTCGCGTTGTACGGCATGCTCACGTGCGGGGTGTGGTCGTCGGGGTCGATGTCCTGCAGGACGATGTTGCGGACGTGGACGCCCTCCGTCTCGGCGAGCGCGCACGAGGTGTACGGGGTGACCACGTCGTCGAACGCGGTGGCGATGACGGTGTGCCGGACGCCCTCCGCGGTCTCCCCCAGGTCGGCGAGTTCCTGCTGGAAGGGGTGGTCGTGCTGGAGCTGCGGCCAGGCCGGCACGACGACCTCGACGGGGCCCTGCTCGATCAGCTGCACGGCGCCGGGGATCTGGCGGGCGAGGTTCATCAGGCCCTGGGCGGTGATGCCGTGGTTGCTGGGAGCGATGCCGACGAAGTTGTGCACCTTCTCGGCGCCGCCCAGCGCGTTGAGGTAGTACCGGGGCATCATGCCGCCCTGCGAGAAGCCGACCAGGTCGACCTTCTCGGCGCCCGTGCGGCGCAGCACCTCGTCGACGAACTCGCCGAGCTGCCGGGCGGACTCCTTGATGTCGCCGAGCCCGAACAGCACGGGGTTGACGTGCTTGCCGTAGTCGGGCCGGAAGATGCGGTAGCCGTGCCGGCGCAGCAGCGGGGCCGCCGAGGACCAGGTGTAGCCGCGGTTGCCGAAGGTGCCGTGCACGAGGACGACGGGGCGCGGGTGCTCCTCGGTGAGCGGCAGGTCCCAGTCGTCCTTGCCCGCCTGCACGTCGACGGTGGAGATGATGTTGGCGGCGCCCGCCTTGGCGAGTGCGTCGGCCCGGTGGGACGCCTCGGTGATGTCCGTGGTGATGTCGTCGGTGTTGAGCCCGGGAATGCGAGGGTTGAGGGAACTCATGGCCTTCTCCCTGTCGCGGTCGGCTGGAAATTCTGCGGATGTCTCCGCATTCGAGTGTCGCGTCGCCGAAGGGAGTCAACGATCCCTCGATAGAGGGAAGGAATTCCTTCCATCGTGTATATGGGGCTCGTCATTTCGAGGGGACTTTTTCGAGGGTGACCCCCGTGGCGAGCCGTGGTGCCAGCCGGGCGGCGGTCGCGCGCAGCAGCCGGACGTACGGGCTCCATGTCGCGGGGCGGGCGACGTGGCCGGCCATGGCCTGTTCGGCGCGGTCGAGGGCGTCCTCGAACATCGCGTCGTGCAGGGGGCGGAAGAACAGCAGCCAGCCCAGCCAGCGCACGCCACGCGCATGCAGCACCAGGGTGTTGCGCAGTACGGCGCGGTTTTCGCCGAGGGGTTCGACGGCGTATTCGTGAAACCCCTGGAATCCCCGGGGGCCGGTGAACGTGAAGCGCGCCCACCGTCCCGGGACGTAGTGACTGACCACGTACCGCACCGGTCCGTGGCCGCCGGTCACGCCGACGGCCAGGGGACGTTCGAAGTGGATGGGCGGCCAGTCGCGCGGCCGGAGCCGGTCGTTCTCGCCGCCCAGGGAGTCGATGAGGGCGCCGACCGCCTCCTCGGAGGCGGGCAGTGCGCGTTCGTGGATGTTCAGTACTGCGATCACGCTCCGAAACTGCCCGGGAGCCGGGTCCCGGGCACTCCCCCGAAGGGGGCACTGGAGCACGCGCCCGGCGCGCCCCCGTCCGGGCACGCGCCGCCGTGCCCCCGGGTCAGACGGATTCCCTCTCCCGTTCGCGGTTGAGCAGGCGCAGCAGCGGGCCCGTCATGGCCGTGGTCGTGAGCGCCATCAGGACCAGCATGGCGAACAGCGACGGCGACAGCAGACCGGCCGCCAGTCCGGTGTTGAGGATGATGAGTTCGGTCAGGCCCCGGCAGTTCATCATCGCGCCGAGCCGTGCGGAGTCCCGCCACGACAGGTCCGCGAGGCGCGCCGGGACGACCGTGCCGGCGAACTTGCTGAGCGCCGCGGCGGCCAGCACGGCCAGGCAGAGCAGCCAGCCGGTGGTGCCCGCGACGCTGCCCAGGTGGGTGCTGAGGCCCACGGTCATGAAGAACGACGGCAGCAGCAGCCAGCTGGTGAGTCCCTCCACCCGCCAGGCGATGTCCTGCACCGCCGCCGTGCGCGGCATGGCCAGCCCGGCGGCGACCGCCCCGAACAGCGCGTGCACTCCGGCCTGTTCGGTGGCCAGCGCGCACAGCAGCACGGTGACGAGGACGACGGTGGCGGTGCGGGCCGCCGCCATGGGCCCGTCGGAGCGTTCCCCGGCGAGCAGCCGGGCCAGCAGCGGTCGTACGCCCCACCACACGACGACGCCGAACAGCGCGACCCAGCCGGCCGTGGTGGCCGCGGCGACCGGCGAGCCGCCTGCGGCGACGGCGAGGACGAGGGCGAGCAGGCACCAGGCCGTGACGTCGGCGACGCTCGCGGAGGCCATCGCGAGGGTGCCCAGCCTGCTGTGCAGCATGCCCTCGTCGGACAGCAGCCGGGCCAGCACGGGCACCGCCGTGATGCTCAGGCTCAGCCCGAGGAACAGCACGAAGGGCAGCGTGGCCACGCCGTCGGGCCGGTGACCGGCCGGGACGACGAGGGCGATGAGCACGCCGGTCAGGAACGGCAGGGCGATGCCGGAATGGCCGATAAGCGTCGACGCGGGCAGTCCATTGCTTCGCAGGGTGGCCAGGGACAACTCCAGCCCCACCGTGAACATGAACAAAGTCACGCCGAGTTGACCCAGATTGTTCAGAAAGGGGAACACTTCGGTCGGCAGGACCCACTCCTGGGCGCCCGGCGCCAGCGCACCGAACACCGAGGGGCCCAGCAGGATTCCGGCCGCGATCTCCCCCACGACGCGGGGCTGCCCGAGCCTGCGCGCCAGCACCCCGCCCGCCCCCGCGCACGCGGTGACGAGGGCGAGGACACCCAGCACCCGGTACAGGGGGACGTCGCCGGAGGATGCGGGCTCGTGGCCGGTGGGTCCGGCGTATCCGACGGACACGAGGACCAGCGCGGTGACGGCGACAGGTATGCCGACGAACGCCCCGTAGCCCAGCAGAACGCGGCGCGGCGAGAGACGGACGGCGGATTCCTGGGCGGTGGTCGTACTGCCCTTCACGGGCTGCTCCTTCTCACGTCGGAATAGCGCCTTGCCGGGTGTCCGGCAGGGAGATGTCTGCCCGTGCCGGCGGCCGAACGGACCTGGGGATGCGGCGTTCGACCACTGCTGGGCGAAGTCCGGCCAACGTGAAGCGGTCCCGCAGTGACCAAGAGGGGGAACGGTGCCCGGAGCGTAAAGAGGGGTGAGACACGCACAGTCGGCACGGCACTGCGGGAGGGGGTGGGGCATGACCGCGAAGCCGCCGAACGCGGGTCGTCCCGGCACCGGTGGGACGGGTGGGAGCGGTGTGCCGCGGGAGGTGCTCCCGGACGCGTGGCAGCCGCTGCTCTCCCAGCCACCGCTGGCGGGAATGCTCGTCCAGCCGCTGGTGGCGGACGCCCTGCTGGAAATGCACCGGATTCTGTCGCCGCGTCTCGCGCTGCACTCGCTGCGCACGTTCCTGCTCGCCGACGCCCGGGCGAGGGCGGGCGGAACGCACTACGACCGTACGGGGCTGTTCGTCGCGGCGGCGTTCCACGACGCCGGCCTGACCGGGCACGCGCCACCGGCACCCGGCGGGTTTCCGTGCCGCTCCGCCGCGTTGCTGGACCGCTTCCTGACGCGGCACGGGGTGGACGAGGGACGGCGGCGGGTGCTGAACCGCGCGGTCCGCGAGCACATGCGGCCGTTCCCGGCGCGCGGCGTCGCGCCCGAGGCACGGCTGCTGCACTTCGGGGCCTGGCTGGACGTCACGGGCCGCGGCACCCGCAAGGTGCCCGGCGAGCGGCGCCGGCTGGCGCGGCTGGCCCCGACGCCGCTGTTCGCCGTCTCGTTCTCCGCCCGGGTGGCCGTCTGCGGGCTGCGCGGCGTGCTGCCCGTCCCGCCGGCGCCCGCCCGCTGAGCCCGGGCACCGGCAGCGGGCCCGGCACGGGTGTGCACCACCGGCTCAACCACTCGCTCTTCCCGTCGTGAAAGGACCCAACGCATGCAAGAGGACCAGCGGGTTTTCGATGTCGCCGTGATCGGCGGCGGCATCGGCGGCACGATGCTGGCGGCGATCCTGGCGCGCCACGGCGTGCGCGTGCTGCTTCTGGAAGGGAGCGGCCACCCCCGGTTCGCCATTGGGGAGTCCACCGTTCCGGAGACCACGTTCGGGCTGCGGGTGCTCGCCCGCCGCTACGACGTGCCGGAGATCGAGCACCTGGCCACCAACGGGGCGCTGCGCCGGCACGTGTCGTCGAACTGCGGCGTCAAGCGCAACTTCAGCTTCGTCTACCACCGCGAGGGAGAGCCGACCCGGGCCAAGGAGTGCACCCAGTACCCGACGTGGGGGCCGCCGCTGGGGCCCGACTCGCACTACCTGCGGCAGGACGTGGACGCGTACATGTTCCACGTCGCCGTGTCCTACGGGGCGACCGCGCACACCCACACCGTCGTGGAGGACGTGAAGTTCGAGGAGGACGGCGCCACCATCGTCACCCGCGAGCGGGGCACCTTCCAGGCGTCGTACGTGGTCGACGCCGGCGGCATGCGGGCGCTGCTGCCCGAGCGGATGGGGCTGCGGCAGGAGCCGCCGTACCGCACGCGGTCGCGCACCATCTTCACGCACATGGTGAACGTCCGGCCCTTCGACACCGTCGCGCCGCCGCGTGAGCAGCACGGCATGCCGAGCCCGTTCAGCCAGGGGACGCTGCACCACCTGTTCCAGGGCGGCTGGTTCTGGGTGATCCCGTTCGACAACCACTCCACCAGCACCAGCGAGCTGTGCAGTGTGGGTGTCAACCTCGACCTGGACCGCTTTCCCCGGCCGGAGGACGTGTCGGCGGAGGACGAGTTCTGGAGCCACGTCAAGCGGTTCCCGAGCGTGGCGCGGCAGTTCGAGCACGCGCGTGCGGTGCGGCCGTTCGTGGCCACCGACCGAACGCAGTTCTCCTCGCAGACCGTGGTCGGCGACCGGTGGTGCCTGCTGCCGCACGCCAGCGACTTCATCGACCCGCTGTTCTCCAGCGGGCTCGCGGTCACCGTGATGGCGCTCAACGCCCTCGGCCACCGGCTCATCGACGCGGTGCGCCAGGACGACTTCTCGACGGCCCGGTTCGCGTACCTGGAGCACTGGACCAAGCGCATGTTCCGGTTCTACGACGACCTGGTGTCGTGCAGCTACGTGTCGTTCGACGACTTCGACCTGTGGAACGCGTGGAACCGGGTGTGGACCATCACGACGCTCTACGGGACGAACGCCCAGAACCAGGCCGCCGTGACCTACGAGAAGACCCACGACCCCACGTGCTTCGAGGCGCTGGAGACACCGCCGTACCGAGGGCTCCAGGGGGTGGACAACCCGTGGGTGGAGCGGCTCTTCGAACGCTCACGGGACGCCGTGCTGGAGTACCGCGACGGCGAGCTGACGAAGGACCAGGCGATCGAGCGGATCTACGCGCTGCTGCGGGAGAGCGAGCTGTGCCCGTCGGTGTGGGGCACGCTCGACCCCGAGGACCGCTGCCCGGCCGGCGTGTTCACCCTCTGGCCGCTGATGAAGATCCTGCTGTGGGGGAAGTTCCGCTCGCCGCGGCACGTGCGGGGTGCCTATTTCACGGGCGGCGCCCGCCTCGTGGGCCGGGAGGCGGCTCAGGTGTACGCCACGGAACTGCGGCGCGGGGCCTCGGCGGTGCACCAGACGGCGCGGGACATGTGGGTCAACTGGAACCGCGACTGGACCCGCCGCCCGGCTCCGCGATCCGAGGCCCGTATGCAGAAATGATCATCCCGCGGTGACTGCCGTCAAGAAAACACGGCAAAGCCCCGACGCCAAGCGAAAAATCATTCCTGCGAATTCAGGAGCATCGTGTTCCGGTTTGCCGCCCCACCGCCTCGGGTAGGAAAGGAATATGGCCGAGAAATGCAAATCCGGCCACCATTCCCCCTGCTCGGACGAGAGACAACGGGCTGCAATTCCATGGCGCAAAAATCAACCTGCCCATCGCCCGCTGCATGCTCCTGGGAAGAAATATTCCAGCACCAGGACCGCCTCATGCGGTTGGTACGACGACGACTTCCGAGTCATCAGGATGCCGAGGACTGCGTCCAGGAGACGATAGCGCGCGCAGCCGCCCACACCTCGCTGGACAGGGAACGGATCGGCCCCTTCCTGACGTCCGTGGCGCTCCGCCTGTGCATCGACTTCTACCGGGACATGGACCGGCGTCGGCGCCTCATGCAGCGCGCCGCGCTGCTGGACACCTCCGGTACGACCGAGGAGGACGTCTGCGACGAGGACTTCGGCAGGTGGCTGCTGGACCAGGTGCGGCACCTTCGGGGCCGTGAACAGGAAGTCATACTCGCCCGCGCCGCCGGGATTTCCACCGCGGAATTCGCCCGGCTGAACAATATCTCCGTCAAAGCGGCTGAAGCCGCTTTCACCAGAGGCCGCGCCCGGCTGAAGTCAGCCTGCGTGAAGGCCTTGGAAGACCGTGTGGGATGAGCCACGCGGCCTGTCGAACCACCGAAAACGAAAGGGGCACGCCCATGAGCAACAACAAGAACATGCAGGACATCCTCAAGGACCTGGTCGGCAGTATGGCCGACAGCGGAAAGGAGGCATTCGACGACATCCTCAACCGGCCGGACAATTCCCGCTCCTCGCGGTCGGGGAATCCGCTGCAGTCGCTGACGGATCTCCCCGGGAACGCGCTCGGCTCGCTCGCGGGCGCCGTGAATCCGGCGGCCGCGCTCGCCGGGGCCACCAACCCGCTGGCCGCCCTCACCCAGGCCTCGGGCGCGGCCGGCAACCCGCTCGCGGCACTGGCCGCCGCCGCGGGAGGCGGCAACCCGCTCGCGCTCCTCGCCGGAGCCGGCAACCCGCTGGCCGCACTGGGCGGCCCGGGCAACCCGCTGGCCGCGCTCAGCGGGGCCGCGAATCCGCTGAGCGCGCTCGGCGGCGCGGCCGGGGCGCTCGGCGGCCTCGGACAGCTCGCCGGAGGGGCGGGGCACGCCGCCGCGGGCGTGGGCGACGTGCTGTCGTCGGTGTCCGCGCTGCCGAACCAGCTCTCGCAGCTGATGCAGATCATCCCCAAGCTGATCGAGGCGCTGCAGGCGGCGGGCGGGCCACTGACGTCCGCCCCGGTTCCGAAGCCCCCGGCCACCTGACCTCCCCCGGGTCCCGCTCGGCGGGTCGCGCCGGGCACACCGCCGTCGGCGCCGCAGTCGTACGCAGTACTCGGCAGTACTCGAACGAGGAGGAGCACTCGGTGGCGTCTGTGGTCGGGGACCGGTTGCGTCTCGTGGTCAGGGTCCTGGGGAGCCTCGTCGCCGACGAGGTGGGGCAGGCCACGCGGTTGCGGCGCCGGTCACGACGGGAGGACAGCTCCCCGGCGGAGACCGCTGTGGCCTCCGCCGGGGCCGAGCAGCGGCGCGCCAAGGCGGTGCGCCAGGCGCTGGAGAGCCTCGGCCCCTTCTATGTCAAGCTCGGGCAGATCCTGTCCACGCGGCCCGACATGGTCCCCCAGTCGATCCGCGACGAGCTGCAGAACCTGCACGACCAGGTCGACGTCCAGCCGTTCTCGGTCTTCGAGCCCGTGCTGGCGCGCGACCTGGGCCCGGACTGGAAGCTCAGGTTCGACGACGTCGAGACCGTCGCCCCGCTCGGGGCGGCGTCTCTCGCCCAGGTGTACAAGGTGACGCTGCCGGGCGGCCGGCCGGCGGTGGTCAAGATCCAGCGGCCCGGCATCCGCGAGGGCGTGCTCGCCGACATGGCGCTGATGCGCCGGGCCGCCCGGATCGTCGCCCGGGTCGCGCCCCGGTTCAACGAGGTCATCGACATCGAGGCGATGCTGGGCTCCGTCTTCGACGCGATGGAGCCGGAACTCGACTTCAACGGCGAGGCCCGCAACATGGACGAGGCCCGTGAGCACGTCAAGCCGTTCCGCTCGCTGGAGGTGCCCCGGGTGCTGCACGCCAGTCCCCGGGTGCTGGTGCAGTCGATGGCGGCCGGCAGGTCGGTGCGGCACATCGACCGGGCGCACTTCACCGACGACGAGCGCCTGCAGATCGGCAAGGACCTGGTGCGGTTCATGTACCACGGGTACTTCGTGCACCGCGTCTTCCACGCCGACCCGCACGCGGGCAACGTGTTCGCGGTGCCCGGGGGTCCCGCGACGCTGATCGACTGGGGGATGGTCGGGCGCCTGGACCGGCGTACCAGTCTCCAGCTGCTGCCGCTGTTCATGACGCTCGCGCAGAACGACGGGGCGGGGCTCGCGCACCACTGGGCGGAGATGGGCCGGATGACGTCCTGGTCCAACATGCCCGCGTTCATCGCCGACATGGCGGCGTTCGTGCCCAAGGTGTCCCACCTGTCGCTGGAGGACCTCAACTTCGGCGTCTCGCTCACGACCGTGCTGGCGAAGGCGACCAAGCGGGGCATCGGTTCGCCGCCCGCGGTGTCCCTGCTCGGCAAGTCCTTCGCCAACGTGGACGGCTCGGTACGGCATCTCGCCCCCGAGATCACCCTGCCGGAGGTGTTCCAGGGGGAGGTGCCGAAGATCCTCTTCTCGCTGGGGCGCGAGTTCCTCGGCCGCCACCAGTTCGCCCGCAACTCCATGGAGCTGCTGCTCGCGGCCGTGTCCAGCCCCGAGCAGGTCCGGGGCGTCCTCGCGGACGTCGCCAACCGCCAGTTCGCCCTGCACGTGCACCAGCCGCGCACCTCGGCCGCGCAGGGCGGGCAGCGCCCCACCCGGCCGTCCGGGGGGCTGCTGGCGCTGGGTGCGCTGGCACTGGTGCTGGGGCGCCGCCGCTCCCCGTGAGCGGGTGAGCGGAACCCTGGGCGTCCGCCGCGCCCCGTCAGCGGGTCCGCGGGCGTCCACCGCTCCCGGCCGGACGGGCCCGCGGGCATGTCCGGCGACCAGCCGGTCACTTCATCACCACCGTACGGAGGTTCACCATGTCCGATGCCGCCCACCCTCCGCCGTCGCCGCAGCCCGGCCCCGACTCCGCCCTGCCGGACGGCATCTCGCCGGTCGCGCTCTGGACGGCCGCCGCGCACGCCGCGGAGGCCTCCCGACCCGGGCCGTACGTCAACGACCCGTGGGCCGCCGACTTCCTGCACGCGGCGCAGTTCGCCGGCGCGCCGCCCGGTGACGGTCCGGTGCAGCGGATGCTGCCCGACTGGGCGGTGGTGCGCAGCCGCTTCTTCGACGAGTACCTGCTGTCGGCGGCCCGCTCGGGCTGCCGGCAGGTGGTGCTGCTCGGCGCCGGGCTCGACACGCGCGCGTTCCGCCTGGACTGGCCGACCGGGGTACACGTCTTCGAGGTCGAGCAGCCCGCCGTGCTGGCGTTCAAGGAACAAGTGCTCAACGACACCCGGCCCACGTGCGGGCGCCGCACCACGGTGCCCGCCGACCCGGCCGGGTCCTGGGCCACCGAGCTGCTCGCCGCCGGATTCGACGTGCGGCGGCCGACGGCCTGGCTCGCCGAGACGGTCCTCTACCATCTGCCGCCCCGCACGGTGGAGGCCATCGTCGCGACGATGACGAAGCTGTCCGCCCCCGGCAGCACCTTCGGTGCCGAGTGCGTCAACGCCGGGTCGGCGCCGTCCTCCTTCGTGACGCCGTTCCTGGACGCCCTGGCGTCCACCGGCATCCACTGGCACTGGCAGCTCGCCGAGCCGCAGCGCTGGTGGCTCCAGCACGGCTGGGAGGCGGACGTGGCCGACCTGTTCACCCTGCCGTACGTCATCGAGCGGCTGTCGCCGTACCTGCCGCTGCTCACGGAGGCCGCGGCCCGGTGCGTGTTCCTGACCACGGGGACGGTGCGCGAGGAACGGGGCCGCTGAGGCGGGCCTGCGGCGAGGACGCGAAGGAGCCCCGGGCCGTCATTTCCGGCCCGGGGCTCCTTCGCGCGCCTACAGGCGCGCGTACAGGCCCTAGCAGCGCTCCAGCTCCCACAGGGCCGAGAGCCACAGCTCCGGGATCTCGTCGGCGGTGGCGAGCGTCTCGTCGTGCACGACGGTCAGGCAGGCCACGTCGTGCTGGCTCGTCAGCGTCGTCAGGAACCGGATGCCCGCCGCGAGACCCGAGAAGACGGCGGTACGGCGGGACACCACGCCCCGGTGGACCAGGGCCGTCCCGAAGTCGACGCTGCTGGCCGGTCCGGCGACGACCGCGCCGTTCACCAGGCGGGTGCCGACCCGGGCGCCGAGCGTCCTCGGCGTGGCCGCCAGCAGCACGCGTACGGCGTCCCGGCGGCGGGTGCGGCGCAGCCGGCCGGTGGCCGCGGTGACGCGGGCCAGGGCGTCACGGGGCGAGGGCTCGTCGCAGGGCAGCAGGAGGCGGGCGGTGACCATGCGGTTGCCGGGCGCGTGCTCCTCGCCCGGCTCCCGGACCGACATCGGGACCGCCACCGGAAGCGGCGGGTGTGCGGTGCCGGTCTCCTTCATGTGCCAGACGTGCACGGCGTGTGACAGGGCGGCGAGGTAGACGTCGTTGACCGTGCCGTTGTTCGCTCGGGCGACGGTCCGCAGCCGCGCCAGCGGGATCTCCGCCTGGCAGGCGCCGAGACGGCCGCCGACGGGGCCGTCGAAGCCCGGCTTGGCGACGGGTGCGCGGAACGCGTCGGCCACGTCACGGGCCGCGCCGGCGAGCCCCCGGACGGTGGGCCGGGACCTGGGGCGTGCCGCCGGGCCGCCCTGCGCGTGGTCGTCGAGGAGGGCCCGCGCGGTGTGGGCGGCGCCGACGCCGTCCTGGAAGGTGTGGTCCGTGCGGTAGCACAGGCTGTGGCCGCCGTCCGGGCCGTGCACCAGCCACACCTCCCAGGGCGGCCGGTCGTCCCCGGCCATGGGCCGGGACAGCATCAGCCGGGCGGCCTCGGCGCCGTCGGCGTCGGCGGGCAGCCACGCCTCGTGGACGTGCCGCTCCACGGCGAGCCGGTCGGCCCGCCGCAGCTCCCTGCGGTCCCGTACGAGGCGGTAGCGCAGCGCCGGGATGCGGTGCGCCCGTTCGGCGACCCGCGTACGCAGGGCGTCCAGGCTGGGCGCGCGCCCGTCGAACCGGAACACGAACGCGAGCGGCAACGGCCTGCCACCGGTGGCGAGCAGATAGGCGAGATCCGCGGTGCTCAGGTCCAGGGCCGGCGGCAGCCCGCCCCCGATACCGAGGTGGGGTCGCATGGGGAGCCTTCCTGTCGAGAGGTGAGAGAAGGGTGGGCCGCCCGGGAGCGGGACGGCGGGTCGGCGACGGCCCACGGCGGAGGGCGGGCGGGCCGCGAAGGGCGGGGCGGAGGCAGGCCCACCCCGCACAGCCGCGCGGCGCCGCGCCCCCCGTCGGTGCGCGGCGCCGCGTGGCGTGCCGGTGCGGTCGGTCATGGCCTCAGCACGCCCTCCGCGTCGACCGCCCCAGTATGTCCACGTACGTCCGTAGCAGCGGGATTGCCGGGCCACGGGTCGGCAGGCGTGGCGCGGCGGGGCGGTGCCAGGGGAGGGTGTCGGCCGCGGTCCGTTCGCCGAGCAGGGCGCCGGCCACGTACTCGCCGTGGGCCACGGACATGGCCAGCCCGTGGCCGTTGCAGCCGCCGATGTACCAGACGTCGGACAGGCCGTGGACCGGCCCGACGACCGGAAGGCCGTCCGCGGTCATGCCGATGCGGCCGGACCAGCGGTGCGTGACGCGCACGTCGAGCAGGTGCGGGTGCAGCGACCGCATCCAGCTCTCCAGCCAGCCCCAGGCCCGCTCGCGCCCGGCCTGCAGCCGGGGCGCGGCGAGCCCGGTCGGGGCGAGGGCGGTTCCGCCGCCCGCCACCAGTCCCCCGTCCGGGAGCAGCCGGAAGTACGGTGCCAGCGGCATCGCGTCGACCACGGCGTGCCCGGTGTCGCCGCCGAGCGCCTCGTAGGCGTCGTCGCTCAGCGGCTCGGTGGCCAGGGCGTACACCTCGAGCGGCAGTACCGTGCCGACGGGCAGGCCGATCTGCTGCGCGGCGGAGTTGACGGCGAGGACGGCCTGCCGGGCGTACAAACGGCCGTGCGGGAAGACCAGTTCGGGTCCGGTCAGGTCGCCGGGGCGGACGGTGCACAGCGGGCTGTCGCCGTAGAACCGCACGCCCTTGGCGGCACAGGCGCGGGCGAGCGCGCAGGTGAGGGCGGCCGGGTCGAGCGTGGCGGCGGTGCGGTGCAGCAGGCCCGCCGCGTACGGCACGCCGATCCGGGAGCGGACGGCCGGCCCGGTCAGGGCCGGCACGTCGAGTTCCAGCGTGCGGTACGCGTGGGCCTGCCGGGAGAGCGCGACGAGGCCGGACGGGCAGCGCGTCGCCATGATCTGCGGGCCGGGCCGCAGACCGCACCGCGCGTCGATCCGCTCGCACAGCTCGACGACCGCCCGCACAGCCCGCTCGCTGGCCACGTACATGCGGCGGGCGGCCCGGGGCCCGTACCGGCGCAGCGCGCGGTCGACGGCCGGCCCGGCGCGGGGGCCGAGCAGCCCGGTGCCCCGCCCGCTGGCCCCGGCGGCGGGGCGCTGCGCGTCGATGACGGCGACGTCGAGGCCGGGCGCGCGTTCCGTGAGGTGGTAGGCGCATGCCAGCCCCGCGAGGCCCGCGCCGACCACGGCGACGTCGGCGGTGACCACGCCCTGCAACTGGGGAACCGGCGGCAGCTCCGCCGGTTCCCAGCACGACGTCCCGGCCGTCGGTCTGGTCATCCGGCGCCTTCCGGGGCCGGCTCGGTGAGGGAACCGAACCGGCGGTCGTGCCACAGCAGCGGCCGGCCGCCGCCCACGTGCACGGCGGCGAGGCGGCCCACGACCAGCTGGTGGTCGCCGTAGCGGCGGACGTCCTCCAGCAGGCACACGGACCAGGCGAGCGCCCCGGTGAACACGGGCACGCCGAGCACTTCCCGGGGTTCCGTGCCGGCGAAGCGCTCGGCGGCGGTGACCGCCGGGGACGCGAACCGGATGGCGAGGTCGTGCTGTTCCTCCCGGAGCAGGTGCACCCCGAAGGCGCCGTTCGCGCGGATCGCGGCGAGCGTGCGTGAGCCGTCGCGCAGACAGGCCAGCAGCAGGGCCGGGCGGGCCGACAGCGAGGTGACGGCGGACACCGTCATGCCGAGTGGCCCCTCCTCGCCGCGGGCGGTCACCACGGTCACCCCGGCGGCGAGCTTGGCGTACAGGCCGAGGCAGCGGGCCGCGCCGGGGCCCGGCTCGTCGCACAGCGGCTCACCGGCCGGGCGGGGCCGGCGGGAGATCCGGACGGGCAGTTCAGGTGCGAGCGGCGGCAGCGTGGTCATCGATCACCTCCGCGCCCACCAGGCCGACGAGGATCTGGGCGATGTTGGTGCGCAGCGTGGACTCGGCCACCGGGTCGAGGATGTCCGCCAGCGTCGGGATGCCGAGGTCGAAGGAGGCGGTGAACTCCACGAGCGTGCCGTCGTCGTGTGGGGTGCAGCGCCAGTTGCCCTCGAAGGTCTGGAAGTCGCCGCTGAGCTGCTCGAAGGTGAGGGTGAGGGTGTCCGGTGCGAACGTGTCGCGTTCCCGCCAGCGCATGAGGCCGCCGCGGAACAGGACGGTCCAGTCGGACACGGCCGAGCCGTCGGGCAGCGTGTCGACGACGACCTCGCGCACGGTGTCGGTGAGTTCGGGGTAGCGGCGGAAGTCGGTGATGCGGCGGTAGACGTCGGCGGGCTGCTGTCCTTCGACGGTCGCGTGCAGGGCCACGTGGCGCATGGTTGTCCCGTTCCTTTCGGTTCCTGTGACTGACGGGCCGTCAACCGGCCAGGCGGGCCGCGACGGTGAGCAGGGCCTCGGCGAGCGTCGTGAAGAACAGGTCGAGGGTGCTGTCCTCCACGACGGCGGGCGGCGTGAGCCGCAGCACCCGGGTGGAGTTGAGGGAGTGGTTCACCAGGACGTCGCGTGCGATCAGCTCCAGGAGGAGTTCGCCGACGGCCTGTTCCTCGGCGAACTCGATGCCGATCAGCAGTCCCCGGCCGCGCACCTCACGGACCAGGCCGCCCAGGTAGGGGGCGCAGGTGCCCCGCACGCCGGCGAGGATGCGTGAGCCGAGGACGGCCGCGCGGGCGACGGTCTCCTCGCGTTCCATCGTCTCGACGGTGGCGAGGGCCGCGGCGCAGGCGATCGGGGAGGCACCGAAGGTGGAGGTGTGCAGGTAGGGGTCGCGGCTGAAGGGCGCGTACGCCGCCTCGGTCGCGGTCATCGCGGCGACCGGCACCACTCCCCCGCTGAGCCCCTTGCCGACGAGCATGATGTCGGGGCGTACGTCCTCGGCGTCGACGCCCCACCAGGTGCCGAGCCGTCCCAGGCCCGTCTGGATCTCGTCCACCACGAGCAGCGCGCCGTACGCGCGGCACAGGTCGGACACCTGGCGCAGGTAGCCGGGTTCCGGGATGCGGACGCCGGCCTCCCCCTGGACCGGCTCCAGGACGACGCAGGCGCGGTCGCGGCGGGTGGTCAGCGCCTTCTCCAGGTGCGCCGCGTCACCGAAGGTGACCTGGGTGACGTCCGGGATGAGCGGCTGGAACGGGGTCTGGTAGGTGGCGTTGGCGGTGACGCTGAGCGCGCCGAGGGTCTTGCCGTGGAAGCCGCGCCGGGTCGTGACGACCGCGTTGCGGCCGTGCGCGCGGGCGAGCTTGAGGGCGGCCTCGGTGGCCTCGGCGCCGGAGTTGACGAAGTGCACGTAGTCGAGTCCGGGCGGGGTGTGCGCGGCCAGGGCCTCGGCGGCGCGGGCCGCGACGGGTTCCAGGAAGACGCGGCTGGCCAGCGGGTGGGTGTCGATCTGCCGGTGCACGGCGGCGACGACGGCGGGGTGGCGGTGGCCGAGGATGAAGACGCCGTAGCCGCCGAAGTCCAGGAATCGGCGGCCGTCGTCGGTGTGGATCCAGGGGCCCTCGGAGCGCACCTCGGCCATGCCGCCCATCACGCGGCCCATGACGGCGCGGCCGGAGCCGATGTGCCTGAGGTACAGGTCGACGACGTCGGTCTCGTCGGAGTCGGAGAAAGCCGTGGTCACCGGCGGGGAAACGGTCATGACGCCACCTCCGTGGGGGCAGGGGTCGCGGCTGGGCGGGCACGGTGCCGGTTCAGGACGCCGGCCCGGTCCTCCGCCCAGCTCTCCAGGTTGCGGAACAGCGCGGCGCGGATGTCCGCGTGGTCGGGGCGGCTGCCGCAGCCCGGTTCGCCGAGGGAGGAGGCGAGCGGCAGCTCCCGCTGGAACACCAGCAGCAGTTCGGCGTAGTGCTGGAAGCGCTGCCGCACCGAGGCGGGCAGCGAGGTGCCCTCCAGCATGGGCAGCAGCAGCCGGTGCACCGCCTCGACGGGGATCAGCCGGGGCCGCGACGGCCTGGGCAGACCGTGGCGTACGGCGAACTCCGCGCAGGTGTCGGCGATCTCGCTGAGCAGGATGGCCTGGTCACCGGCCGTCAGCCAGTACTCCCCGCTGCCCACCCCGCCGCGGACGAGTTCGCCGATGGCCCGGGACACGTAGTCCTGCGGGACCATGTCGACGCGGGCGTCGGGCGCGCCGGGCAGGACGGGGACCTGGCCCAGCACCATGGAGCCGATGGTCTTGGTCAGGCCCTGCTGGCCGGCGATCCGCCCGGTGACCGAGTCGCCCATCACGACCGACGGGCGCACGATGGCGCCGGGCAGCCCCGACTCGCGGAACATCTGCTCCGCCCGGGTCTTGGAGGCGAGGTAGGCGGCGGCTCCGGGGAAGCGCCGGCGGTCCTCCTCGCTCGGGACGCTCGCCACGAAGGCGGTGCTGACCAGGTAGAGGGGCGCGTCGGCGCGGGCCGCCAGGTCGATCACGGCCTCGGTGCCGAGGGTGTTCGTCTGGACGATCGTCTCCGGCGGGGTGCGCCAGTTGGTCTCGGCGGCGGAGTGCAGGACGATGTCGACCTCGAGGGCCAGTTCGTACCAGGCGAGCGGGCTCAGGCCGAGGCGGGGCGCGAGCAGGTCGCCCGTGATCTCACGCACTCGCGGATCGTGCAGCGGCCGGTTGCGGCGCAGGCAGAGCAGGTCGAAGTCGGCCGACAGCTCGTCGATCAGGGCCCGCCCGAGCACACCGGAGCCGCCGGTCAGCAGCAGGGTGGGGCGGTTGCCCGGCGCGCCCTTCGGCGTGCCGGGCGGCGGTGCGGTGCGCCGGGTGGGCAGGACGGTGGGACGCGGCGTGTGTGACGGCATGGGTGTGCTTCCCCCAAAGGGTCTTGGCGGCATGGGATCGCGGGATGGTGACAGCCGGCCGGCAGGACGGCGGAACGGTGCGACGGACGGCCGATCGGCGGGACGGTGGGACGGCGGAGGCCGGACGGGGTGGCTGGGCGGCGTGGCCGGGACGGCGGAGGCCGGACGGGGTGGCTGGGCGGCGTGGCCGGGACGGCGGAGACCGGTCGAGGTGGCGAACCACCGGCCACAGACGGCAGGCGGCAGACGGCAGCCCGCACTCCACGGCCTGCCGCTGCGGCCCCTCAGGCAAGCGTCAGTGGCCCGTCCGCCATGTACGCGGCGAGCGGTCCCGTCATCCGTGACCGGGACGGCGGGTGCAGCGCGAGGCCGTTGGCGCAGGCGGCGAGGTGGCCGACCTCGTCGGACGTCATGAAGTTGAGCCCGCCGAGCAGTTCGACCGCGCGCGGGACGACGCGGGCGATGGTGTCCTGGGCGGCGTAGCGGGCGCACAGCGACTGGGTGAGGGTGGCCTCGCCGAGGTCGCCGTCGTCGACGCGGCGGGCGACGGCCTCCACCATGGTGGCCGCGGCCTCGGTCTCGACGTAGAGCCGGACGCGGTCGTGTTCGGGGACCCGGTCGTTGAGCAGCACCCGCTCCACCAGGGCGCTGGCGGCGCCGAGGTAGCTGCCGGTCATCAGCACCTGGAACCAGATCAGCCCGGCCGTCTGGAGTTCGTCCAGCCGCTGTCCGGCGGGCGCGGAGGTGCGCAGCAGCAGCTCCGGCGGCACGCGTACGTCGGTGAGCGTGACCTGCTCGCTCTCCGCCCCGGCGAGGAACGCGCTGGACCAGAAGCTGCTGACGGTCATGCCCTCGCTGTCGGCGGGCACGAGGGCCACGGCGAGTTCCTCGCCCTCGCCGTCCTCGCGCGGCACCAGGACGCTCGCGGTGAGCAGGTCCATGGAACGGGCCAGGCTGCACGGGCGTTTGACGCCGTTGAGCCGTACCCCGTCGCCGTCCGGCGTGGCGGTCATGGTGGGGTCCAGGATGCCGGCGCCGCTGCGGCCCTCGGCGAAGCCGGAGGCGATGATGCAGCCCGATTCGGCGACGCCCTCGATCAGCGTCCACGCCATGCTGTCGCCGAGGTCGCCGAGGCCGACCAGGGTGGCCATCGAGAAGTGGTGCATGGTGGTTCCGACGGCCAGCGACGGCGAGCGGGAGCCGATGGCCCGCTGCACGCGCAGCGCGTCCACGGCCGTCGCGCCCCGGCCCTGGTGGCTGCCGGGCACGAGCAGTCCGGGCCCGCCGCTGTCCCGGAAGAGCGTGATGCCGGGGCTGCCGGGCCGCTCCAGGTCCATCAGGGGCGTCTCGCGCAGCGCGGGGTCGAGGTCGGGCAGCAGCTTGGCCAGAGTGGTGCGTTCACGCTCGAGGAATCTCATGGACGTCCTGTCCTCCAGGGTGGGGGTGCGGTCATACGGCGTTGGCGGCGCGCAGCAGCCGCCAGACGGCGCCGAGGCGGGGCCGGCCGAGGAAGGCGATGTACTCCGGGAGGACCGTGTGGGGGGCCCATTTCTGCTTGTACTCGAGCTGGGAGGCGGCCGGGTAGATGGCGTTCCCGCGCTCGGCGAGCAGGCGCACGAACCGGGTGAAGGCGCGGCTGGCGCCCGGCAGTTCGTGCTCCTCGGAGAGCCCGGTGAAGGGCGTGAAGCCGAAGTGCAGCCAGCCGGCGCCGTCGGCGGCGAACTGTTCCATGACGGTGGCGTTGAGGGCCTCCATCACGCCGGGCGGCGCGTCGGGGTGCCGGCGGCTGAGGTCGTGCAGCCAGCCGGGGCGGCTGCCGTAGACGGGCGAGTAGTTGATGTAGCCGACCGTCGCGCCGTCGATCCGGCCGGCGAAGAGACGGCGGTGCTGTTGCAGGGGGCCGGTGCGCTGACCGACGAGGAACTGCAGTTCCTTGACGTGCCGGCCCTTGTCGCGCAGCCAGCGGTCGTCCACGGCGTCCAGTTCGGCGCAGTCGTCGCCGTGCCGGACCTCGGTGACCTCCAGTCCGGCGCGCCGGGCCCGGGAGATCTTGTTGCGCAGCCGGACGAACCGTGAGCCGCGCAGCGTGAAGCGGGACAGGTCGACGGCGTACGACGCGCCGATCTGGTTGACCGTGAAGCCGTGCCGCGCGTACAGCTCGGCGTCCTCGCGCTGGAGTTGCACGGCGACGAGGCGCGGCCCGGCGTGTGCGACGAAGGACTCCAGCAGCTGCGCGCGGTGCTCGGGCGCGGTGAACGGGCCGCCGAACTGCAGGACGTGCCGCCGCCCGGCTCTGCGGTAGGCGCAGGCGCCGCCGAGGCGTTCGTCGCGGAAATATTCGTTGCCGTTGTTGAGTGCCAGGAATGCGCTCGGGTTGTCGCTGTGCGCGGCGAGGGTGTCAAGCACGGACGGCATTCGTGCCCTCCAGCGGAGTCCGGGCGGATTCGGCCGCGCCATTGCGGTATTGCTGTTCGAACACGTGGTAGGCCGCATGTGTTTCCGGTTCGAATGCGACGCCGAAGGGTTTGAGGGAATTCCCGAACAGGGCCCGGTCGCCCATGAGATGGATCGGAAGGGCGAGCAGTGCCCACTCGGGGCCGACGAACAGGACCCAGGCTCCGGCGATCACACCCGCCGTGACCAGGCTGTGCATCACGTTGTAGGCCACGTAGTAGCCGCGAGCGACGCGTTTTTCGGGGCTGCGCCGGTAGGCGACGGCGCCGGGAATGTAGCCGATGACGTCGATCACCGCGAAGAGTCCCGCGAACACCCACCAGCGGATCTCGGAACGGTGCTGGACGGCGAGGACAAGGGATACGGCAAGAAATGCCAGCCATTCCATCCGGCTGAGCGCGAAGGTGGTTTTCGTCTCGAAGCGGTTCTTGGCGTCCACGGGCGCTCCAGGATTGCGCGTACAGTCGCTGTGGTCTTCCATACCTGTTTACGCATGTGCGGGTGAGGCCCCTAAGGGGCAGTAGGGTCGCGTTCATGACGCCGTCGCCGAACGAGCCGGGCGGCCCCGCCGTCTCCAGCTCCTGGACCGCCGCGTGGGAGTTGCTGCTGCCTGCCGCTTCGGCCCCGGCACGCACGCGTGGCGGGGCCCTTCAGGCGGCGCTGCGGGACGCGGTCCGCTCGGGCCGGCTCGCACCGGGCACCCGCCTGCCGTCCACCCGGGACCTCGCCGCCGACCTGGGCGTGTCGCGCGGGCTGGTCACCGAGGCGTACGAGCAGCTGACCGCGGAGGGCTATCTGCGCAGCGGCCGCGGTGCCGGGACGTGGGTGGGTGGAGCGGTGCGTGCGGCGCGTCCGCGGGTGCGTGACCTCGCCCCGCGCTCCCCCGGCGCCCGCGCCGACTTCGTGCCCGGCACGCCCGACCTGTCGCTGTTCCCGCGCGCGGCGTGGGCGGCGGCGCAGCGCGCGGTGCTGGCGGAGCTGCCGCACGAGGAGCTGGGCTATCCCGACCCGCGCGGGCTGCCGCGGCTGCGCACCGCGCTCGCGGAGCTGCTCGCCCGGCGCCGGGGCGTGGTGGCGGACCCGGAGCGGATCGTGGTGGTGTCCGGGGTGACGCAGGCGACGGCGCTGATCGGGCTGGCGCTGCACGCGCGCGGGGTGCGTTCCGTGGGCGTGGAGAGCCCGGGCAGCCCGCAGCACGACGACGTGTACGCCTCGGCGGGCGTCACCACCGTGCCGCTGCCGCTGGACGAGGAAGGCCCGGCGATGGGCCCGCTGCGCTCCTCGGGTGTACGGGCGGTGGTGACGACGCCCGCCCACCAGTTCCCCACCGGCATCGCGTGCTCCGCGCGGCGCCGCGCCGAACTGCTCGACTGGGCGCGGTCCGTCGACGGGTTCGTGCTGGAGGACGACTACGACGGCGACTTCCGCTACGACCGCGCCCCCGTCGGCGCGCTCCAGGGCCTCGACCCCGACCGCGTCGCCTACACGGGCTCGGTCAGCAAGTCGCTGGCACCGGGGCTGCGGCTCGGCTGGCTGCTGGTGCCCGAGCCGCTGGCCGACGAGGTGGTGGCGCGCAAGCGGACGACGGACCTCGGCCATCCGGCGCTCGACCAGGCGGTGTTCGCCCGGTTCGTGGAGCACGGCGACTACGACCGTCAGCTGCGCCGCTGCGGGCGCGCCTACCGCGAGCGGCGCGACGTGCTGGTGGCGGCGCTGGCCGAGCACTTCCCCGGCGCGGCGGTGTCCGGCATCGCGGCGGGCCTGCACGTGATCGTGACACTGCCGGAGCGGTACGGGCCCGAGCAGCGGTTCCTCGCGCGGATGGCCGGGGCGGGGGTGGCCGTACGGTTGCTGTCGCACTACACGCATGCGCGGGCCGGGGGCGGCGAGGAGTCTTCCGGTGTCCCCCACGCGCGCGGCGGGCACGGCGAGGAGCCCCCCGGCGCCCCGCATGTGCGTGCCGGCCGTGGCGAGGAGCCCTCCGACGCCCCTCATGCGCGGGCCGGCCACGGCCGGGAGCCCGCCGACGCGCACTCCACGCACGCGCGTGGCGGACGCGGCGGGGAGCCTTCCGGCGCCGGTGACTCCCCGCCCGCGCGTGCCGCCCGCGGCGACGAGCCCTCCGGTGTCCGCCTGGTCCTGGGGTACGCGCACGTGCCGCCCGCGCGGATCCGGTCGGGCGTGCGGCTGATGGCGCAGGCCGCGGCGCGGTGACCGGGGGCGGGCGGCGTGGGCCGCTCCCGCGACCGCGCCCGGGTCCGTTCCGTACGGGTTCCCTTCCGCGTGCGGCCGGCTGTTCACTTGGGGTTTGCGCGCGCGCTGCGGCGCACCAGTAGGTGTGGCACTGCACACCGGCCGGATCACGTCCCTGGAGGCGCAGCCATGTCAGACCGTCCGCTCCCGGGCCGCCGCAGCGTTCTGCGCGGCTCGCTCGCCGCGTCGGCGGCCCTCACCCTGCCCACCGCGCTGGGCGCGGCCCCGGCGTTCGCCCGGTCCGGTCGCCCTTCGGCGGGCTGGGGCGTGCAGACGGGGGACGTGACCGCCCACTCCGGTCTGGTCTGGGTGCGTTCCGACCGCCCGGCCCGCATGATCGTCGAGACGTCCGCGACCGAGTCGTTCCGCAACCCGCGCAGATGGCGCGGCCCGCTGCTGGACGCCGGCACCGACTTCACCGGCACCACCCGGCTCCAGGGGCTGCCGCCGGGCGAGCAGATCCACTACCGCGTGCTGCTCGCCGACCCGGACGACCCGCGCCGTACCGGTGAGCCGGTCACCGGCACGTTCCGCACCGCGCCGGCCGGCCGCCGCGACGGCGTGCGCTTCGTGTGGTCCGGCGACCTGGCCGGGCAGGGCTGGGGCATCAACCCGGACTTCGGCGGCTACCGCATCTTTGACGCGATGGCCCGGCTCGACCCGGACTTCTTCCTGCTCAGCGGCGACTCCGTGTACGCCGACGGACCGTTGCCGGCCACGGCGGCCCTGCCGGACGGCGGCACCTGGCGGAACATCACCACCGAGGAGAAGTCCAAGGTGGCCGAGACCCTCGCCGAGTTCCGCGGCAACTTCCGCTACAACCTGCTCGACGAGAACCTCCGGCGGTTCAACTCCCAGGTGCCGGTCGTCGTCCAGTGGGACGACCACGAGGTGCGCAACAACTGGTACCCGGGCCAGACGGTCCCGGACAGCGACGCCCGCTACACCGAGCGGAGCGTCGACGTGCTGGCGTCGCGGGCCCTGCGCGCGTTCGGCGAGTACTACCCGGTGTCCACGCTGCGGCCGGGCGCCGAGGAGGGCCGCATGTACCGGGTGCTGCGGCACGGGCCGCTGCTGGACGTGTTCGTGGTGGACATGCGGACGTACCGCAACGCCAACTCGCCCGGTGACCAGACCGTGGACCCGCAGGGCATCCTCGGCCGGGAGCAGCTGGAGTGGCTGAAGCGGGAGCTGTCGCGGTCGCGCGCGGTGTGGAAGGTGATCGCCGCCGACATGCCGATCGGGCTGGTGGTGCCGGACGGCGGGGAGGGCAGGCGGCACTTCGAGGCGATCGCGCAGGGCGACCCGGGCGCGCCGCTCGGCCGTGAGCTGCAGATCGCGGAGCTGCTGCGGTTCGTCAAGCACCGGCGGATCACCGGCACGGTGTGGCTGACGGCCGACGTGCACCACACCTCGGCGCAGCACTACCAGCCGTCGCGGGCCGCGTTCGCCGACTTCGAGCCGTTCTGGGAGTTCGTGTCGGGGCCGCTGAACGCCGGTGCCTTCCCGGCGAGCGCGCTGGACGGCACGTTCGGTCCGGAGCGCGTGTTCGTGAAGGCGCCGACCGCATCCAATGTGTCGCCCGCGGGCGGCTACCAGTTCTTCGGCGAGGTCGGCATCGACGGCGACAGCGGGGAGATGACGGTGCGTCTGCGCGAGCAGGACGGCACGGTGCTGTTCACGAAGGTGCTCCAGCCCGGCCTGGTCGGGCAGTGATGGCGGGCCCGTTCGCTCCCGTTGCCTGAAGGGCTTGCCGCGCATCGGCGTCATCTCCCGGTGTGCGGTGCCTCGTTCAACTGTCCAGGAATTCACAAAAGGGACAGAAGCAGGCTTTACCCGTGAGACACAGAGCGTTCGTGATCACGCAACACGATTCCTTCACAGTGGGTGCATGAATCGAGACGTAGCTGATGTGACGCGCGCGCGGCACGGGCGTCCCGTGCGCCACTGGCGGCGGGACCTGATCGGGCTGGCCGCCCTGTTGACGGCGGTGGCGGTCGCGGGCTCGGTGGCCGGTCGCGCCGGGTACGGCCCGGACGGCCCGGTACCGCTGCTGGTTCCGGCGGTTGCGCTGATCGTCACGGCCGCGTTCCACGCGTGGTGGGCACGCCGCCACGGCCACGCACCGCCGAGGGGCGATACCGGCGCCCGGCCTCTGTTCTCCGCCCAGCAGGCCGGGGCGTCGGGGCAGGCGCCGGGCACCGCTGCCGGGCAGAGCACGCTGTGGCGGATGCGGACGACGGTGAAGGACGAGCCGGGTTCGCTCGCCGCGCTGTGCACGGCGCTGGCCGGGCAGCGCGTCGACATCCTCAGCCTGCAGACGCATCCGCTGGCCGACGGCACCGTGGACGAGTTCCTGCTGCGCGCCCCGGCCGGGCTCGCGGCGGCCGACGTGACGCGGGCGGTGTCCTCGGCGGGCGGTACCAGCACCTGGATCGAGCGGGCCGACGCCCACGATCTGGTGGACGCCCCGACCCGCGTCCTGGGCCTCGCCACCCGCACGGCGCTGGACGCCGCGGAACTGCCGCTGGCGTTGCGGCAGTTGCTCGGCCGGTGCACCATCCGCTCGCTGCCCGCCCGGCCGGCCGGCGGCGGACGGGCGCCGGAGACCGTACCGGTGGAGGGCGCCCTGGAGGGCACCGTGATGCGGCTGCGGGCGCCGGAGGGCGGGGTGATCACGGTCGAGCGGCCGTACCTGCCGTTTACGCCGACCGAGTTCGCCCGGGCGCGTGCCCTGGTGGAGCTGGACTCCCGGCTCGGGCCGCGGGTGCCGGGCGGCCGGCAGGTGCTGACGCTGCCCGAGGGCGACGACATCACGGTGCGCCGCGCCGACACCGGCGATCTGGACGCCGCCAAGGAGATGCACGAGCGGTGCTCGGCGCAGACGCTGTCGATGCGCTACCACGGGCCGGTCGGTGACGCGGACCGTTACCTGAACCACCTGCTCAGCCCGCGCTTCGGCCGCACGCTCGCGGCGCAGACCGCCTCGGGGCGCGTGGTCGCCCTCGGGCATCTGCTGTGGGACGGCGACGAGACGGAGGTCGCGCTGCTCGTCGAGGACGGCTGGCAGCGGCGCGGCATCGGCGCCGAACTGCTCGGCAGGCTGGTGGCGATGGCCGCCGAGGCGGGCTGCGAGAGCGTGTACGCCGTGACGCAGTCGTCCAACACCGGCATGGTCGCCGCGATGCGCGGCCTGGGCCTGCCCCTCGACTACCAGATCGAGGAGGGCACCCTCGTCGTCACGGCCCGCCTGGAAGCCACCCGGCCGGCCACGCGCCTGCCGCACGGTCAGCGGTCCGGACGCCGCGACTGAGTCACCCACCACCACCGAACCGGGACACCCCCGGCCTCCGAAACGGCGAGGGAACCGGCGCACCCGCCGCCGGCGCTCCACACGGCCGAAGGCGGCGGGCGGCCGACGAGGGCCGAGCGGCCGCCCGGCGGCATCCCTCCGCCGGGCCGCTCCTTCCCCTCCAGGGGCGGCTACGTGCCCGCCCCGCCTTCCCGGCTCAGTCCCCGGCCAGCGCCGCCCGCCGCGGCGTCGGGGCGGCCGGCTCCCCGAGCGCCCCGTCCAGGTCGGCCCACAGGTCGTCGACGTCCTCCAGACCCACCGACATGCGCAGCAGCCGGTCGCTCACCCCGGCGCCGCGCCGGTCGTCGGCGTCGACGATGCGGTGGCTGATAGACGCCGCATGCTGGATCAGCGTGTCGACGCTGCCGAGGCTGACGGCCGGGGTGATCAGCCGGACGCCCGCGATGACGTCGTGCGGGTCGCCGTGCACCTCGAAGGAGACCATCGCACCGCCGATCCTCGGATAGTGCACGCGGGCCACGCGCGGGTCGGCGGCCAGCCGCCCGGCGAGTTCGGCGGCGTTCGCGGACGCGGCCCGCACCCGGACCGGCAGCGTCGACAGGCCGCGCAGCAGCAGATAGCCGGCCAGCGGATGCAGCACACCGCCGGTTGCGAAACGCACCTGCCGCAGCCGCCCGGCGAACTCCTCGTCGCAGGCGACCACACCGGCCATCACGTCCCCGTGCCCGCCGAGATACTTGGTGGCGCTGTGCAGCACCAGCCGCGCGCCCTGCTCGGCGGGCCGCTGGAGGACGGGCGTGGCGAACGTGTTGTCCACGAGCAGCGGCACGGAACCGCAGGCGTGGGCGACGGCCCGCAGGTCCACCTCGGCGAGCGTCGGGTTGGCCGGTGACTCGACCAGTACCAGACCGGTGTCCGGGCGCAGCGCGTCGGCGATGCCCGCCGGGTCGGTCCAGGTGACCTCGGAGCCGAGCAGCCCGGCGGTCAGCAGATGGTCGCTGCACCCGTACAGGGGCCGTACGGCGACGACGTGCCGCAGCCCCATCGCGTTGCGGACGAGGAGGACGGCGCTGAGCGCGGCCATGCCGCTGGCGAAGGCGACCGCGGCCTCGGTGCCCTCCAGCCGGGCGAGGGCGGTCTCGAAGCGGGCGACGGTCGGATTGCCGAGCCGCGCGTACACGGGCGGGCCGTCCGGGTCGGCGCCGGTCTCGGCGAACGCGTCGATGCGGGCGGCCTCGCCCCGGCTGTCGTACGACGGGTAGGTGGTGGACAGGTCGATCGGCGGGGCGTGCAGTCCCTGCCGGGCGAGATCGTCGCGGCCGGCGTGCACGGCCTCGGTGGCCAGTGCTCTCGGTACGGTGGGCGTGTCCATGAAGGGAAGAGTGAACGACGACCGGCGCGCCCGGCAGAAACACCGTGCTACGTTCGGCCAATGCCCGAAGCTGTCGTACTGGATCCGGTCGATCTTCATCTGCTGCGGCTGTTGCAGAACGACGCCCGGACCACCTACCGCGACCTCGCCGCGCAGGTCGGTGTCGCGCCGTCGACCTGCCTGGACCGGGTGGCACGGCTGCGCCGGGCCGGGGTGATCCTCGGCCACCGGCTGCGGCTGGACCCGGCCAAGCTCGGGCGGGGTCTGGAGGCGCTGCTGTCGGTGCAGGTCAGGCCGCACCGGCGGGAGCTGGTGGGGCCGTTCGTGGACCGGATCCGGGCACTGCCGGAGTCGCGGACCGTCTACCACCTGACCGGCCCCGACGACTACCTCGTCCATGTCGCCGTCGCGGACATGGCCGATCTTCAGCGGCTGGTTCTGGACGGGTTCACCTCACGCCGTGAGGTCGCCCGGGTGGAGACGCGCCTGATCTTCCAGCAGTGGGAGTGCGGACCGCTGCTACCGCCTTCGCCCTCGGCTCAATCCGAGTGACGTGCGGCGGTCCTCGTACGAGGATGGTCGGCATGTCTGACACCAAGAGCCCGCTGCCCCGCGAGGTCGCCGACCGCTATGTCGACGACCTCATCGCCCTCGACCCGGTCACCGGTACGTACCTCGGCGTGAAGGAGAGTTCGAGCAGGCTGCCCGACCTGTCGCCCGCGGGTCAGGCGGCCGTCGCGGACCTGCAGCGGGCCACGCTGGCCCGGCTCGACGAGGCGGAGCGGCAGCCCGGTGCGGACAGCGGCATCGAGCGCCGGTGCGCCCGCCTGCTGCGCGAGCGGCTGACCGCCGAACTCGCCGTGCACGAGGCCGACGAGGGCCTGCGCGCGGTCGGCAACCTGGGCACGGTGGCGCACTCGGTGCGCGAGGTGTTCTCGGTGACGCCGGACGAGACCGAGGAGGACTGGGCGGCGATCGCCGAGCGGCTGCGCGCGGTGCCCGGCGCGCTGGAGGGCTACCGCGAATCCCTCGCGCTCGGCCTGGAGCGCAAGCTGTACGCGGCTCCGCGTCCCACGGCCACGTTCGCCGGGCAGCTCACCGAGTGGGCCGACACGGGCCAGGGCCGCGGCTGGTTCGAGGACTTCGCCGCCAAGGGTCCCGACGCGCTGCGTGCCGAGCTGGACCAGGCGGCCCGCGGCGCGACCGCGGCCGTGGTGGAGCTGCGGGACTGGCTGCGGGACGTGTACGCACCGCAAGTGCAGGGCGCGCCGGACACGGTGGGCCGCGAGCGCTACGCCCGCTGGTCGCGCTACTACAACGGCACCGACCTCGACCTCGACGAGGCGTACGCCTACGGCTGGTCCGAGTTCCACCGCATCCTCGGCGAGATGAAGCAGGAGGCGGAGAAGATCCTGCCGGGGGCCGCGACGCCGTGGCAGGCGCTGGCGCACCTGGACGAGCACGGCCGGCACATCGAGGGTGTCGAGGAGGTCCGCGCCTGGCTCCAGGGCCTGATGGACGAGGCGATCGAGAAGCTGGACGGCACGCACTTCGAACTGGCCGAGCCGGTGCGGAAGGTGGAGTCCTGCATCGCCCCGCCCGGCAGCGCCGCCGCGCCCTACTACACGTCCCCGTCGGAGGACTTCTCGCGGCCGGGCCGCACCTGGCTGCCGACGATGGGCGCGACCCGCTTCCCCGTCTACGACCTGGTGTCGACGTGGTACCACGAGGGCGTGCCGGGCCACCACCTGCAGCTCGCGCAGTGGACGTACGTCGCCGGGAACCTCTCCCGCTACCAGGCCACGATCGGCCTGGTCAGCGCCAATGCGGAGGGCTGGGCGCTGTACGCGGAGCGCCTGATGGACGAGCTGGGCTTCCTCACGGACCCCGAGCAGCGGCTCGGCTACCTGGACGCGCAGATGATGCGGGCCGCGCGGGTCATCGTGGACATCGGCATGCACCTGGAGCTGGAGATCCCGGCCAACTCGCCGTTCCACCCGGGTGAGCGCTGGACGCCGGAGCTGGCCCAGGAGTTCTTCGGCGCGCACAGCAGCCGTCCGGCGGAGTTCGTGGAGAGCGAGCTGACCCGCTATCTGACCATTCCCGGCCAGGCGATCGGCTACAAGCTGGGCGAGCGGGCCTGGCTGCTGGGCCGGGAGAACGCCCGCAGCCGCCACGGCGACGCCTTCGACCTCAAGGCCTGGCACATGGCGGCGCTGTCGCAGGGCTCGCTGGGCCTGGACGACCTGGTGGACGAGCTGTCCCAGCTGTGAGCGGCGCGGGTGCGGCCGGCCCTCACCCCTGCCGGCCGCGTCCGCGACCCGTGAAGCCCCGACTGCCCTGTCAGCAGCCGCAGTCCGCGCCGACCGGAGCGGTGAGCGGGTCGGCGGCGCGGCGCTCGCGGCCCTGCCGCGTCTCGAACTCGTAGCCCTCGCGCACCCAGTACTCGAAGCCGCCCAGCATCTCCTTGACGGGGTAACCGAGTTCGGCGAGCGCGAGGGCGGCGCGGGTGGCGCCGTCGCAGGCGGGCCCCCAGCAGTACGTGACGACCGGCACGGACGTGTCGAGGAGCTGTCCGGCCCGCTCGGGGACGAGCGCGGTGGGCAGGTGGACGGCGCCCGGGACGTGTCCCTGGTCCCAGGACTCGGTGGAGCGGCAGTCCAGGACGACGAATCCGGGGTCGCCGCCCGCCGCGAGCGCCGCCGCGACGTCGGACACGTCGGCGTGGAAGGCGAGGCTCGCGCGGAAGTGGGCGGCGGCCTCGGCGGGCGCCGCGGGCGGCACGCGCAGGACGGGGTTGGCGGTCGTGGTGGAACTCATGGCGGTGGCCTTTCCTGGAGGTACCCGACGTCCGGAAATCTACGGCCGCGGGCCGCCGCCCAGAAGGGGCGATCCCCGGCGCATCCCTTGTCACGCCGTGGATCTCCCTGCTATCCCTCGATGATGACCACGTATTCCCCGGACGCCACCGACTGGCGCATCCTCGACGTCCTCCAGCGGCAGGGCCGGGCCAGTTTCGCCGAACTCCCCCGTGCCGTCTCCATGTCCCCGAGCGCGGTCACCGAGCGGGTGCGGCGCATGGAGGAGGCGGGGGTCATCCAGGGGTACGCGGCCGTGGTCGACCCGGACCGGCTGGGCCTGCCGATCCTGGCGTTCGTCCGGCTCCGCTACCCGACCGGGAACTACAAGCCGTTCAACGACCTGGTCGCGGCGACGCCGGAGATCCTGGAGGCGCACCACGTCACCGGCGACGACTGCTTCGTCATCAAGGTCGCCGCCCGCTCGATGCGGCACCTGGAGGAGGTCTCGGGCCGGATCGGCGCCCTGGGCTCGGTGACGACGAGCGTCGTGTACTCCTCGCCGCTGCCCCGGCGTCCGCTGGGCCGCTGAGGCCGGTTCACCCGCGCTGGCGCAGCACCGACCCGGACCGGCCCTTGACGACCTCCAGCTGGGCGTGGACGCGGCGCCGCAGATCGGCGACGTGGCTGACGATGCCGACGCTGCGGTCCCGTTCGCGCAGCGAGTCGAGGACGTCGAGGACCTCGTCGAGGGTCTGGTCGTCGAGGCTGCCGAAGCCCTCGTCGATGAAGAGGGTGTCCAGGCGCACGCCGCCCGCCTCGTCGGTGACGACGTCGGCGAGGCCGAGGGCGAGCGCGAGCGACGCGAAGAACGTCTCGCCGCCGGACAGCGTCGCCGTGTCCCGCTCCCGGCCCGTCCAGGCGTCCACGACGTGCAGGCCGAGCCCGCTGCGGCCGCGGCCGGTGCGGTCGTCGGAGTGCACGAGGGTGTAGCGCCCGGACGACATGCGCTGCAGGCGCGCGGTGGCCGCGGCGGCGACCTGCTCCAGCCGGGCCGCGAGCACGTACGACTCCAGGCGCATCTTCCGCTCGTTGTCCGCCGAGGTCCCGGCGGCGAGCCCGGCCATCCGGGCGATGCGCTCGTGCTCCTCCCGCAGCGGTCCGAGGCGCCGCACGGACGCGGTGGCCCGGGCGGAGAGCCGGTCGAGTTCGGCGCAGCGGCGGGCCGCGGCGTCCCGTGCGGACACGGCGTCGCGCAGCCGCCGGTCCGCCTCGGCGAGGGCCTGCTCGGCGGCGGTGACGTCGGCGGGCGGGGCCTGCGCGGCGGTCGCGGTGCCGGCCTCGGTGAAGACGGCGCGCACGGCGGCCTCCTCCGCGTGCCAGGCGTCGAGCCGGTGCTGGAGTTCGCGGTGGGCCGCGTCGTCGAGGAGGGCCGCCGCGGCGTCCCGCGGCGTGTCGAAACCGGCGCGGAACGCGGCGTCCGCGAGCCGGGCGTCGGCCTCCTTGAGCCGCTGGGCGGTGTCCTCGGCGGCGCGGGCGCGGTCGGCCGCGTCGGTGAGCAGCGCGACCTGCCGCTCCAGCTCGGCGGCCCGGGCGGCGACGCTGTCCAGCGCCCCGCGCGCCCGCGCCAGCTCCTCCTCCAGGGCGGCCCTCTCGCGGTCCAGCCGCTCGCGGTGGCCCACCCGGGACGCGGCACGGACGGCGGCCTCCTGCCGGACGGCGACGCGCCGCTCCCGCTCCTGCTCGGCCCGGCGCAGCTCCTCCTGCGCGGCGTGCAGCCCGGAGGCGGCGTCACGCGCCCGCGTGTACTCCCGCTCCAGCTGTTCGGCCTCGGCGGCCAGTTCCGCGGCCGGCGCGTCACCGGCCTCGGCCGTCGCGGCGGCCAGCGCCTCCCGTACGGCGCCGAGGCGGCGCTCGTCCTCGCTGCGGCGCTCCTCGGCCCGCCGGCAGGCGGCGAGGGCGCGTTCCTCGGCGTCCCGGTCGACGTGGCCCGCGACCTTGCGGGCGGGGGCGGGGTGTTCGGTGGCTCCGCAGACGGCGCAGGGTTCGCCGTCGGTGAGGTGCGCGGCGAGTTCCGCGGCGATGCCGGTCAGCCGCTGTTCCTTGAGGTCGAGCCAGTGCGCGCGGGCCTCCACGGCCCGCTCGGCCGAGGCGAGGGCCTGCCGCTGGGCGTCGTCGGCGTCCAGGGCGAGCCGGTCGCGCTGCCGGGCCGCGGTCAGCCGCCGCCGGGCGGGTTCGCGCTGCACGGCGAGCTGTTCGGCCCGGGTGGCGGCCTCCTGGGCGGCGTCGATCCGGGTCTGGAGCCCGGCGCGCAGCGCCTCCCAGTCGGCGAGCCAGGCCTCCGCCTCCTGCCGGACGTCCTCGTCGGCGCGCTCCTGCCGGTCCAGGTCGGCGCGTTCCGCGACGAGCCGGGCCAGCCGCTGCTCGGCGCGGCGTGCCGACTCCAGGCCGCCCAGTTCCTCGGCGGTCCGGCGCGCGGCGGCGGCCAGCCCGGCCGCTCCGGCGTCGGCGAAGCGGTCCGGCAGCAGGGCACGCGCGTGTGCCTCCTCGGCGGTGGCGCGCCGGTGTGCGGCGTCGGCGGACTCCCTGAGGTCCAGCGCGGGCGCCACCGCCTCGGCCTTGCGGCCCCGCTCCATGCGCCGCTGCGCCCGCCGGTTGTCCTCGGCCCGCTCCGCCAGCCGCCCGGCCCGCTCCCGCGCCTCCCTGAACCGCCGCTGCAACCGCGCCAGTTCGCGTACGTCGTCCAGCGCGCGGTCGGCCGCGGCGCGGGCGGACTCCGCGGCCGTGAGACGGCTGTGCGCGACGGCGAGCTGTTCGCGCGCGGTGCTGCGGGCGACGGCGGCGGCGCTCAGGACGGCGTCGGCCAGGCCGGGGTCGCCGGGGGACAGCTCCGGCAGGTCCATGGTGTCGCCCGCGGCCTGCTGCATGCGGTGCGCGTCGGCGAGCAGTTCGGCGTCGCCGTCGCGCACCCGGGCCTCGGTGACGCGGCGGCGCTCGGCGAGGCGCTTTTCCACCTCGGCGAACCGGCGCGTGTCGAAGAGGCGGCCGAGGAGCTTGCCGCGGGCCTCGGCGTCGGCGCGCAGGAACCTCGCGAAGTCGCCCTGGGGCAGCAGCACGACCTGGCAGAACTGCTCCCGGCTCATGCCGAGCAGCTGGGTGATCTCCTCGCCGATCTCCTGGTGGGAGCGGCTGAGGTCCTTCCAGGCCCCGGTGGCGGCGTCGTACTCGCGCAGCCAGGTCTGGGCCTTGTCGAGGGTGGTGCCCGAGCCGCGCTTCTTGGGGCGCTCCCAGGGCGGCCGGCGGGTGATCTCCAGCCGGCGTCCGGCGACGGTCAGTTCGAGGGCGACTTCGGTGCGGGTCGCGGGCGCGGCGTGGTCGCTGCGCAGGTTCGCGCCCTGGCCGCCGCTCTGCCGGGCCCCGGGCACCGAGCCGTACAGCGCGTAGCAGACGGCGTCGAGGACGGACGTCTTGCCGGCGCCGGTCGGGCCGTGCAGCAGGTAGAGGCCCGCCGCCGACAGCGCGTCGAAGTCGACGGTCTGTGTCCCGCCGAAGGGGCCGAAGGCGGTGACGGCCAGCCGGTGCAGTCTCACCGCGCCACCTCCCGTACGGCGTCGTCGGCGCGGGCCGCGTCCAGCGCGTCGCGCAGGATGGCCCGCTCGTGCTCGTCGGGGCCCGCGCCGCGCACGTGGGCGACGAAGTCCTCCGCGATCTGCTGGTCGTCGCGGCCCGCGAGGCGCCGGGCGTAGGACACGTCGGGGTCGTCGGGGCGCCGTTCGGGGTCGAAGGCGAGGCTGAGGGTGTGCGGGAAGCGTTCGGTGAGCCGGGCCATGGGGTCGGCGGGGCGGACCGCGTCCGTGAGGGTGGCCTCGACCCACGCCTCCTCGTGCCGGGCGAGACCGGGGTCGGCGAGCAGGTCCTCCAGGGTGCCCCGGATGCGTGCCAGCGGGCGCGGCACCGGGCAGTCGACGCGCTCGGCGGTGACCGCTCCGTCGGCGGCGAGGTCGACGAGCCACATGCTCTTGCGGTGGCCGGCCTCGGAGAAGGAGTACGGCAGCGGGGAGCCGGAGTAGCGGATGCGGTTGGTGATGGTCTGGCAGCCGTGCAGATGCCCGAGCGCCACGTAGTCGGCGCCGTCGAAGACGCCCGCGGGCACGGCCGCGACCCCGCCGACGGTGATGTCCCGTTCGCTGTCGCTGCCCCGGCCGCCGGTGACGAAGGCGTGGGCGAGGACGACGGACCGGGTGCCGGGCGCGCGTGCGGCGAGGTCGGCGCGGACGCGGTCCATGGCGGCGGCGAGCACGGCCTCGTGCCCGGCCTTGTCGACGCCGAACTCGTCCTTCACCAGGGCCGGTTCCAGATAGGGCAGTCCGTAGAAGGCCACGTCGCCGTGGGCGTCGGACAGCACGACGGGTGTGCCGCACGCGGCCGGTTCGGTCCGCAGATGGATCCCGGCGCGGTCGATGAGCCCGGCGCCGACGCCGAGCCGCCGGGCCGAGTCGTGGTTCCCGGAGATCATCACCGTGGGCACGCCGAGGGCGGCGAGGCGGTGCAGCGCGTCGTCGAACAGCTCGACGGCGGCGAGCGGCGGCACCGCCCGGTCGTACACGTCCCCCGACACGACCACCACGTCGACCGCGCGCTCCCGCGCGGTGGTGACGAGGTGCCCGATGAACTCGGCCTGGGCCCCGAGCATGTTCACCCGGTGGAAGGCGCGGCCGAGATGCCAGTCGGAAGTGTGCAGCAGTCGCATGATCCCCGAGACTAACGGCCGGGTCCGACACCACGGGTGGTTACTCCCGTATCGCCCCGCCACGACGGCCCGACGCGAAGACGGTCCGCGCGCTGTGCCTGTTGTGTCAGGCGTCTCCGTAGGCCTCTCCGCCGAGTTCGCACCCGGCGGTTCCGGCGGTCACGTCGGCGAGCCAGGCGCGGAACGCGGTCACGTCCGCGTCCGGCAGTCCGATCTCGATCGTGACCGCCTCGCCGTAGCACACGTCGCGCACCTCGCGTCCGGCGGAGCGCAGCTCGTTCTGCAGTTTGCCCGCGCGCTGGTGGTCGACGGTGACGGTGGCGAGCCGGAAGCGGCGCCGGGTGATCGTGCCGAGCGCGTCGAGTGCCTCGCCGACCGCGCCGCCGTACGCCCGGATCAGCCCGCCCGCGCCGAGCTTGACCCCGCCGAAGTAGCGGGTGACGACGGCGACGACGTACCGCATGTCGCGGCGCAGCAGCATCTGGAGCATCGGGACACCCGCGGTGCCGCCCGGTTCGCCGTCGTCGCTCGCCTTCTGGATGCCCGCGTCGGCGCCGACGACGTACGCCCAGCAGTTGTGGTTGGCGTCGGCGTGCTCCTTGCGCACGGCCGCGATGAAGTCCTGCGCCTCCTGTTCGGTGGCCGCCGGGGCGAGGGCGCACAGGAAGCGGGAGCGGTTGACCTCGGTCTCGTGCACGCCCGCGTGGGCCACTGTGCGGTACTCGTCCTGCATCCGGCCAGCCTATGCGCAGGCCGCGTGCGCGGCGGACCGGCTGCTTCCTGCCGCCGCGCGGTACCGTTACCGAGGTCAGCAGGGCGGTGCCGGGGACCGCCGGCCGGGGCCGTGCCGGGCGAGGACGGCGACGGCGGACGTCGGGAACTTCGTACGCGCCTGCTCCAGGGTGTCGCCGAGCCCGTCCCCGGCGAGGGCGAGCACCGGGTCCTCCAGGCCCGGGTTGTGGCCGACGAGCAGCAGGGTCGCGATCCCGTCGGGCACCTCGGGCACGACGGTCGGCGACTCGGCGGCGCCGGCCGCGTACAGCCGCGGGTCGTGGCGTACGGGCGGTGGCGTGCCCCACTGCCCGGCGGCCGGCTCCCAGGTCTGGCGGGCACGCACGGCGGTGGAGCACAGGGCGAGGTCCGGCGGCAGGTCGGCCTGACCGAGGGCGTGTCCGGCGGCGGGGGCGTCGCGGGGCGAGCGCGCGCTCGTGGTCGGGGTGTCCGCGGGCCGCGCTGCTTTGGCGTGGCCCAGGACGACGAGTCGGCGCGGCGGGCCCGCCCCGGAGCGCGCGATCACGCCGGGCCGCCGAGGTCGCGGGCAAGGTCGAGACCGAGGATCCGGTCGGCGTGCGCGTACGTCTCGAACCGGGCGCCGTCCGGCAGCTCCTGGTCGGTCTCGACGTCCCGCAGGACCCGGAGCACGCCGGGCACGTCCAGGTCGTCCTCCCAGGCGGCACGCACGCGTGCGCGCACCTCGTCGGGGATGGGCCGCGAGGGTCGGCACGCCCATCCGGCGACCGCGCGGCGCCAGCGGACGAGGGTGTCGCGCGCGTCGTGCAGCGCGGCCGGGTCGAGACGGCAGGGCGCGCTCCACGGCCGGGCGAGCAGCGCGAGCCGCAGGACGGCGGGGTCGGCCTCCTGGGCCAGGTCCGGCGCCGCGTGCTCGACGACGGGGGCCACGGCGAGGCGGATACCGCCGGCTGCGGGGCCGTCCTGGCCCGCGCCGGGCGTTCCCGCGGCTGGATGGCCGTCCTGGCCCGCACGGGGGGCTTCACCGTGCTCGGAGTCGTCCTCGCCCGCGCAAGGGATCCCCGCGGCTGCGGGACTGCCCTGGCCCGCACCGAGGGCGCCACCCTGCTCGGAGTCGTCCCTGCCCGCGCAGGGGATGCCGTCGGGCGCGGGACCGCCAGAGGAAGCGCCGGGGACGCCACCGGGCCCGGAGCCATCCCCGCCCGTCACGCCACCCCCGCCCGTCATGCCACCGCCGTCGGCCTTCGCGGCGACGTGGATGACCCGGGCCTCCCCGAGGCCCGCCCCGGCCTCCGGGCCCTCCTCGAAAGGGCGGATGCCGAGGGCGGCGGCACCGGCCCGCAGCTCGGCCCGCTCCCGCTCGCCGGACAGCCGCGCCCACACGGGCGTGCCGCCGAGTTCCAGGGCGCGAACGAGGGTGTCGGCGACGAGCAGCACGCGCAGGTTCGTGAGGTCGAACCCGGAGGTGTGTGCCTCGACCCGGGTCAGGCCGCGGCGGGGCCGGGCGGCGTCGACGAGTTCGCCGCTACGGGCGTCGGTGATGCGCAGCACGAGGCGAGCGTAGGCGCCCGGGCGCCGGAGCGCAGTCCGGCGGGCACGGATCGACTCGGGCCGGGCGGCGCCGCGCGGTCGGACCCGGCGGCGTCCGAGGGCAGTCACGGCGGCAGGCGGCCGGATCCGGCCGCGCCCGACCGGCCGTCACGGCGGCGGCCGGGGAATCATCGGGCACCGCGGCCCGTTGGGTGGATTGACAGCGGCAGCTCGGCAGCTCAGCCCAAGGAGGCGACCGTGTACGGCGACGCAGCAGAGGACGCGACGGTCCGCAGGATCCTCACCGAGCTCGGTGACACCTGGGCCGTGGTGGGCCTGTCGAACAACCGCTCCCGCGCCGCGTACGGCGTCGCCGACGTCCTCCAGCGCTTCGGCAAGCGCGTCGTGCCGGTCCACCCGAAGGCGGAGCGGGTGCACGGCGAGCAGGGTTACGCCTCTCTGGCGGACATCCCCTTCGACGTGGACGTGGTCGACGTGTTCGTGAACAGCGACCTGGCGGGCGCGGTCGCCGACGAGGCGGTGGCGAAGGGCGCCAAGGCGGTCTGGTTCCAGCTCGGCGTGACCGACGAGGCGGCGTACGAGCGGACCCGCGCGGCCGGTCTGGAGATGGTCATGGACCGTTGCCCGGCGATCGAGATACCGCGCCTGGGCTGAGCGCCGCCCGCCCGGAACACAACGCACCGGACGCCTGCGGACACGCTGCTCGTCCGCCCCCCCGTTCACCCGGACCGGCACCCATAATGAGCCGGTGACCTACGCCCCGGTCGATGCCGAATCCCCTTCCCCACCCCGGTTTCCGGTCGTGGGCGCGGGCCCGGCCGGTCTCACACTCGGGAACATCCTGCGGGCGGCGTCCGTGGACTGTCTGGTCCTGGAGACCGAGACACGGGAGTTCATCGAGCAGCGGCCCCGGGCGGGCTTCATCGAGGAGTGGGCGGTCCGTGGTCTCGAACGGCGCGGCCTGGCCAGGCGGTTGCTGGAGCACGCGCCGACGCACACCGAGTGCGAGTTCCGTGTCGACGGCGCCCGGCAGCGGCTCCGGTACACCGAGCCGACCGGGCAGCGGCACTTCGTCTACCCGCAGCCGCTGCTGGTGACGGACCTGGTGCGCGAATACGCCGACGTGCGCGGCGGCGCCGTCCGCTTCGGCGTCCGGGACGTGACGCCGCACGACACCGACACGGACCACCCGTCCGTGTCCTACGTCTGCCCCGACACAGGCGAACGGCACGTCCGCACTGCGACTTCGTGGCCGGCTGCGACGGAGCGCGAGGCGTGACCCGCACAGTGCTGCCCCCGGAGCGCACGGCCCGGCACTACTACGGGATCGGCTGGCTGGCACTGCTGGCCGAGGCGCCGCCCTCCTCGGACTGCGTGGTGTTCGGCATCCACCGGCGGGGCTTCGCCGCCCACATGGCCCGCAGCCCCCAGGTCACCCGCTACTACCTGCAATGCCCGCCCGGCGACGATCCGGAGAACTGGCCGCACGAACGCGTCTGGTCCGAGCTGCGCCACCGGCTCGCGGCGTCCGGGGCGCCGCCGCTCACCGAGGGGCGGCTGATCGAGAAGCACGTCCTCGACATGCACAACAGCGGCCTGAACGGCTATTCGGAGGCGAGTCTGCGGCGGGTGTGGCAGTACCAGGAGTTCTCGCTGTGGCTGTCCGGCATCTTCCACGGGGCGTCGTCCGGGGACCCGTTCCACGCGGGCACCACACTGGCCCGGCTGCGCCGCATCCTCGGCTCCCCGGCGGCAGCGGCGGCCTTCGCCGAGCTGTACATCGGCAAGGACACCGACCACTGACAGCCCGCGCCGCGGCTGATGCGGTGACAGCCTCCCGTCGTGCAACGGCCGGCTAGTCGTGCAACGGCCGGTCGCTGAGCCGGTGGTCCGCCACGTTCAGCGCCTCGTCGACCAGGCGGCGCAGGTGGCCGTCCCGCAGCGCGTAGACGACGCGCCGCCCCTCCTTGCGGGTCGTGACCAGCCCCGCGAGCCGCAGCCGCGCCAGATGCTGGCTCACGGCCGGGCGGGCCGCCCCGCACACCTCGGTGAGTGTCGTGACGTCGGCCTCTCCCCCGGTCAGCGCGTGCAACAGGGTGAGGCGGGTGCGGTCGCCGAGCAGGGCGAGGAGTTCCGCGGCGAGGGCGAACTGTTCCTCGCCGGGGCTGCGCGGGTGCGCATCGTGCGCAGGTGACAGGTGCATGCGTGCGCTCATACGCACATAATGGCGTCGTGGGCGGCCCTCGTCCACCTCCGCCCACCGGAAGGGGAGCCCTGTGAGCGACAGCCACCACCACGACCACGGCCACGCCTACGGTCACCGGCACACACACGGTCACGGCCACGGCCACGACCACCGGCACGAAGACAACCACGACCAGGCCCCCGGCCACCCACACCCACACCGGGATCGCCCCCACTCCTCCCCCACCGGCCTGCGCCGCCTCACACACGTCCTCACCCCGCACTCCCACGAGAGCGCCGACAAGCTGGACCCCGCCCTGGAGTCCTCGGCCCGCGGCATGCGCGCCCTGTGGGTGTCGCTCGTGGTGCTCGGCGTCACCGCGCTCGCGCAGGCGGTCGTGGTGGCCGTCTCCGGTTCGGTGGCGCTGCTCGGCGACACGGCGCACAACGCGGCCGACGCGCTGACGGCCGTACCGCTGGCCATCGCCTTCGTGCTGGGCCGCCGGGCGGCGACGCGGCGGTTCACGTACGGCTACGGGCGGGCCGAGGATCTGGCGGGCATCGCGATCGTGCTGACGATCGCGGCGTCGGCGGCGTTCGCCGGGTGGACGGCCGTGGACCGGCTGCTGGACCCGCGTCCGGTCGAGCACGTGCCGGCGGTGGCCGTGGCGGCGCTCGCCGGTTTCGCGGGCAACGAGTGGGTGGCCAGGTACCGGATCCGGGTCGGGCGGGCGATCGGTTCGGCCGCGCTGGTCGCGGACGGTCTGCACGCCCGCACCGACGGTTTCACCTCGCTGGCGGTCCTGCTGGGCGCGGGCGGCTCCGCCGTGGGCTGGCAACTGGCCGACCCGGTCGTCGGGTTGGCGATCACGGCCGCGATCCTGCTGGTGCTGCGGGACGCGGCGCGCGAGGTGTTCCGCCGGGTGATGGACGCCGTCGACCCGGCGCTCGTGGACCGGGCGGAGCGGGCGCTCGAAGGGGTCGCGGGGGTGCGCGGCGTGGGCGAACTGCGGCTGCGCTGGATCGGGCACCGGCTGCGCGCGGAGGTCGCGGTCGTCGTCCGCGGGGACGTGTCCGTGCGGGAGGCGCACCGCATCGCCGTCGACGCCGAACACGCCCTGCTGCACGCGGTCCCGCGTCTGACGGCCGCCCTGGTGCACGCCGACCCCGAGCCCGTCCCGGGCGAGACGGACCCGCACCTGCCACTGGCGCACCACGCCGCGGCCTGAGCCGGCCTCCGGACATGCGCGTCGAGCCCGACGGGCGGGCCGAAGCCCCCTCCCTGACGCCACATCGCGGACAGGGGCCCGCGCGCCGGAATTCAGGCGATCCCAAGCCCTTCCAGCACCACGGCGCCCGGCAGTTCCGCGAACGCCTTGCCCGGGACGAGCAGCTTGCCACGCCGGCGTCCGCTGCCGACCAGCACGTACGGCAGGTCGACGACCGCCGGGTCGATCAGCACCGGCCACCCGTCGGGCAGGCCGAGCGGGGTGATGCCGCCGTACTCCATGCCGGTCTCCCCGGTCGCCGTGTCCATGCTGGCGAAGGACGCCTTGCGCACGCCGAGCCGGCGGCGGACGGCGCCGTTGACGTCGACGCGTGTGGTGGACAGGACGACGCACGCGGCGAGTGTGCTCTCACCGGCACGCTTTCCCGCGACGACGACGCAGTTCGCGGACTGTTCGAGCAGTTCCCGGCCGTAGTGCTCCACGAAGACGGCGGTGTCGGCCCACTGCGGGTCGGTGTCGACGTAGACGATCTGGTCGGCCGGGACGCTGCCCTTCCAGTGGCGTACGGCGTCGGCGACCGGGCGGGTCAGCTCGTCGAGGCAGTCGGGGGCGGGCCGGGCGCTGTCGAAGTGTCCGATCGGTGCGTGCATGACCGCAGGCTACCGCCGCCCGGGCGCTGTCCGGCGGGGCGTCTCAGCGGACCGGGGGCACCGACACAGCGAGCACCATCTCGGTCGGCTCGTCGCCGCGATTGCCGTAGGCGTGCGGGGCGTTGGCCTCGAAGGTGACGCTCGCGCCGGCCGGTACGCGGTGGTCGACGCCGTCGACGGTGAGGGTCAGCTCACCGGAGGTGACGTGGGCGATCTCGACGGTGCCCGCCGGGTGCGGGTCGGACTCGCTGCTGTCGCCGGGCATCAGCCGCCAGTCCCACATCTCCAGCGGGCCGGGCGCCTCGGCACCGGCGAGCAGCCGGCTGTAGCTGCCGGCCTCGGTGTGCCAGAGCCGTACCACCTGGTCGGCTGGAACGACCCGGACCTTCGGTCCCTGCTCGTAGTCGAGGAGGGTGGTGATGCTGATGCCGAGCGCGTCACCGATCTTGACGACCGTGCCGATGCTGGGGTTGGTGCGGGCCTGCTCGATCTGGATGAGCATGCCGCGGCTGACTCCGGCGCGGGCGGCGAGCACGTCGAGGGTGAAGCCGCGCTCGGTGCGCCACCGCTTGACGTTGCGCGCCAGGGACTGGGTCAGCAGGTCGAGGTCCGACACCGTTCCGTCCACGTTCGAGCCACGTTCCCTCCACACGTCAGAACAATATTCTGCATGGCGTGGTGCAACAAGATGAACTATGGTGTGCTGCACCTGATCGTCCACTGAACTGTACTGCGAGGCCATCCTTCCATGACAGCGCTCTTCGCCCTGGCCACCAGCCTGCTGTGGGGCCTCGCCGACTTCGGGGGCGGGCTGCTCACCCGCCGGACGCCCGCGCTGACGGTGGTCGTGGTCTCGCAGTCCGTCGCGGTCGCCGTGCTCGGCGCGATCGTGGCCGCCACGGGCGCCTGGAGCGAGGCGGGACCGAGGCTGTGGTTCGCGGTGGCGGCCGGCCTGGTGGGCCCGGTGGCGATGCTGGCCTTCTACAAGGCGCTCGCCCTCGGCCCGATGGGCGTCGTCTCGCCGCTCGGCTCGCTGGGCGTGGCCGTCCCGGTCGGGGTGGGCCTGGTCCTGGGCGAGCGCCCGGGCCTGCTGCAACTCGCCGGCATCCTGGTGGCCGTCGCCGGGGTGTGCCTGGCGGGCGGTCCGCAGTTCCGCGGCGGAGCCCCGGTGCAGCGGCAGGCCATCCTGCTCACGCTGCTCGCGGCTTTCGGGTTCGGCGCGGTGATGGCCCTGATCGCCGAGGCGTCGACCACGCTCACCGGGCTGTTCCTCGCCCTGTTCGTGCAGCGCGTGACGAACGTGGCCGCGGGCGGCCTCGCGCTGTACGTCTCCGTGCGGCGCGGCACGCCCGCGCTGTCGCCGGCCGGGTTCCCCTGGGCTTCCCTGCCCGCGCTGGCGTTCGTCGGCCTGGCGGACGTGGCGGCCAACGGCACGTACGCGATCGCCGCCCAGCACGGCCCGGTCACCGTCGCCGCCGTGCTGGCCTCGCTCTACCCGGTGGTGACGGCGCTCGCCGCGCGGGGCCTGCTGCGCGAGCGGCTGCGCGCGGTGCAGGCGGCCGGCGCGGGCCTCGCACTGATGGGCACGGTGCTGCTGGCGAGCGGCTGACCGCACGACCGGCGGACCGGGCTTCAGGCGCCGGGCTCCAGTTCGGCCAGCCGGGCCGCCGACTCCTCGTCCAGCTCCGACAGCGCGAGCAACTGGCCGGGCGTGACCCCCTCGGGTATCGGCACGGGCGCCGGCGTCCGCAGCGGCGGCTGCCAGCCCTCGGCCGCCGTCCACCGCCGTACGACCCGGGCCGGGGCGCCCGCCACGACGGCGTGGTCGGGCACGGTGCCGCGCACCACCGCGCCGGCCGCGACGACGACGTTCCGCCCGATGCGCGCGCCCGGCAGGATCACCGCGCCGGTGCCGACCCAGCAGCCCGGCCCGATCTCCACCGGTTCCATGCGCGGCCACTGCTTTCCGATGGGCTGGTGCGGATCGTCGTAGGAGTGGTTGGTGGACGTGACGTAGACGTACGGCCCGAAGTAGCAGTCGCTGCCGATGGTGACCGTCGTGTCGGCGATGACGTGGCTGCCGCGGCCGAGGACCACGCCGTCGCCGATCCGCAGGATGGGCTCCGGTCCGAGGTCGAGGTCGGGCATCAGGCCGGCGGTGAGGGTGACCTGCTCGCCGACGATGCAGTGGGAGCCCAGCCGGATCCAGGGTTCGCCGAAGACCGTGCCGAGCGGGAAGGCCAGTCTGGTACCGGTGCCCATGGCGCCGAAGCGGAGCCGTCCGGGGTGCTCGGCGGTCACGGAGCCCGTGCGCTGCGCCCAGGCCCAGGCCGCGTGGACGGCGCGCTGCCCGAGGCGGCGCCGCCATGACGAGAACGTGTTCTTGCGCTTGGGCACCCGCTCACCGTACTCAGCGGCCGCCCGCGCCGGACACCACAGCCCTGTGATCTTCACCCCACCCGGTGGCGTACGGTGCCGGGGAACACCTGAGCAGGGAGGCGATGATGACGCACAGGGCGCTGATCCAGGGCATCGGCGGCAAGGACCCGAAGGTGGACCCGGAGGCGTTCGTGGCACCGACGTCCTCGGTCGTCGGGGACGTGACGCTGCACGCCGGTGCGAGCGTCTGGTACGGGGCGGTGCTGCGCGGCGACGTCGAGCGGATCACCGTCGGCGCGAGCAGCAACGTCCAGGACAACTGCACGCTGCACGCCGACCCCGGTTTCCCGGTCACCGTGGGCGAGCGCGTGTCCATCGGGCACAACGCGGTGGTGCACGGCGCGACCGTGGAGGACGACTGCCTGATCGGCATGGGCGCGACGGTGCTCAACGGGGCGGTGATCGGGGCGGGTTCGCTGGTCGCGGCGCAGGCGCTGGTGCCGCAGGGGATGCGGGTCCCTCCGGGGGTCCTGGTGGCGGGGGTGCCCGCCAAGGTCCGCCGCGAGCTGTCGCAGGAGGAGCGGAAGGGGATCACGCTCAACGGGACGATGTACGCGGAGCTGGCGCGGTCGCACCGGGACGCACAGGAGGACTGACGGTCCTGTCGCGGCTGTCCGGCGGGGCCCGCCCGCGCGGCGCCCCGCGCCGGGTCAGTCGCCCGCCGCGACGAGGTCCGCCTCCGCGGCCGGGACCGGCTGGGCGTTCTTCGCCTTGCGCTTGAGGACCAGCATCGACGTGACGCCGATCAGGACCGCCAGGACCAGGCCCACCCAGGAGAAGCGCTTCAGCCAGGCCTCGGCGACGACACCCACGTAGTAGATGACGGCCGTCGTGCCGCCCGCCCAGAGGATGCCGCCGAAGACGTTGGCGATCAGGAACTTCCAGTACGGCATGCGCAGCACGCCCGCGAGGGGGCCGGCGAAGATGCGGAGCAGGGCGACGAAGCGGCCGAAGAACACTGCCCACATGCCCCACTTCTCGAAGGACCGCTCGGCCGCCGCGATGTGCCCCTCGCTGAAGTGGCCCGGGAACTTCCTGCCGAGCCGGGCCAGCAGGGGCCGGCCGCCGCGGCGCCCGATGGCGTAGCCGATGGAGTCGCCGACGACCGCGCCGACCGTGGCACAGACGCCCAGGACGAGCGGGTCGATGCCGGCGTGCTGGGAGGACAGCAGGGCCGCCGAGACGAGGACGATCTCTCCGGGCAGCGGGATGCCGAGGCTCTCCAGGCCGATGACCAGTCCGACGACGGCGTAGACGGCCGCCGCGGGCACGGTCTCGAGCCATTCCTGGACGTGCAACGCCGGTTCCTCCCGTGTCCCCGTTGTCCGCGTTCCCGGGCGTGCGCCGTGATCACGGCGCACGCCCGGGAAGCCTACCGGGCCGCCGGGAGCCCGGGCGCGCTCAGCCGTTGGGGCGCAGCGTCCAGACGACGGTCATCTCGCTCGTCACGGCGCCGTCCTCACGCTGGATGGCGACGCTCACCGGGAACTCGGGGCGGTGGCCCGCGTCGAGTTCGGCGACGACGTCGGCGATCGGCCGGCCCAGCGTCGCGGTGGCCCTGACCGGCCCCAGGGCGATCTTCTTGAAGGCGATCTCGGCGGTGACGGGGAGCGGCACGGCACGCGAGAGCTGGTCCCCGAAGGCGGCCAGGACGATCGCGCCGCTGGCGGACTCGCCGAGCGTGAACATCGCGCCGGCGTGCGGCCCGCCGACGTGGTTGCGGTACTCGCTCTGGTCCGGGAGGGCGAGCACGGCCTTCTCCGGAGTGGTCTCCAGGTACTCCAGGTTCAGGCTCCGAACCATCGGCACCGTGGCGGCGAGCAGCTCGCCGATCGACATCTGGTCTGCGGTCATACCGGGATGTTACCCACGAGTAGCGACGGCTGGCCAGGTCCGCCTGACGGCCACCGCCGTATATCGGCCTGTCCTCGGAGCCGTCCGGGCCGGCAGTGTTGCTACGTGCCCGTCAACGGGCGGTGACCGAATCGTGTCCCTGGCGCCGCTAGGGTGGCTGCCCATGTGGCCAGGACAGCAGCCGCCCGGGGGCGAGCAGAACCCGCAGGCGAACAATCCGTACCAGCAGCCGGGATACCAGCAGCCGAATCCGTACCAGCAGCCCGGTTACCAGCAGACCGGCCCGCACGGCCAGCCGCAGTGGGGGCAGCCCACGGTGCCGCTGCCTCCGCAGCCGCCCGGCGGCGGGGGCGGCAACCGGACGAAGCTGGTCGCGATCGTGGCGGCCACGGCGGTCGTGGTGGCCGCCGGCGTCACCGGATTCCTGGTGCTCGGCGGCGACGAGGACGACACGGCGGGCGGTGGCACCAAGGGCGGCGGCCCGTCGGTGTCCGCTTCCCCGTCGAAGCCGGCCGAACCCACCGGCTCCCCCTCGGGCTCCGACGACAACCCGCGCGGCACCGGGACCGAGAAGCCGACCGTTCCCGGCTGGAAGGTCGTCGTCAACCCCAAGTGGGGCACGGCCTTCGACGTCCCCGCGGACTGGGAGGTCGAGTCCCCCGGTCTGACCATCGGCTTCGAGGACGACAAGTCCGACGACGGCAAGCCGCTCATCGTGATGTCGGCCCCGGCGCTCCACAAGTCCAAGTGGTGCACGAGCGACGAGAACAAGGACGGCCGCACCGAGGACACCTCGCTCGCCGCCGCGGGCACCAAGGGCGCCAACGGCGCCAAGAGCACCGACGAGGTCGCCGTGAACACGGTCGCCTGGTGGGTGTACGGCGGCTACACGCAGCCCGACAAGAAGAGCATCGACTTCGACAAGAAGGCCAAGCCCTACACCACCAAGGCCGGCATCAAGGGCAGCATCGCCACCGCGAAGTCGAGCGGCACGCCCCAGAAGGGCAAGTGCGCGAGCGACGGCAAGGCGGTCACGTTCGGCTTCAAGAACTCGGCCGGCGACTTCGTCTCGTGGAACTTCTACGGCGCCAGGGGCGTCAAGGACGAGGTGCCCGACGAGACCGTCATGAAGATCCTCAGCACCGTGCGCACGCACGGTGAGCCGACGGGCGGCTGACCCGGGGCGGCCGGGCCGTTGCTCCGCGCCCCGGACCGTGAAGTACCGGTTTGGCAAGTCGGGGCGGCTGCGGCCATAGTCGGCCGGTGACCTCCGCCGACACCTCCCGCCGCGCCCGCGTGCCCGCGTGGGCGGGCCGCAACTACACGCTGCTGACCGCCGCCGCGTTCGTCACCAACCTCGGCAGTCACGGCGCGCTGGTCGCCGCCGCGTTCGCCGTCCTCGGAGCGGGCGGCGACGGCGGCGACGTGGGCCTGGTGGCCGCCGCCCGCACCCTGCCGCTGGTGCTGTTCCTGCTGATCGGCGGCGCCGTCGCGGACCGCCTGCCGCGGCATCGCGTGATGGTGGCGGCCAATGCCCTCAACTGCCTGTCGCAGGGCGCCTTCGCGGTGCTGGTGCTGGCCGGTGAGCCGCTGCTGTGGCAGATGATGCTGCTGAGCGCCCTCGGCGGCACCGGCCAGGCCTTCTTCAGCCCGGCCGCGGAGGGCATGCTGCTGTCCTCGGTGCGCGGCGAGCAGGCGGGCCGCGCCTTCGCGGTGTTCCGGATGGCGATGCAGGGCGCCGCGGTCGGCGGCGCCGCGCTCGGCGGCGCGATGGTCGCCGCGATCGGCCCCGGCTGGGTCCTGGGCGCCGACGCCGCCGCCTTCGCGGTGGCCGGGGCGCTGCGCTGGTTCCTCGACGTGAGTCACATCCCGGCGCGCGCCCCGGGCGGCGGGATGCTCGCCGATCTCCGCGAGGGCTGGCGGGAGGTGGCGGGCCGGCCCTGGCTGTGGGGCATCGTCGTCCAGTTCTCGATCGCCAACGCGGTCGTCGGCGCCGCCGACGCCGTCTACGGCCCCCTCGTCGCCCGGGACCACCTCGGCGGTCCCGCGCCCTGGGGTCTCGCGCTCGGTTTCTTCGGCGCGGGCACGGTCGTCGGCGCGCTGCTGATGACCCGCTGGAAGCCGCGCCGCCTGCTGTTCGTCGGCACCCTGTGCGTCTTCCCGCTGGCCCTGCCGTCCGCGGCGCTCGCGGTGCCCGTGCCGGCCGGGGCGCTGTGCGCGGTGATGTTCGTGACCGGCGTGACCCTGGAGATCTTCGGGGTCTCCTGGATGACCGCGCTGCACCAGGAGATACCCGAGGACAAGCTGTCCCGGGTCTCGGCGTACGACTGGTTCGGCTCGGTCGCGCTCGTGCCGCTCGCGACCGCGCTGGCGGGCCCCGCGGAGACGGCGTTCGGGCGGCCGGCGGCGCTGTGGGGCTGCGCCGCGCTGGTCGTGGTGATGACGGCGGGGGTGCTGTGCCTGCCGGACGTGCGGAATCTGCGGCGGACGACCAGGAAGGTCGCGGGGGGCGCCCAGGGCGGTCAGCCGATGCCGAACGACCCGTCGGGCGGCTCGGGCGACGGCACGGCGTCCTCGTCCCGGACGGGCTGAGCGCCGCCGGTGAACTGCCGTAGCGCGGGCCCGTGTGCGACCCGCGCGGGGAAGGCGTCGGCGGCGGTCCGCCGGGCCACGGCGGCGATGTCGACGCGGTGGTGGGCGGCGACGAGCACCGCGTTGCCGAAGCGGCGTCCGCGCAGCACGGCCGGCTCGGCGATCAGCGCCAGGTGCGCGAACACCGCGGCGAAGGTGGCGAGCTGGGAGCGCAGGAAGGCGAACGGCGCCGCGTCGGCGAGGTTCGCCAGGTAGACCCCGCCGTCCCGCAGCACCCGCGCGGCCTGCTCGGCGTAGGCGAGGGACGTGAGGTGCGCGGGCACGCGGGAGCCGCCGAAGACGTCGGCGAGCAGGACGTCCGCCGAGTCCGCGGGCGCGGACGCCAGCCAGGCGCGCGCGTCGGCCGCGTGCAGTGCGACGCGTGCGCCGTCCGGGAGCGGCAGGTGCTCGGCGACCAGCTCCAGCAGTCCCCGGTCGGCCTCCACGACGTCCTGCCGTGAGCCGGGCCGGGTCGCGGCCACGTACCGGGGCAGGGTGAGCGCGCCCCCGCCGAGGTGCAGCACGTCCAGCGGGCGCCCCGGCTCGGCCACGGTGTCCAGGACGTGCCCGAGCCGCCGGGCGTACTCGAACTCCAGGTGCACGGGCGCGTCGAGATCGACGTACGACTGCGGCGCCCCGTCGACGGTCAGCAGCCACGCCCGCTTCCGGTCCACGTCGGGCATCAGCTTGACGGTGCCGTGATCGGTGACGCGGGTCACGGGTATGGGCTCGTCCACCTTCCCATTGTGCCCGCGGCACAGCGGCCCCCGGAGGCGCGGTGACCGCGCGACCGGCCAGAACGGCCCCCACGCGGCCCCCGCGCACCGGCGGGCACAGCTCCCCGAAAGCGCGGCGGGCCCCGCGACCCGGAGGGGGCACAGCTCCCCCGCAAAGCGCGGCCGGCCACGACGGCCCCCGGCGCGCGAGGGCGCGGCTCCCCGAAGCCGCGCCCCCGCAGCCCCCCGTGCACCCTCACCCGGCTACTCCACGGCAGTCACGGTCCCCGCCCCCACGGTCCGGCCGCCCTCGCGAATGGCGAAGCCGAGTCCTGGCTCGAGAGGGATCTCCCGTCCCAGCTCGACCGTCATGGACACCGTGTCGCCGGGGCGCGCGACGGCCACCTCGCCGAGGTCGACGTCGCCGACCACGTCCGCGGTGCGGACGTAGAACTGCGGCCGGTATCCGGTGGCGACGGGCGTCGTGCGCCCGCCCTCGCGCGCCGACAGCACGTACACCCGCGCCGAGAACCGCCGTCGCGGCACGACGCTGCCCGGCGCGGCCACCACGTGCCCGCGCCGCACGGCGTCCCGGGGCACGCCGCGCAGCAGCACCGCCACGTTGTCCCCGGCCTGTGCCTCCTCCATGGGCTTGCCGAAGGTCTCCAGGCCGGTGACGACGGTCTCCACGTCCGCGCCGAGCACCTCCACCCGGTCGCCCACGCGGAGCGTGCCGCGCTCGACGGCGCCGGTGACGACCGTGCCGCGGCCGGTGATGGTGAGCACGTTCTCCACCGGCAGCAGGAACGGCGCGTCCAGATACCGCTCCGGCATCGGCACGTACGTGTCCACCGCGTCGAGCAGCGCCTCGATCGACGCCGTCCAGCGCGGGTCGCCCTCCAGCGCCCGGAGCCCGGAGACCCGTACGACGGGCACGGCGTCGCCGCCGTAGCCGTGCGCGGTGAGCAGTTCGCGGACCTCCAGCTCGACGAGGTCGGTGAGTTCCTCGTCGCCCGCGTCGGCCTTATTGAGGGCGACGACGATGTGGTCGACGCCCACCTGCCGGGCGAGCAGGACGTGTTCGGCGGTCTGCGGCATGATCCCGTCGAGCGCGGAGACGACGAGGATCGCCCCGTCGAGCTGCGCGGCTCCGGTGACCATGTTCTTGACGTAGTCGGCGTGGCCGGGCATGTCGACGTGGGCGTAGTGCCGGGTGCCGGTCTCGTACTCGACGTGCGCGATGTTGATGGTGATGCCGCGCGCCGCCTCCTCCGGGGCCCGGTCGATGCGGTCGAAGGGGACGTACCGGGTGCCGCCGCCGGCGCCGCGGTCGGCAAGGACCTTGGTGATGGCGGCGGTCAGGGTGGTCTTGCCGTGGTCGACGTGACCCATCGTGCCGATGTTCAGGTGCGGTTTCGTGCGGACGTACGCCGTCTTGGGCATGGCGATACCTGGGAGTCTCTCGTGGAGAAGGTGACGGCCCCGGCGGCGGCGCTACGGGCGCGCGGCCGGGACGGGGACCCCGGGGAACTCGCCGACCCTCCCCCTGCGGGGTCCGCCGGTCGTTCCGGGGAGGGTCAGCTTCGGGCGCCGTCGACGGCGGCCGGCAGAACGGGGACGGCAGCCTTCGGGGCATCCGCGACGGCGGACGCTGCGAGGAGGAAGGCGTACCGGAACATGCCGTCCATCATCGCCGCCGGGCCGGGCCGCGTCGAACGGTTTTCCCTCGCGGGGCAGTTCAGGCGGGGCCGGCGATGTTCTTCAGCGCCTCGCGCACCGACAGCGGCGCGAACCGGTGCCCTTCCCGCGCGAGGAAGGCCCGTACGGCGTCCGGGTCGGTCTTGGCGTACTCGCGCAGGGCCCAGCCGATCGCCTTGCGGACGAAGAAGTCCTCGTGTCCGGCCTGCCGCAGGCAGTGGCCGAAGAGGCGCTCGGTGTCGGCGCGTTCGCGGTGGCGCAGCTGATGGAGCAGCGCGGCGCGGGCCAGCCACATGTCGCCGTCCTCGATCCAGGCGTCCATCTGCGCGGCGAGGTCCCGGTCGGCGGCGACGAGCCCGCCGGCCACGTGCGCGGCGAGCAGGTCCACGGTGTCCCACCAGGGGACGGTGGTGAGCAGGTGGCGGACGACGGGCAGGAGCGCGGAGGAGCAGCGCCCGACGTGGCGGCGGAGGTAGTCGACGGCGAAGTAGTGGTATTCGCGTTCCGGCAGCCGCCAGCAGCGCAGCGCGACCGCGACGCAGTCGCTCTCGGCGGGCCGCGGCGTGCCCGCGAGGACGGTGCGGGACAGGGCGCGGCGGACGGGTGTGGTGAGCCCCAGGAAGGGGGCGACGTCCTTCATGTACGCGCGCATGGCCGGGGCGCGCCCGGGGTCGGCCGCGGCGCCGTAGACGGCGGTGAGCCGCTCCAGCACGCTGTCGGCGAGCGCGCTGTCCGGGATGCGTGGTGCGGCCCCGGCTGCATCCCCGGTCGTTCCCCCGGCTGTGACGCTCATGAGACAGACCATACGGCGATCACACACCTTCGTCGGTTAGTGTCGCCGGATGCCCGATGCCACCACCCGCTCTGGGGGCACCGCCACGGCCCCTCCCCCGGTCCCCACCGCTGAGCTCGCCACCGCCGTCCCCGGACCCGTCACGTCCGTCGCGCCCGTCGCCGCCGCGGGCCTCGCCGCGCGCTGCACGAGAGCCCTGCTGTCGCCGTGGGCGCGGCTGGCGCTGCTCGTCGTCCTGCTGGCGGCGGGGGCGTGCGCGGTGCTGGTGTTCGAGCCGCACAAGCTGCTCACGAACGGCTGGCCGCCGCAGCTCGGCGGTGCCGCCGCGGCCCTGGTGTTCGCGGCGGCGTACGGGCTGTGCACGGTGGCCTTCGTGCCGCGTCCGCTGCTGAACCTCGCGGCCGGGGCGCTGTTCGGCTCCCAGCTGGGGATCGGCGCGGCCGTCGCGGGCACGGTGCTGGGTGCCGGGATCGCGTTCTGCCTCGGCCGGCTGCTGGGGCAGGAGGCGCTGCGCCCGCTGCTGCGCGGCCGGGTGCTCCAGGCGGCGGACGGGCAGCTCAGCCGGCACGGCTTCCGCTCGATGCTGGCGGCGCGGCTGTTCCCGGGGGTGCCGTTCTGGGCGGCGAACTACTGCGCCGCCGTCTCCCGCATGGGCCTCGTGCCGTTCCTGCTCGCGACCGCGCTCGGCTCGGTCCCGAACACCGCCGCGTACGTCGTCGCCGGTGCCCGCGCGTCGGCTCCGACGTCCCCCGCGTTCCTGATCGCGCTGGCCTGTATCGCCGTACCGGCGCTGGTGGGTGTGGTGGTGGCCTGGCGCAAGCGCCACCACCTGCGCGCACGCTGACGCGTGAGCGGGACCGTCACACCGCCTCCCCGGGTGAGGCGGGCCCGGCGAGGCACCTTCTCGGTGGCCGGGACGACCCCGGTGAGCGGCGACGCCGTACGGCACGCGGACCTGACCGGCCACCCGCGGGCACCCGGCTGGACCGTGACGGGACCGGCCGCGCTCCGGGACGAACGGCGTCCGGTGCGGCCCTGACCGCGCGCCCGAGACCAAACCCCCTGTGTCGGGCCGGTCGTCGGAGGGCGCTACGCTGCCCCTCGGCACGCACCTGATCCTTGATCACCACTCCGGGCGGCTCGGTGTGCCCGTCGCCCGTTCCACGATCGGCACTTGGACTCCGTAACCTCATGTCTTGGTTTGAATCCCTCATCCTCGGACTCGTCCAGGGGCTGACCGAGTTCCTCCCCGTCTCCTCCAGCGCGCATCTGCGGCTGACGGCGGCCTTCTCCGGCTGGGAGGACCCGGGCGCGGCCTTCACGGCGATCACCCAGATCGGCACGGAGACCGCGGTCCTGATCTACTTCCGCAAGGACATCGGGCGGATCATCTCGGCGTGGGTCCGTTCGCTGGGCGACAAGGCGATGCGCGGGGACCAGGACGCGCGCATGGGCTGGCTGGTGATCGTCGGCTCGATCCCCATCGGCGTGCTCGGCGTGACGCTGAAGGACCAGATCGAGGGGCCCTTCCGCGATCTGCGGCTGACGGCGACCATGCTGATCGGGATGGGTATCGTCCTCGGCTTCGCGGACCGCCTCGCGGCGCGCGACGAGTCCGGCGGCCGGCACCGCGCCCCGATGCAGCGCAAGGGCCTGAAGGACCTCGGCGTGCGGGACGGCCTGATCTACGGCGCCTGCCAGGCGATGGCCCTGATCCCCGGCGTCTCCCGCTCCGGCGCGACGATCAGCGGCGGGCTGTTCATGGGCTACACGCGTGAGGCGGCGGCCCGCTACTCGTTCCTGCTGGCCATCCCGGCGGTCCTCGCGTCCGGCCTGTTCGAACTCAAGGACGCGATGGAGAACGACCACGTCTCCTGGGGTCCGACCGCCTTCGCCACGATCATCGCCTTCGCGGTGGGTTACGCCGTCATCGCCTGGTTCATGAAGTTCATCAGCACCAAGTCCTTCATGCCGTTCGTCTGGTACCGCATCGCCCTGGGCATCGTCATCATCGTGCTGGTCACCATGGGTGTGCTCAGTCCGCACGCGGCCGAGTCGGCGGGCTGATCCAAGGGGCCTGTGTAGCCACTCGGTAGCGCAGAGTCAGTGCTTGCCCCTAGGCTTGGGCGCATGTCCCCCGATTCCGTGTCCCCGGACGCGCCGGCCCCGGATGCCGTGCGGTCGGCCGCCGAGCTGAACGAGCAGATCCGCGCCCTGTGGCTGCGCACGGGAGGGTCCCTGTCGGCCGAGGAGCGCGCGGAGTACGAGCAGCTGGTGGCCGCGTGGGCTGCCGCGGTGCGCGGCGCGGTCACCGAGGCCGCCTGACTCCCGCCCCCGCCTCGGGCGCGGTGCGCGCCCGGCCGAGGCCCGGCCCTCAGCGTCCGCCCGCCACCCGCAGCACCGCCCCCGTCGTGTACGACGCGTCCGGCGACATCAGCCAGGACACGGCCGCCGCGATCTCCTCGGCGCGGCCCGGCCGGCGCAGTGGAATGCCGGACGCCAGCCGCCGCGGGCGGTCCGGGTCGCCCATCGCCGCGTGCATCTCCGTCTCGACCACCCCGGGCGCGACCGCGTTGACGCGGACGCCGTCCGGGCCGAGTTCCTTGGCCAGGCCCACGGTGAGCGCGTCCACGGCGGCCTTCGTCGCCGCGTAGTGGACGTACTCGTCCGGGCTGCCGAGCGTCGCGGCGGCCGACGACACGTTGACGATCACGCCGTGCCCGCGCACCGCCATCAGCTGCGCGGCCCGCCGCGCACACAGCAGCGTGCCCAGCAGATTGACGTCGACGACGCGGCGCAGGTCGGCGGGGTCCGCGTCCACGAGCCGCCCCAGCGTGCTGGTCACGCCGGCGTTGTTCACCAGCCCCGTCACCGGCCCGAGGTGCCGCTCGGCGGTGTCGAAGAGGCGCTCCACGTCGGCCTCGGCCGAGGTGTCCACCGGCACGGTCACAGCGCGCGCCCCCGCCGCGCGCACACCGTCCGCCACCGCCTCGGCGGCCCCGGTGTCCCGGACGTACCCCACGACGACGTCGTGGCCGTCCGCCGCGAGCCTGAGGCATGTCGCGGCGCCGATGCCCCGGCTGCCGCCGGTCACCACCGTCACGGGACGGGACATGAGGTACCTCCACGGGTGCGGCCGGTCGTGCGCCCTCAGCCTCTCAGACGGGCCGGCACGCCGTCGTCCAGGGGATACGGCCGCTCGTGCGGCAGCAGGGCGGCGGCGCGGTCGAGTTCACCGGCCCGCACCAGCGAGCGGCAGCTGAGGCAGGCACCCGCGCGGGTGCAGTGGGACCCGGAACGCGACCTGCGCCTCACCCCGCTGCCCCACCGGTCCCTGCAACTGGGCCTCGGGGAGAGGCCGCGGCCCGCTACGCCGACGAGTGGATCACCGGCATCGAGGACGTCACCCCGCTGGCCACGCGGATCCACGCACGACGGCTTGATCCACGTCATGCGGTCGCGCTTCCAGGTCGCCGGGAAGCGGCCCGTGCGGGCGGCCGGGCGGCCGATCTCCGGGCGGTAGGCCTGGTAGACGGTGACCGTGGTGTCCGTGTGGCGGGCGCGGACGCGGAACCTGGGCTCCTGCTGGGCGGGCTGATCGTTCATGCCGACAGCCTCGGCCCCGCGCCACCCGGGCGGCCACCGAATATTCCGGCCGTGGCGGGCGCCGGGTGGCGCCACGCAGCCGCGCCTCCGTGCCGTCCGCGGCACCTGTGGTCGACTGATCCGGCGCCCTGTGCCGCGGATCTTCCGCGGGGCGCACACTGGAGACGGCACCGCGGGGTAGGAGGCGCGCATGAAGACGCTCGGCCACTGGCTCGCCTCCCCCGTGCGGCGCTCGACCGCCGCGGCACTGGCGGGCGCCCTGCCCGTGCTGGCCTTCCCCGGCCCGGCCCTGTGGTGGTGGGCGTACGTCGCCCTGGTGCCGTGGCTGCTGCTGGTCCGCGGCGCGCCGACGGCACGGCGGGCGGCGTACGACGGCTGGTGGGGCGGGTTCGGCTTCATGCTGGGGATGCATCACTGGCTGCTGCCGAACCTGCACGTGTTCACGTTCGTCCTCGCCGCGCTGCTCGGCGCGCTGTGGGCGCCGTGGGGCCTGCTGGTGCGGCGCCTGCTGGGCGGCACGCCGTCCCGGCGCGGGGTCGGCGCGGCCCTTGTCATGCTGCCGTCGGGCTGGCTGCTGGCCGAGCTGGTCCGGTCGTGGGAGGGCCTCGGCGGACCCTGGGGCATGCTCGGGGCGAGCCAGTGGCAGGTCGAGCAGGCGCTGCGGCTGGCGTCGGTCGGCGGAGTGTGGCTGCTGAGCTTCCTGGTGGTCGCCGTCAACGTCGCGGTGGCCGTCCTCGTCGCGGTCCGCCGGGCCCGCGTGCCCGCCGTGGCGGGGCTCGTCGTCACCGCCGCCGCCACCTCCGCCGTGTGGGTGTGGTCGCCGCGCCCCGACGTGGACGACCGGGTGCGGATCGCCGTCGTGCAGCCGGGCGTCGTCGCCGGCCCGGACAGCGGCGAGCGGCGCTTCGACCGCGAGGAGCGGCTCACCCGGCGGCTGGCCGGCCAGGACGTCGACCTGGTGGTGTGGGGTGAGAGCAGCGTCGGCTTCGACCTGCGCGACCGGCCGGACCTCGCGGACCGGCTCGCGTCGATGTCCCGCGCCACGGGTGCGGCGATCCTGGTCAACGTGGACGCGCGGCGCTCTGACAAGCCCGGCATCTACAAGAGTTCGGTGCTGGTCGGCCCGGACGGCCCGACCGGCGACCGCTACGACAAGATGCGCCTGGTGCCGTTCGGCGAGTACGTCCCGGCGCGCTCCCTGCTCGGCTGGGCGACCTCCGTCGGCGAGGCGGCGGGCGAGGACCGCAGGCGCGGCACCGGGCAGGTCGTGATGGACGCCGGGGAGGGCCTGCGGATCGGCCCGATGGTGTGCTTCGAGTCGGCGTTCCCCGACATGAGCCGCCATCTCGCCGAGGACGGCGCGGACGTGCTGCTCGCCCAGTCCTCGACGTCGACGTTCCAGCAGAGCTGGGCTCCCGCGCAGCATGCCTCGCTCGCGGCGCTGCGGGCCGCCGAGACCGGCCGCCCGATGGTGCACGCGACGCTGACGGGCACCTCCGCGGTGTACGGCCCGGCCGGGACCCGTGCCGGGCCCTGGCTCGGCACGGACACCGAAGGGGCGCGGGTGTACGACGTGCCGCTGGCGCACGGCACCACGCCGTACGTCCGCTTCGGCGACTGGCCGGCGCACGCCGCGCTGCTGGTCCTCGCCGCCTGGTGGGCGGCGCAGGGTGTGCGGGCGGTCCGGTTCAGGCGGCCCGCTGCTGAACCGCCCGCACCACCCGCTCGCACAGTTCGTGCGTCTGGAGCGCGTCCCGGGCGCTGAGCGGCTTGCCCGCGCGCACCGCGTCGAGGAAGGCGAGGACCGCCTGTTCGATGCCGCGCTGGCGGGCCACCGGCACCCAGTCGCCGCGCCGCCGCACGGTCTGCTGGCCCTTGTGGTCGATCACCTCGGCGAGGTTGACCACCTGGCGCTTGGTGTCCTGCCCGGAGACCTCCAGGATCTCCTCGGCGGAGCCGCTGAGCCGGTTCATCACGCCGAGCGCGGTGAACCCGTCCCCGGCGAGCTGGAGCACGACGTGGTGCAGCAGGCCGCCCTCGGTGCGGGCGCGCACGGTCACGTCGTCGACGGGGCCGGGGACCAGGAAGCGGAGCGTGTCGACGACGTGGACGAAGTCGTCCAGGATCATCGTGCGGGGCTCCTCGGGCAGCCCGATCCGGTTCTTCTGCAGGAGGATCAGCTCGCGCGGGTGGTCGGCGCACTGCGCGTACCCGGGGGCGAAGCGCCGGTTGAAGCCGACGGCGAGGCTCACCTGCCGCTCCTCGGCGAGCGTCACGAGCCGCGTGGAGTCGGCGAGTTCGTAGGCGAGCGGCTTGTCGACGTAGGTCGGCACGCCCGCCTCGAGCAGCCGGGTGACGATCTCGGGGTGGACGGCGGTCGGCGCGTGTACGAAGGCGGCGTCGAGGTCCTGGGCGAGCAGCGCGCCGAGGTCCGTGTGCCGCTGCGCGGGCGGCAGGTGGAGTCCGTCGGCGACCCGGGCGAGCGTCGCGGGCGTGCGTGTGTGCAGGTGCAGTTCGACGCCGGGCAGGAAGGCGAGGACGGGGAGGTAGGCCTTCTGCGCGATGTCGCCGAGTCCGATGCAGCCGACCTTCACGGGGGTGTGCTCCTCTAGTGGTTGCCTGCGGTGTCCCGCCGAAGCTTACGGCGTCCCCCGCTCCCGGCTCCGGCCGGGCGGACGCCGTCCCCGGGTGGCCGCCAGTCGGCGATGCCGTCGAAGCCGCGCAGGAACAGCGCGGGTGCGGCGGCCGACAGGGCGGCCATCGAGGCGTCGCGGACGGCGGTGCGGGCGCGGCCGGCCGTCATGTTGAGCCGGGCGATCCGCACGGCCCGACGGGCGACGGCCGCGGTGCGGGGCAGCCGGGCGGCCGTGTACGCGGCGAGGTCGTCGCCGTGGTGAGCGAGCACGATCGCGTCCTCGATGGCCTGGTTGCCGCCCTGTCCGAGCGTCGGCGGCATGGCGTGCGCGGCGTCGCCGACGAGCACGACCCGGCCGTGGTGGAAGGCCGGCAGCGGTCGGGCGATGTGGTGGACGTCGTGCCGGAGCACGTCTCCCGGGCGGGCGGCGGCAAGCACGGAGGGGACCGGTTCGTGCCAGTCGCCGAAGCGGCGCAGCAGTTCGGCCCGTTCGTCGTCGGGCGCGCGCTGCCCGGCCGGGCCGACGGCGGCGGCGTACGCGTAGACACGGCCGTCCTTCAGCGGATGCGTACCCCAGATGCGGCCCCTGCCCCACGTCTCGTGCGGGGCGAACTCCACGCCGGGCAGGGGGATCACGACCCGCCAGGTGGTGAATCCGGCGTAGCCGGCGCCGGGGTGGTGCGGGAACAGGGCGCGGCGTACGGCGGAGTGGACGCCGTCGGCGGCCACCACGAGGCCGGCCTCCAGCTCGCCGTCGGGCAGGCGCACCCGGGCCGGACGGCCGGCGTCGCCCGGGTCGGCGACGGTGGCGGCGGTGCCGGTGCGGACGGTCCCCGCGGGCAGCCGGGCGGCGAGCCGGTCGATGAGCGTGGCCCGGTGCAGCAGGACGAGCGGGCCGCCGAAGCGCCGCGCGGCGGTGGCCGCGCCGGTGCGTGCGAGCCAGTGCCCGGCCGGGGTGCGCAGTCCGCCGTCGCCCTGCCAGGCGGCGAGGTCCCGGATCTCGTCACCGAGGCCGATGACGTCCAGTGCGCGCAGCGCGTTGGGGGCCAGGGAGATGGCGGCGCCGACCGGCTCCAGGGAGCGGGCCCGCTCCAGCACGGTGACCTGCCGGCCGCTCAGGTGCAGTGCCACCGCGGCGGTCAGGCCGCCGATCCCGCCGCCGATCACCACGGCCTGCCCGGACTGTGCCATGGCTCCTCCTCGTGCTGCGACGAAAACCCCCGACTACATCTGTAGTGCGTCTCGCGGCTCCGACGGTACTACAGCTGTAGTCGGACGGGTAGGTTGAGGCTCATGTCCGTACGCACCACCGGCGCCTCGCGCGCCGACCTCGTCGCCGACGCCGCCCTGGCCCTGCTCGCCGAGCGCGGTATGCGCGGGCTCACGCACCGGGCCGTGGACGAGGCCGCGGGACTCCCCCAGGGCGCCACGTCGAACGTGGCGCGCACCCGCCAGGCGCTGCTGGAGCTGGCCGTGCGGCGCCTCGCCGAGCGGGAGGCACGCGTGCTGGCGCTGGAGGAACTGCCCGACCCGCGGGACGGTGTCCCCGCCCTGGTGGACGCGCTGGCGCTCGTCGCGCACCGCGCCCTCACCCGCAACCGGGACCTGACGCTGGCCCGCTACGAACTGGCCCTGGAGGCGACGCGCCGCCCCGCACTGCGCGCCTCCTACGACGCGACGGGCGCCCGGTTCCGCACGCAGCTGGCCGCCCTGGTGACCGCGGCGGGCTCGTCCTGCCCGGAGCGGCACGTGCTGTCGCTGGTCGCCTGGGCGGACGGGCTGATGTTCTCGTGCGTCGCGGGGTCGTTCAGCGGCGAGGTGCCGAGCCCGGCGGACGTGCGGGCGGGCCTGCGGGAGTTGCTGGCCGGAATGCTCGGCGACGGAAAACCCGGTGGAGACAGCGGACGCCCGTGAGTGAGGATGCGGGCATGACGACCGAGCGCCGCCTGCCCGCGACCACCGCCGGCGAACGCACCATGCTGGAGGGCTGGCTCGACTACCACCGCCGGACCCTGGCCCTGAAGTGCGAAGGACTGAACGACGCCCAGCTCAGGACCGCCTCCGCGGCGCCCTCCGAGCTGACCCTGATGGGGCTGGTGCGGCACATGGCGGAGGTGGAGCGGATCTGGTTCCGCAAGGTGCTCGTGGACGACGACCCGGGCCCGATCTACTACAGCGAGGCCGACCCGGACGGCGAGTTCCACCTCACCGGGGCGGACACCTGGCAGGAGGCCCACGCCACCTGGCAGGCGGAGATCGCCACCGCCCGGCGCAACGCGGCAGGCTTCGGCCTGGACGACACCTCCCGGGGTCGCAGCCGCCTCACCGAGGGCCCGATCAGCCTGCGCTGGATCCTCACCCACATGATCGAGGAGTACGCCCGCCACAACGGCCACGCCGACCTGCTCCGCGAGCGCATCGACGGCGTCACCGGCGACTGACACCGTCCGGGCCGTGTCGTCCTGGCGCCGCCGCGCCCTCCGTACGGGGCGGGAGATCACCCGTGCGGGGCATGGCGCGCCGGTCCGGTGTCCCCGGCGCGCGCCGATCCAGCAGAGTGGCGCCCGTGCATCGAACGACGACCACAGCGACGCTCCTGATGACCGTGGCTGTCTCCGCCCTGACCGGCTGTGTGACGGTTCCGCGCCCGCCCGCACCGGCTCCGCCGACGGCTCCCGTCCGGCCGCCCCTGCCCCGGCCGGACGGCCGGGCGGAGCCGCGGATCGTGCAGGCCCCGGCCCGCGAGGCCCTGGCCCGCGTCTCCCCCGGCCGCGAGGCCGCACCGGCCGGGCCGGCCACCCGCCGCCCGGCGGCACCGGTCCCGCAGCGGGCCCAGCAGCCCGAGCGGGCGCGGCAGGCCCCGCGCACCCGGTCGCCGCGCCCCGAGCCGCGCCGGCCGCGCGTCGACCTTCCGGCCCTGCCCGAGCTGATCCGCAAGCAGGTCCCCGGCACCACCGACGTGTGCGCGCTGGGCGAGGTGTACGGCGGCTGGCGCCGGGACAGCCCGGAGGCCGCCATCTGCCGACGGACCCAGGGGCGTTGACCGGCGGCGGCCTCTCCCCCTGCGGCTCCCGCCGTCCCCGGGGCTTCGCCTCCATGTGCCGACGGACCCACGGGCGCTGAGAAGACGGCGGACCGCCCCCTACGGTCGCTGCCGCGGGGGCCGTGGTCCGGGGCCGCCGTCCCCGGGGCTTTCGCGCAACCGGGCCTCCAGCCGCCCGATCGCCGCCCGTACGCCGTTGCCGTAGCCGTCGTCGGCGAGGGACCCGGACGCTTCGCGGGCGCGGCGCAGATGGGTGCGGGCGGCGTCGCGGTGGCCGAGCCTGACGTAGTCGGCGGCGAGGTTCAGATGCAGGGAGGGGTACAGGGCCCGGACGGCGAGGGCGCGCTCGTGGGCGGCGAGGCGGTCGTCGGTGAGTTCCTCGGCGGCGGTCAGCGCTCTGAGGTCCCAGGCCAGTTCGTCGGCGGGGTCGTCCTGCGTGTCGGCCAGGTAGTGGGCCAGCGTGCAGCGGTGCAGCGGGTCGCCGTCCTCGCCGATCTCGGCCCACAGGCCCAGCAAGCGCTGCCGGGCCTCCTCGCGGTCCCCGGCGTGATGCAGCATCACGACCTGGCCGATCCGCGTCATCACGGCATCCGGTGCCGCCTGCTCCTGTCGCTCAGCCACCGTGTCCTCCGCGTTCACCGACTGGTCGGATCCGACGCTAACGGCAGGCACGGACGATCCCGGTCAGGCCGCTCCGGGCGGCACTGGGCCGGCCCGGTGACGGACCGGCCCGGCGCGGCGGGCGTCAGCCGAGGTTCGGGATGCGCCAGTCGACCGGCTCGTGGCCCTGCCGTGCGATCGCCTCGTTGATCTGCGTGAAGGGCCGGGAGCCGAAGAACTTCTTCGCCGACAGCGGCGAGGGGTGCGCCCCCTTCACCACCGCGTGCCGCTCGGCGTCGATGAGCGGCAGCTTCTTCTGCGCGTAGTTGCCCCACAGCACGAACACGGCCGGGTCCGGCCGCTCGGCCACCGCGCGGATCACCGCGTCGGTGAACCTCTCCCAGCCGCGGCCCTTGTGCGAGTTGGCCTCACCGGCGCGGACCGTGAGCACCGCGTTGAGCAGCAGGACGCCCTGCTCGGCCCACGGCATCAGATAGCCGTTGTCCGGGATCGGCATGCCCAGCTCCTCGTGCATCTCCTTGTAGATGTTCCGCAGGGACGGGGGGACGCGCACGCCGGGCCGGACCGAGAAGCACAGGCCGTGGCCCTGGCCCTCGCCGTGGTAGGGGTCCTGGCCCAGGATCAGCACCTTCACCTTGTCGTACGGCGTCGCCTCCAGGGCCGCGAAGACCTCCTCGCGCGGCGGGTAGACGGGACCTCTCGCCCGCTCCTCCTCGACGAACTCGGTCAGCTCCTTGAAGTAGGGCTGCTGCAGCTCGTCGCCCAGAACCCCGCGCCAGGACTCGGGCAGCATGGCGATGTCGGTCACGTCAACGTCCTTACGGTGTGCGGTCACTTCAGGCTTCAGAACCTACCGGCGGCCACTGACAACCGGCCCGGCGGACCGCACATCCGTGCGCTACCAGCTGGTCTTGCGGTGCAGCTCCCACATCATCATGATCGTCGACGGGTCCATGGCCCGCTCGGCGCCCGAGATGTCCTCGCTCGCCCCCACGTACTGCCTGCCCTGCCACAGCGGCAGCAGACGCGCGTCCTTCACGAGGATCTCCTGGGCCTCCTCGAACTCCTTCACCACGTTGCCGCGGTCGCTCTCCCGGCGCGAGCGGGGCAGCAGATCGCTGGTGATCCTGGTGGCCGGGTAGGGCGTGCCGAGGGCGTTCTGCTCGCCGACGAAGGGGGCGATGAAGTTGTCCGGGTCCGGGAAGTCCGGGGACCAGCCGCGGCCGAACACCGGGTACTCGCCCTTCTGGTAGCCCGTCACGTAGGTCTTCCAGGGGCGGCTCTTGAGGGTGATCTCGAAGAGGCCGGACTCCTCCAGCTGGCGCTTGATCTCCTTGAACTGCAGGCCGGTCTCGGAGCCGTACCGGTCCGTGGTGTACCAGAAGGTGAGCGGGACGGGCGTGGTGATGCCGGCCTCGGTGAGGATCTTGCGCGCCTTGGCGGCGTCCGGCTCGCCGAAGTCGTCGAAGAAGGCGGTGGTGTGGCCGGTGAGGCCCTTGGGGACCATCGAGTACAGCGGGACGACGGTGTCCTTGTAGACCTTGTGCGCGATGGCGGCGCGGTCCACGAGCTGGGCGATGGCCTGCCGGACGGGCTTCTTGTTCGCCATCGGGTCGTTCGGGTTGAACACCAGGTAGTTGATGTCGGTGCCCGAGCCCTCGACGATCTGGATCTCCTCCTGGGAGTTCTTGCTCTGGAGGGCGACGATGTCACCGGCCGCGAGACCGCGGTAGGTGATGTCGATCCGCTTGGCGCGCAGGGCCTTGACCATGCTGGCGGAGTCCGCGAAGTAGTGCACGGTCACCGCGTCGTTCTGGTGCTCCGCGAAGCCCTTGTAGCGGTCGTTCTTGACCAGTTCGGCCTTCTTGCCGTCCTGGTAGGACTCGAGGACGTACGGCCCGGAGCCGAAGACCTTGCCGTCCTTGCGCAGCGCGTCGGGCGGGTACTCGGCGGGGTTGACGATCGACATGGCGGGCGTCGCGAGCACGAACGGGAAGGTGGCGTCGGCCTTGTTGAGGTGGAACACCACCTCGCGGTCGCTCGGCGCCTGCACCCGGTCGAGGCTGCTGAGCAGACCGGCGGGACCGCCGTTGACCTCGATGGTCCGGATCCGGTCGATGGAGTGCTTCACTGCCGCCGCGTCGAGCGGGTCCCCGTTGGAGAAGGTCAGGCCCTCGCGCAGCTCACAGCGGTAGACCTGGTTCGAGCTGTCGGTGAAGCCGCACTCCTCGGCGGCGTCCGGCTGGGGCGTGGTCGCACCGTCGGGGTAGGCGAGCAGCGTCTGGTAGATGTTGCGGAAGAGCTCCCAGGAGCTGTCCCACGAGGCGGCAGGATCCAGCGTGCTCGGCGGACTGGTGGTCCCCAGTACGATTGGCCCCTCGTCGTCCGGGGTATCGGAAGACAGGACACCGCACCCGGCCACCAGCGATGATATGGACGCGATGGCCGCCATCCGCCGCAGGCCTCGGTTCCGGTTGAACACGCGCACGCTCCTCGATCTGCCGTACCAAGGGTCGGCAGACGATACCGCAGCACCGGGCCGACCGGACCTCCCCGGACGCTGTGACCTTGATCGACGCGTCTTTGACCACGTTGTCGGCCCTCGCCGCCCCCCCCGTGCCGGTATGGGCGCCCGCCGTCCGCCGTACGGGCGCCCGCACCGCTGCCGCGGGGGGGGGTCAGGCCACGCCGGCGTTGAGGAAGATGCCGCCGTCGACGACGAGCGTCTGCCCGGTGACCCAGTCCGACTGCTCCGACGTGAGGAACGCGGCGGCGCCGCCGATGTCGGAGGGTACGCCGAGCCGGCCCAGCGGGTAGGCCGCGGCGGCCTCCGCCTCCCGGCCCTCGTACAGGGCCTGCGCGAACTTGGTCTTGACGACGGCCGGGGCGATCGCGTTGACCCGCACCTTGGGCGCGAACTCGTGCGCCAGCTGCACGGTCAGGTTGATCAGCGCGGCCTTGCTGACGCCGTACGCGCCGATGAACGGCGAGGGCGCGAGGCCCGCGACGGAGGCGATGTTGACGATTGCGCCGCCGTTATCCTTCTGCCAGGCGTGCCAGGTGCGCTGGGCGAAGCCGAGCGCGGAGACGACGTTGGTCTCGAAGACCTTGCGGGCGACGTTCAGGTCCAGGTCGGCGATCGGCCCGAACACGGGGTTGGTGCCGGCGTTGTTGACCAGGTAGTCGACGCGGCCGAAGGCCTCCATCGTGCGCTCGACGGCGACCGCCTGGTGGGCCTCGTCGTGCGCCTTGCCGGCGACGCCGACGGCCCGGTCGGCGCCGAGCTTCTCGACGGCCTCCTGCAGGGCGTCCTCGTTGCGGCCGGTGATGCAGACCCGGTCGCCGCGCGCGACCAGCGCCTCGGCGACGCCGTAGCCGATGCCGCGGCTGGCGCCGGTGATGAGGGCGACCTTGCCCGAGAGTTCCACGGAAGTCATGTGCGTGTTCCCTTAGTTGAGCGGTCCGCCGGCGACGTACAGCACCTGGCCGGAGACGAAGCCCGCCGCGTCGCCCGTGAAGAAGGCGATGGCGTTGGCGATGTCGTCCGGCCGTCCGACGCGCTGCACCGGGATCTGCGAGGCGGCGGCGGCCTGGAACTCCTCGAAGCCCATGCCGACGCGCTCGGCGGTGGACTTGGTCATCTCGGTGACGATGAAGCCGGGGGCGACCGAGTTCGCGGTGATGCCGAACTTGCCCAGCTCCTTGGCGAGGGTCTTGGTGAAGCCCTGGAGACCGGCCTTGGCGGCGGCGTAGTTGGCCTGGCCGCGGTTGCCGAGCGCGGAGGACGAGGAGAGGTTGACGATGCGGCCGAAGCCGGCGTCGACCATGTGCTTCTGGCAGGCCCGGGACATCAGGAAGGCGCCCCGCAGGTGCACGTTCATGACCGTGTCCCAGTCGGTGGCGCTCATCTTGAACAGCAGGTTGTCGCGCAGCACACCCGCGTTGTTGACGAGGATCGTCGGCGCGCCCAGTTCCTCGGCGACGCGCGCGACGGCCGCCTCGACCTGCGCCTCGTCGGAGACGTCGCAGCCGACGGCGATCGCCCTGCCGCCCGCGGCGGTGATCTTCTCGACGGTGTCCTTGCAGGCGGCCTCGTCGAGGTCGAGCACGGCGACCGCGCGGCCCTCTTCGGCCAGTCGTACGGCGGTGGCGGCGCCGATGCCGCGCGCGGCACCGGTGACGACTGCGACCCGCTGCTCAGTGGTGGACATTGCTGCTTCTCCTCGCCCTAGGGATGCGGCTCTCGTGCGGCACGCCACCCATGGGTGAGCGACCGCTTAGTACCTTCGGCAGACGTGACGCTAGAAGCCCTGGCACCCGGTGTCAACGGCACACCACGCGCGTGTGATCCATTCCCCGCGCGTCCGGCCCCGGACCGTTCCGCGCCCGGCCCGCGCCGGGTCCCGCCCGCGCGGGCGGGAAGCACCCGATCGGCCCTCGGCCGCGCGCGACGGCAGCGGACGGCTCCTAGCGTCGAGGTCCGAGCCATTCGTGGCCGGAAAGGAGGCGCACCATGCGCCGTCGCACCAGTGTCATCGGCACGCTGATCGCGCTCGCCTCGGCCGTTCCGCTGGCCCATCCCGCCCATGCCCAGGACCTCGACTGCCGCGACTTCACCTCCCAGGAGGAGGCGCAGGCCGTGTTCGACCTGGATCCGAGCGATCCCCACCGACTCGACGAGGACCCCGGTCCGGACGACGGGATCGCCTGTGAGGCGCTGCCCCGGCGCGGCGGCCTCACGTCGTCCACGAGTTCGCCCAGACCGGCTTCGCCGTCCGTGCCGGTGACTCCGTCCGTGCCCACTCCGTCCGTGCCCGTGACCCCGTCCGTGCCGGTGACTCCGTCCGTGCCGGTGACCCCGACCGTGGCGCCCACCCCCACCGCGGTGCCCACCGTCCCCGTCTCCACTCCGGCCGGGCCCACGGCTCCCGAGACCGCCCCGGCGAGCCGTGGCGTGCGGGGCGGAGTGGGCGGCTCGTCGGCGGGCGGGCCGAGCGCCGGGGACCTCGCGGCGGGCGCGGTGTTCGTGGCCGGTGCGGCGCTGGGGACCGCCTACTGGGTGAAGCGGCGCCGGAGCTGAAGCCTGCGCACTGCTCCCCGACGGCTCACCGTACGAGCAGGTCCAGCAGGCGTTCCGCCTCGGCGGCCGGGTCGGTGGTGAGGCCGGTGTGCACGGGGCCCGGCCGGACCACCGTCGAGCGGGGCGCGACGAGCCAGCGGAAGCGGCGTCCGGCGTCGTCCTGCCCCGCCTGCCCGGCGGCCTCGCCGCCCGCGCACACACCCTCGACGGCGCGCAGCGCGGCCCGGACGCCCGCCACGTCCGCGTCCGGGTCGAGGGCCAGCAGGCGTGCCTCGTCGAGGTGGGTGCGCGCGACGACGAAGGCCTTGGCGCGGCAGTACAGCAGCACGCCGGCGTTGACGCACTCGCCGCGTTCGACGCGCGGGACGACGCGCAGCAGGGCGTACTCGAAGACGTCCCGGCCGCCGCCCTGGCCCGCCCTGATGATGTGGCGCCCGGTCACTGGGCCTCCTTGATGCGCTGGTGGACGACGGCCGCGCGGGCGAGCAGGGGCCGCGCGTAGGCCCGGCGCAGGTCGTCCGGGGTGTCGAAGCCGGGCTCACCGGTCAGCCAGGCGTCCGGGATCTCGGCGGTGACCTCGGCGAGGAGGTCGGCGGTGACGAGCGGCGCGAGGTCGGCGGCGGCCGCGGCGACGTCCGGGCGGAAGAGGGCGAGGGCGTGCTCGGAGGCGTCGTAGGGGCGGGCCGCGGAGGTTTCGGCGCCGGGCCAGTTGTGGTGCCAGATCACGGTGGCGCCGTGGTCGATCAGCCAGAGCTCGCCCCGGTGGACGAGGAGGTTGGGGTTGCGCCAGGAGCGGTCGACGTTGTTGACGAGCGCGTCGAACCAGACGATCCGCCCGGCCTCCTCGGGGCCCACCCGAAAGGCGAGCGGGTCGAAGCCGAGCGCGCCGGACAGGAAGTCCATGCCGAGGTTGGTGCCGCCGCTGGACTTGAGCAGTTCCTGCACCTGCTGGTCGGGTTCGCCGAGGCCCAGTACCGGATCGACGTGGACCGTCACCAGGCGCGGCACCCGGAAGCCGAGCCGGCGGGCGAGTTCGCCGCACAGGACCTCGGCGACCAGCGTCTTGCGGCCCTGCCCGGCGCCGGTGAACTTCAGCACGTACGTCCGGAGGTCGTCGGCCTCGACGAGTCCCGGCAGTGAACCGCCCTCCCGCAGGGGCGTGATGTAGCGGGTCGCGGTGACCTCTTCCAGCATGTCTTGGCCACCTGTCCCCTCAACGCCGCACGAGGGGAACATAGTAACGCAGGGTGATCGTGGGCGGTCCCGAGCCGAACGCCGTCGTCGGAAACTTGGCAGTCGGCACCCTCTCTTACGGCAGCTCGCACCGCCGACCCCGACCCGTGAACACGGTGCGTCACAGGCCGCGACGTGAAAGGCAGCCGTCTCGGGGAAGAAGCAACGGGAACCGAGGGAGGCGGCTGTGGACGGAGTATTGGGACTGGAAGACGTACTGGCGGAGGCGGAGGAAGCGTCGCCGGTGGAGTCCGTCGACGTGGTGGCACGGAACCTGCTCAAGCGATTCGGGGCGACCTGCGTGTCGTTCCTCTTCGTCGACCTGGTCGGCGAGGAACTCGTCCAGCTCACGACCGCCGACAGGACGCACAACGGACGCAGACCGACGCGCATCGGCCTGCGCGGCAGTGTGCACGAGAAGGTTCTGATGTCCCAGCGTCTCCACGTCCAACCGGACGAGGAGGGCGGCCACCTGGCCATTTCGCCGGTGACCAACCGCGGCGACTGCGTCGGGGTGCTGGAGATGACGCTGCCGCACGTCGACGAGACGGTGCTGCGTCAAGTCGGCGAAGCCGCGCACGCCTTGGCGTACATCATCGTCACCGACCGGCGTTTCACCGACCTTTACCACTGGGGCCGACGCACCACGCCCATCAGCCTTGCCGCGGAGATCCAGCATCAGCTGCTGCCTTCCGCCTCATGCTGCGAGGCCGAACAGTTCGCCCTCGCCGGCGGACTGGTACCGGCCGACGACATCAGCGGTGACACCTACGACTACGCCCTGGACACGGACACGCTGCACCTGTCCATCACCGACGCCATGGGGCACGACACCGAGTCCGCCCTGCTGGCCACCCTCCTGCTCGGCGCGCTGCGCGGCGCCCGGCGCGCCGGACACGACATCGCGGAGCAGGCCCGTCAAGCGCACCAGGCACTCCTGGACCACGACCGCGGCATCGCCACCGGCCAGTTGCTGCGCATCTCCCTCGACAGCGGCAGGGTGCACCTGGTCAACGCCGGCCACCCGCGGCCGTTGCTCCTGCGCGACGACACCGTCGAGGAACTGGACCTCTTCGCCAACCTGCCCTTCGGCGTCGCCTCGCCCACCGCCTATCGCGTCCAGGAACTGCACCTGCGCCCGGGGGACCGGCTGTTCATGCTCACCGACGGCATGCAGGAGCGCAGGGCCGCCGGTGTGGACCTGCCCGCGCTCATCCGGGACACCCGCACCCGCCACCCGCGCGAGGCCACCCGGCACCTGGCCACCGCCGTCCGCGACGCCTGCGGAGGCCACCTCGAGGACGACGCCACCGTGCTGTGCCTGGACTGGTACGGCAGCCATCCCCTCCGCCGCCGCGGCTAGGCGAACCGCGCCGCGGCGGCCGCACCAGATGTCGCGTTCCAGGACCCCGCGTGGAACTTCCTGGTGCCGACGCCGCTTACGTCGACCTCCGGTGGGCACACGTGGGGTGCTCGAAAGGGCAGTGAACGGAAGGAGTTGTCGTGTCGTTCCTCTGGGCGATCATCGCCGGGCTCATCATCGGCCTGCTGGCCAAGCTCGTCGTCCCCGGACGTCAGCCCATCCCCCTGTGGCTGACAGTCATCATGGGCATCATCGGCGCCGTCGCCGGCAACGCGCTCGCCACCGCCTTCGGTGTGCGCGACACCGGCGGTATCGACTGGATCCGCCACATCTTCCAGATCGGTGTCGCAGCCGTCCTCATCGCGTTCGTCACCCCGCTGTGGGCCCGACGGCGCGCCTGAGACCGCCCCGTTGCCCCGTCGGCCCGGTCAGTGACCGGGCCGACGGGGCAACGGGCTGCGGGTGCGAACGCCCCCGGACGCCGCGAGCATGACGGCGTCCGGGGGCGTTCGCACGGGCCCTGCTCTCCCCTGCGCGACTTGGCGTTCTCCATGTGATCTCTCCTTGACGGGGGCGGCGCGCAGCCAGGCGGCGACCCATGCCCCGGCCCTTGGTCTTGTGCCGTCGTTCCGCCGACGCGGCCGGGCACCCGGCCGGACCGGCAGAAAGCGGCCACAGGCGACACACCACCACAGGCGACGCAGCCGCGGTCGGCGTCGTCACGGCAAGCCGGGGTACTCCGCCGGCATGGCTTCTCATCCGCAGACGGCGCATCGCACACTCCCGTCCGTACCGGGCCGGCGGTGGGTCCGATGACGGCCGAAGCCGTCAAGGCGGCGCGGCTGGTCGCGGAAGCCGCGGCGAAGGCACCCGCCGAGGAGGTCCCACGGGCGGTGTGCGGGGCGTTGTGCGAAGGGCTGGGCATGGACGGCGCCACCCTTTCGCTGCTCACCGACACCCCCTCCCGCCAGTTGCTCGCAGCCTCCGACGACGCGGCGCTCCTGCTGGAGGAGATCCAGTTCACGGTGCTGGAAGGCCCTTGCATCAGCGCCGCCCACTCCGGTGAACCCGTGGCGGTGCACGACCTGCGCCAGGAGCTGTCGCCCTGGCCCCTCTTCGGCGCGACCATGCGCGAGAGGCTGCCGCAGGTGGGGTCGGTGTACGCGCTCCCCGTCTTCTTCGGCGACTACGTCCTGGGAACGGTCGACCTGCTGGCGCTCCGTTCCCAGGCTCTGAGCAAGGAGGCCCTGGAACAGGCGTCGCACGTGGCCGACGCCGTGGCGGCCGCCCTCCTGCCGACCCGCGAGATGATCATCACCGGGGCCCGGGCACCGGCCTGGGAGCCGCAAGAGATCGTCCGCGCCCACTGGTTCGACACCGCGCGTGCCGTCGGCGCCCTGGCGGCCCGGCAGGGGCTCACCCCCGAGGACGCGCTTGCCCTCATGCGCGCCGAAGCCTTCCGCACCGGCAAGTCACTGGCGGACATCACCACGGACATCCTGCGCGGCCCGTAGCCGGACGACGGTCGGGACGGTGCGGGCCGGGGCGGCTCGGGACCAGGGCGGCGCCGGATGTTCCGCGACGGCTGAACGGTCCGGGCGCGCGGACCGTAAGAGGGTATGGATCATAGGAAGGCAGCACGAGCAGGCCGGCGGAAGGAAATCCACCATGACCAGCGCATCGTCTCAGCCCGCGGCGCACCGTCCCGCGCCGGGGCCCGCCCGTCGGACCGTCGTGGCGGCGGTGGGGGCGGCGGGGTTCGCCGCCGCCCTGACCGCGTGCGGATCGGACGACGGGTCGTCGCCGGACGCCGGGACGTCGCCGGACGGGTCGTCGTCGGGCGGCGCGGGCACGGAGTCCCCGGGCGGGTCCGGCGTCGTACTGGCGAAGACCTCCGACATCCCGGAGGGCGGCGGGAAGGTCTTCAAGGAGCAGGGCGTGGTGGTCACGCAGCCGACCGCGGGCACGTTCAAGGCCTTTTCGGCGAAGTGCACGCACCAGGGCTGCGCGGTGTCGGGCGTCGCGGACGGCGTGATCGTCTGCCCGTGCCACAACAGCACGTTCTCCGTCAGCGACGGCAGTGTGCGCAAGGGGCCCGCGACGAAACCGCTCCCCGCGGAGCGGATCACCGTCGAAGGCGACTCCATCTCGCTGGCCTGACGGCAGGCGCGGCCCGTCGGCCGTGCCCTGGGACGTCCGCGAGCCGGCTGTCCCGGTGAGATCTTCCCGGCCGGCACCCGGCCGCCCGGGTCTGCCGCCTCAGCCGAGCTGCTCCGCCGCCGTCCGCAGTGCCGCGACCGCCGCCCGGATCGACGGGCGGCGGTCGGCGTCCGCGCGCCAGACGACGTAGACGTGCCGTCGCACCCGCTGCTTGAGCGGGACGGTGACGACGCCGGGCGGGACGGGGCGGCGGCCCAGCAGCGGGGCGATGCACACGCCGAGGCCCGCGGCGACCAGGCCGAGCTGGGTGTGGGCCTCGGCGGCGCGGTGGCCGACGATCGGTTCGATGCCCTTGGAGCGGAGCGTGAACATCAGCCACTCGTGGCAGAACTCGCCCTCGCCCCAGGTGATCCACTCGTCCTCGGCGAACTCGGCGAGGTCCACCTCGGCACGGTCCGCGAGCCGGTGCCCGGCCGGCACCGCCACATCGGCCGGGTCGTCCAGGAGCTGCGCCTTGACCAGGCCGTCCGGCACCGGCATCGGCTTGTTGTACCAGTCGAGCACCACCGCCAGGTCGAGGTCGCCGCGCACGACGCCGCGCACGCCGTGCTCCGGTTCCAGCTCGCGGGAGCGCACCCGCAGGTCCGGGTGGTCGGCGCGCAGGGCGGCGAGCGCCGACGGGAACAGGCCGCGCGCGGCCGTCGGGAACGCCGACAGCCGCAGCTCGCCCGCGACCTGACCGCGGTGCGCCTCCAGGTCGGACTGCGCCAGCTCGACCTGGGACAGGATGCGGGCCGCGTGCTCGGCGAGCAGCCGGCCCGCGTCGGTGAGGCGCACACCGCGCCCGTTCTTGGCGAGGAGCCGCTGTCCGACCTCGCGCTCCAGCTTGGACAACTGCTGGGAGACGGCCGACGTCGTGATGTGCAGCCCTTCGGCGGCGCCGCTGACCGAGCCGTGCCGGGCGAGGGCGTCGAGGGTGCGCAGGCGCTCCAGGTTCAACATGTAAGCGATGCTACGAGATGTCCCGCGCGAAATCTCGATTGTGCTACGAGGTTGTCGGCGGGCATGGTGGTCCGCATGAGCAGCGCCACCGCCTCCCCGCCTCCGGTCACCGCCCCGCCCCGCCGCGCACTGGACTGGCGCCTGCGCTTCGGCGTCCTGTCCCTGATCTGGGGCTTCAGCTTCCTCCTGATCAAGGTGGGCACGGAGGGCTACGCCCCGTTCCAGGTGACGCTCGGCCGCCTGCTGTTCGGTACGGCGGTGCTGGCCGCGGCGATGGCCGTGAAACGGGACCGGCTGCCGCGCGGGGCGCGCACCTGGGGCCATCTGGCGGTCGCCGGGTTCCTGCTCAACGCACTGCCGTTCTCCCTGTTCGCGTACGCGGAACTGACCATCCCGTCCACTCTGGCGGGCATCTGCAACGCCACCTCGCCGCTGTGGGGCATGGCCCTGTCCCTGGTCGCGCTGTCGGAGGACCGGCCGACGCGGCTGCGGGTCGCCGGCCTCGGCATCGGTTTCCTCGGCGTCCTGACGGTGCTCGGGGCCTGGCAGGGCTTCGCGGGCCTGGACGCCACGGGCACGGCGATGGCCCTGCTGGCCTCGCTCAGCTACCCGATCGGCTGGATCTACGTCCGCCGCACGCTCGCCGGCTCCAGCCACTCCCACCTGTCCCTGACGGGCGCGCAGCTGATGCTGGCGACGGTCCAGCTGGCCGTGGTCACCCCGCTGTTCACGGACGCGCCGGACGGGTTGCCGGTGGTGCCCCTGCTGGCGGTCGCGGCCCTGGGCACGCTGGGCACGGGCTTCGCCGTACTCCTCCAGTACGGCCTGGTCGCCGAGGTCGGGCCGACGACCGCCCAGATGGTCACCTACTTCATCCCGGTGATCGCCACCGCCGCGGGCGTCGCCATCCTGGACGAATCCCTGACGTGGTCGACCCCGGTGGGCGCCCTGATCGTCCTGGCGGGGGCGGCACTGACGCAGGGGCGGGGGCCCGGGGCCCGGTCCAGGGCGCAGGGTCGGCGCCGGGAGGAACCCCGGGCGGAGATGCCGACCCGGCAGGCGACTACCCCGGCCAAGACGCCGACCCGGCAGGCGACTACCCCGGCCGAGGCGCTGGACCAGCAGGCGACTCCCCAGGTCTAGATGCGCCGTCTCGGCAGACGGCTCCCGGCCTGGACGCCGGCCGGCTGGCGGCTCCCCGGGACGAGGACACGGAGCGACGGCCGCCGCGGGTCGGCCTCAAAGGGCCCTCCCCGCACCGCATTCCCCCTACACATACCCCCGCCCCACCGCACCCCCCACCGCCGAAGCAACCGCATCCGCCAGTTTTCCCACCTCGTCCTCTGCCAGCGTCGAGACGGTGACGCGGATGCCGGGCGGGGCGCTCATGCGGAAGCGGGCGCCGGGGGACACGGCCCAGCCGGCGTGCAGGAGGCGGGCGACGGCGCCGGTCTCGTCCGGCACCGGAACCCACACGTTCATGCCGCTGCGCCCGTGCGCCGCGATCCCGCGCCGGGCGAGCGCGCCGATCAGCGCGTCCCGGCGCCGCCCGTACGCCGCCGCCACCGCCGGCCCGTCCACCGCCCCGTCGGCCCACAGCCGCACGACGGCGCGTTGCAGGAGCACGCTCACCCAGCCGGGCCCGAGCCGCTGCCGCCCCCGGAGCCGGTCGAGCGTGACGGCGTCGCCGGTGACGACGGCGAGCCGCAGGTCGGGGCCGTAGGCCTTGGCCACCGAGCGCACGAACGCCCAGTGCCGGGTGGCGCCCGCGAGGGGGTGCAGCGGCACGTCGACGATGCCGTGGCCGTGGTCGTCCTCGATCAGCAGCGTGTCGGGGTGCTCGGCGAGCACGTCCCGCAGGGCACGCGCGCGTGGGGCGCTCACCGCGGCGCCGGTCGGGTTCTGCGCCCGGTCCGTGACGATCAGGGCGCGCGCCCCGGCCGCGAGGGCGCGCCGTACGTCCTCGGCGCGCGGCCCGTCGTCGTCGATGCCGACCGGCACGGTCCGCAGCCCGAGGGCCGGGACGAGGTCGAGGGTCCGGCCCCAGCCGGGGTCCTCGACGGCGACGGTGTCGCCCGGCTTGAGGTGCGCGGCGAGGACCCGCTCCACGGCGTCGAGGGAACCGGAGACGACGGCGAGCGGTCCGTCGGGCACGCCGTCGGCGGCGAGCGCGGCCCGCGCGAGCCGCGCCAGCTCCGGGTCCACGGCGTCCGCGCCGTACAGGACGGGCGCCCGGTCGCCGTCGGCCGCCGCTGCCGCCAGCGCCCGTTCCAGGGGCGGCAGCAGCGCGGGGTCCGGGTTGCCGCTCGACAGGTCGCGCACGCCCTCGGGCACGTCCACCCGGATGTGGTCACGCCCGGTCGTGGCCGGCGCGGGACGCACCCTGCTCCCCCGCCGTCCGGCCGTCTCGATGACCCCGCGCTCGCGCAGCGTGCGGTACGCCGCCGCGACCGTGTTGGGGTTCACGCCCAGGTCGGCCGCCAACTCCCGCATCGGCGGCAGCAGTTGGCCGGGCCGCAGCTCGCCCGCTCCCACCGCGCGCTCGATGCTCGCGGAAATGTCGGCCGCACGCCGCCCAGTGATCCGATAGTCTCCTAGCACAAACTCAAGTATGCACTAGTGCAATGGAGAGCCGTCATGCAGGGGACCACGCAGCCGCCGTCGCGGCCCGCCGCCTACTCGCCGACCGACCGCACGGTCCCCACCCGCTCCGCGGACCGGGCCCGCTACGACAAGGACCTGGTGCACGCGATACTCGACGAGGGGTACGTCTGCCATCTGGGCTTCGTCCGCGACGGCGCGCCGGTCGTGCTGCCCACGCTGTACGCCCGGGTCGGCGAGCGGCTGTACGTGCACGGCTCGACGGGCTCGCGCCCGCTGCGGGCGGCCGGCCAGGCCGACCCGGGGCTGCCGGTCTGCCTGACGGTGACGCACGTCGACGGGCTGGTCCTCGCCCGCTCGGCCTTCCACCACTCGATCAACTACCGCTCCGTGGTGGTGCACGGCGTCGCGTACGACGTGACGGACCCGGAGGAGAAGCGGCAGGCCCTGGACGCGCTGGTCGACCACGTCGTACCGGGCCGCGCCGCCGACTCGCGCCCGGCCAACAAGAAGGAACTGGCCGCCACCGCCGTGATCCGCCTCGACCTCCGCGAGGTCTCCGCCAAGCTCCGCACGGGCGGCGTGAACGACGAGCCCGAGGACCTCTCCCTCCCGCACTGGGCGGGCGTCGTCCCGCTCCGCAAGGGCTACGACGCCCCGGTCCCCGACCCCGGCCTGGCACCCGGCACCGAACTGCCCGACTACCTGGCGACCCGGTGACGACACCGGGGCCGCGAGGCCCTCACCGGGAAGGCCCCGCGGCCCCGGCCGTCATGCCGGCGCGGGCTGTTCGCCACGGGTGCGGGCGTCCCTCGCCTCCGTCGCGGCGAGCCCGGTGACCGAGGCGAGCAGCAGCAGCGTCCCGGCCAGGGTGGCCGCCGTGAGGTGTTCTCCGAGCAGGACCACGGCCAGCACGGCCGCGCTCACCGGCTCCAGCAGCATGATCACGGACACGGTGGCCGACCGTACGACGGCCGCGCCCGCGAAGTACAGGCCGTAGGCCAGCGCCGTGGGCACGGCGGCGATGTAGGCCAGCAGCCCCACCAGGCGGGCCGGTTCGGCCGTGTGCGGGAGGATCCCCTCGGCGAGGGCGAACGGCAGCAGACACAGGCTCGTCACCGCGAACGCCCCGACGGAGGTGGCGGCGGCGTCCGCCCCGCCGTCGCGCCCCCACCGGCGCGTGACCAGCGTCATCGCGCTGTACCCGGCCGCCGACAGCAGCGCGAGCAGCACGCCCCACGGGCCGACGGTGGTGCCCTCGCCGCCGAGGACGAGCACGGCGAGCCCGGCGAGCGCCCCGGCGACGGCGGCGAGCCCGCCGCGGCCGAGCCGCTCCCCCAGCGTCAGCCGCGCCCCGAGCGCGATGAGCACGGGGCCCGCGCCGAGCGTGACGACGGTGGCGACGGCGAGGCCGGTCGCCTCCACGGCCGAGAAGTAGGACGTCTGGAACACGGCGAGCCCGACACCCGTGACGCAGGCGCGCCGCACCCTGCGGCCGAGCGGTCCGGCCGCGGCGGTACGAGGGCGGCGGCGCGGCAGCCGGGCGGCGAACAGCAGGACGAGCCCGGTGGCGCAGCGCCAGAACGACAGGGCGACGGGGCCCATGTCGCTGGTGCGGTAGACCAGCGAGGCGGCGGCGCCCGCGGTGCCCCAGGCGGCTCCGGCGACGATCAGATACAGCAGGCCTCGCCCGACGGGCAGGCCGGAAACGGCATTCGACACGTTTTCTCTCCGCAGATGCGCGAGCCACGCGGACGTCACGGGACGCGCGGAAGTTCGGAAGGGACCGCCGCTGGGCGGGGTCCGCGGACTTCGTCTGCGGGCAGCACCGTCCGGCCCGGCGAGACGCCGGGCTCGGTTTCCGGAGGGCCCGCCTCAGGCGGCCGGAGGCGGGAGGACGAGCGTGTTCGCATGCATGATCAGCACCCTAGGCGGCCGTTCCCCGGGCGGACAACTCCCTTTCGGCGCCGCCGCCCGCGACCGGTCCCCCGGAGCCTTTGCCGGGCGTCGAGGACTGCGCGATGAACGCGCCGGCCAGCACGACCGCCCCGCCCACGAGCTGCGGCGCCGACAGGTGCTCGCCGAGCAGCACCCAGGCGAGGATGGTGGCGATGACCGCCTCCAGGCAGGCGACGACGCCCGCGATCTGCGGCGAGAGCCGGCGCACCGAGACGACGCCGGTGACGTACGCGAGGACCGTGGCGACGAGGACGATCCAGGACAGCAGCAGCGCGACGGCGACCGGCGTGCCGTCCATGTCGGCCGAGTCCGCGAGCAGCTCCCAGTCCATGCTCCAGGGGCGGGCGACCGCGGTCAGGACGGCGGCCCCGACCAGCAGGCCGTACGCGATGACGCCGAGCGGGTCGGGTGCCTCGTCGCCGGCGTCGCTGCCCTGGTCGGACAGGACGAAGTAGCCGACCTGGCAGCAGGCCGCGCCGAGCGCGAGCAGCAGCCCGAGGGCGTCGAAGCTGAGGCCCGCCCAGACCTCCACGACGCAGGCGAGTCCGCCGACCGCGAGGACCACGCCGAGGGCGGCGGCACGCGTCACCGGCCGACGCTGCACGAACCTCACCCAGCCGAGCACGAGCGCGGGCGCCAGGTACTCGACCAGCAGGGCGACACCCACGGGGATGCGGGATATCGCGGCGAAGTAGCAGGCCTGGACCCCGGCCACGGCCAGCAGCCCGAACCCGGCGAGCAGTCCGGGGCGGCGGCGCAGCAGCGCGCGGTGGCGCACGGCGAGCGGCAGCATCACGAGGGCCGCGCCCGCGACCCGCAGCCACACCACGTGCAGCGGGTCGAGGCCCGCCTCGATCAGCGGCTTGGCCGCGACTCCCGATCCCCCGAAGGCGACGGCGGACGCGAGCGCGAGGCCGAGGCCCATGCCCTTTCCACGGCTGCCCCGACTGCTCTCAGACGTATGCACCGGCACATGATGACAGGCGACGACAGGAGCGTCACCCCTGTAGACACCTGTCTCAATGGCTGGACGGTCGAACGGCCGGCCGGCTGGACGCCGGGAACGGTCGCAGCTTCCTCACCGGCCACCGGAACCGGTCTGCGGGCTACGAGGGCTCCAGGGCGGTGTCGCCACCCGTGACGGGCTCCTCGGCGGGCCTGCCGCCCCTTTCCGCCTCCGTGACGGGCTCCTCCGCGTATGGGCCGGCACCTTCCGCGCCCACGACCGGCCCGCCCGCGTACTTGTCGATCCGCGCGAAAACCTGCACCGGGTCGATCCCGGCGCGTGCCAGCACCTCGACGGCCCGCGACCGCGGGTCCATGACGATCGCGGCGAGCAGGTCCACACCCCGGGCGCGCCGGGCGCCCCGCTGCACGGCACGGTCCCGGGCGTACTCCATGGCACCGGCCGCGAGCGGCGAGAACCCCTCGGTGTCCGTGGCGGCGGGTACGGCACCGGAATCCTCCACCCCGCTCTGCCAGCGCAGCCCGTAGCCGATGCTGCGCTGCACGAGGTAGCCGAGCAGCCGCGCTGTGCGCGGCCCTTCACCGAAGACGGCCCGCACGCCGACGTCGAGCTCCAGGAGCGAGTGCAGCAGGTGGGCCGTGTCGATCTGGCGGTCACCGTCCCGGAGTGCCCTGCGGCGCGCGCCACCGACCACCGCGGCCAGCTCGTCGCTCAGCCCGGCATCGTTGCCGGAACGCGGTACGCCCTGCTCGGAAGCGGGCTGCCGGGGGAAAGGAGGGTGCACTCGCCCACCCCATCAACCGCGCCGGGTCGGGGGCATCCCCGGCGGGAAGCATCTTCGCGTCCCACGGGAAGTGGACGTCCCGTGGCCGAATCTCCTCCTTGCGGAGGAGATCACGCCATATTTCCAGCAAGACCGCGCGCCGCCTTGCGCAGCCGTTGCGGGCATTGCTTCCCCCTGCTCTCGAAAGGGGGCCAGCACTCCGGTATTGGCCTTGGCCCGCGGCTTCCCGGAGCCCTTAGCGTCCTGGCATGCGCATTCACATCGTCGACGCCTTCACCGACCGTCCCTTCGCCGGGAACCCCGCCGGCGTCCTGCTGCTCGACGCCTTCCCCGCCGACGACTGGCTGCAGAAGGTGGCCCGCGAGGTCAACCACGCCGAGACGGCGTTCGCCCACCGCCTGCCCGCGGGCGGCGAGGCCGACTGGGCGCTGCGCTGGTTCACGCCCGCCGCCGAGGTCGCGATGTGCGGGCACGCCACGCTCGCCACCGCCCACGTCCTGCGTGCCACGGGCGCCCACGAGGGCCCGGTGCGGTTCGCCACCCTCAGCGGCGTCCTCGTCGCCACCCCCGGCGAGGACGGCTCGATCACCCTGGACTTCCCGACCGCCCCGCTCACCCCGGTCGACCTCCCGGCCGGGGTCGCCGAGGCCCTGGGCGCCGAGCCGCGCGCCGCTTTCGACACCGGCCCGAACGTCGGCGACCTGCTCGTCGAACTCGCCGACGAGAAGACGGTCCACGGCCTGACCCCGGACCACCGGGCCCTCGGTGCCTTCTCCGAGCGCGGCCTCATCGCCACCGCCCGCGCGGAGGACCCGGCCCGGGGCCACGACTTCGTCTCCCGCTGCTTCTTCCCGAACATCGGCATCGACGAGGACCCGGTCACCGGCAGCGCCCACACGGCCCTGGCCCCGTTCTGGTCGCCCCGCCTGGGCCGGTCCGTCCTCACCGGCCTCCAGGCCTCGTCCCGCCCCGGCCACGTCCGCACCGAGCTGCGCGGCGACCGCACGCTGCTGACCGGGCACGCGGTCACGGTCATCGACGGCGAGCTGCGCGCCTAGCCACCCCCAGAGGGGCGTACGGCCACGCCGTACGCCCCCGGACGGCGACTTCACGCCGTGGGGAGCCAGTCCACCCTGCCCGCCAGCAGCGCGTAGCCGACGAAGGCCCCGATGTCGAGCAGCGCGTGCGCCACCACCAGGGGGCCGACGCGGCCCCAGCGGCGGTACAGGTACACGAAGACCACGCCCATGACCAGGTTGCCGATGAAGCCGCCGATGCCCTGGTAGAGGTGGTAGGAGCCGCGCAGCACGGAGCTGGCCGCCAGCGCGGCTCCCGGCGTCCAGCCCAGCTGCCCGAGCCTGCGCAGCAGATAGCCGACGACGATCACTTCCTCCAGGACCGAGTTCTGCATCGCGGAGAGGATCAGGACGGGGTACTTCCACCACACGTCGGGCAGCGCCTCGGGCACCACGGTGAGGTTGAAGCCGGCGCCGCGCGCGAGGAGGTAGAAGGCGATGCCCGTGCTGCCGATGACCGCCGCGATGGCGGCGCCGCGGCCCAGGTCGGGCCAGGGGCGGGTGCGGTCGAAGCCGATGACGCGCAGGCCCCGGCCCTCGCGCAGCAGGAAGTGCGCGACGAGCGCGACGGGCACCAGCGCGGTGGTGATGCCGAACAGCTGCCAGGCGAGGTCCAGCCAGGGACGGCCCGGCGCGGCCGAGGCGTTGAGCGTCGCCGCCTGGTCCTTGAGGCCGCCCGGCTTCGTCACCGAGCCGACGAAGCTGATCAGCGCGGACACACCGCTCGCGCCGAGCGACAGGGCCAGCACCAGCAGCGTCTCCGAGCGGAGCGTCCGCCGGGGCAGCCGCTCCCCGGGATGTGATGCGGCCACCGGGCCGTCCTGCGCCTGCACGCCAGCCTCCACTCGACTCCTCCGGCCCCGGGACCGCCTCGGCAGCGAGGGACACCGCTGCGTAGCACGGCGCCGTCCTGGGACGTCACAGCTTGCCGGATCAGTATGAGGCGAGCACCGGCGGGTCCGGAGGATCCGCCCGGCGGCCGGAGGTCAGGCCGTCGTCACCGGCTCCGGCAGCCCCACGGGCCAGGTGTGCACAGGGTCGCCCTGGTGCATCAGCTCGTAGTAGCGCCGCGTCGTCGCGGCCAGCGCGGCCTCCCTGGACAGGCCGGAGGCGAGGGCCTTGTGGAAGGTGGCCGTCTGCCACGTCGCGCCGTTGACCCGGCGCCGGCAGCGCTCCTCGATCACGCCCAGGTACCGGTCGCGGTCGGCGGGCTCGATGCCCCACGCGGCGAGGCCGGCCTCGGCGAGCGGCAGCAGTTCGTCGCGGACCAGGGTGACGGCGTCGACCTCGTGCGTACCGGCGTACCGGCCGCGCCGGGGCCACGTCAGGCGCGCGTCGATGCCGTGCCGGCACGCGGCGTCGAAGTTGGCGGCGGCGGCCTCGAACGGCATCCGCGTCCACACCGGCCGGGCGTCCTCGGCGAGGGCGCGCACCAGGCCGTAGTAGAACGCGGCGTTGGCGATCACGTCGGTGATGGTCGGGCCCGCGGGCAGGACGCGGTTCTCGACGCGCAGGTGCGGGACGCCGTCGGCGATGCCGTAGACCGGGCGGTTCCAGCGGTAGACGGTGCCGTTGTGCAGGACGAGTTCGGCGAGTTTGGGGACGCCGCCCGCGTCCAGGACCTCGAGCGGGTCCTCGTCGTCGCAGATCGGCAGCAGCGCCGGGAAGTAGCGCAGGTTCTCCTCGAAGAGGTCGTGCGCGGAGGAGATCCAGCGCTCCCCGAACCAGGTGCGCGGCCGGACCCCCTGGGCCTGCAGCTCGGGCGGCCGGGTGTCGGTGGACTGCTGGAACAGCGGCGGCCTGGACTCCCGCCACAGCTCGCGGCCGAACAGGAACGGCGAGTTGGCGCCGACGGCGATCTGGGCGGCGGCGACGGCCTGGGCCGCGTTCCACACATCGGAGAAACGGTTCGGCGTGACTTGCAGGTGCAGCTGTACGGATGTGCAGGCGGCCTCGGGCGCGATGGACCGCGAGGTGCACCTGAGGCTCTCGACCCCGGAAATGTCCAGTGTGAAGTCCTCGCCGCGGGCCGCCACGATCTGGTCGTTGAGCAGGGCGTAGCGATCCACGTCGGAGAGGTTGGAGGACACCAGGTCGTCGCGGTCGAGGGTCGGCAGGATGCCGATCATCACGATTCCCGCGTCCACCTCCCCGGCCTTTCGGTGGGCATAGGCCAGCGACGTGCGGAGTTCCTCGGCGAGCCGGTCGAAAACCCGGCCGCCGAGCCGGTGCGGGGCGATGTTGACTTCCAGGTTGAACATGGCGAGTTCGGTTTGGAAATCACGGCTGGCGATGCGCTCCAGGACCTGCGCATTCAGCATTTTGGGCATACCGTCGGCACCCACGAGATTCAGCTCGATCTCCAGCCCCATGAGGTTCTTGGGGCGGTCGAACCGCTTCTCCTCCAGCAGTCGCTCGAGGCCCGTCAGACACTGCCGGAGCTTGTCGCGGTAGTGCTGCCGATCGGACAGGTCGAACTGGCCTGCCGCGACCTTCTCCCCCATCGAACCGTCCTTCCTCGGATGGGCGGGCCGACGATCGGCCGCCGGCGTCCAGGGTCACGTGGGATGATGCCCAGACGACGCGATCGATAACGTCCCGCGCGGGCCCGGTGACCGCTACTCTGGTCGACTGTGGCCCCCGGCACATTCACGGGGCATGACGGACCGCCGGAACGGCACGCCGCGAACTCGTGAAAAACGCCAACGACAATTGGCCGACCGCTCGGCGGTCCTTTCCCGAGGTCATCGCCGCACGACCACCCGGGAATCGGGATTCTTTTCGCGTATCGTCGTCCGAATGTACCCTTGTTCCGCGGCCTCAAAACGGCTAGCCGAAACACCGCGTGAACAAGCGTCGTATAAACTCCGCGCACAAGGCAGAAGGTTGGCGCCCACGGTCGCGAGATCCTGCCGCCAGGGTGATGTGCGGCAGGCCTCAGCCACCACCTCGCGCACAGACCCGGCCCCTGCCTCTCTGACGTCCTTGTGCTGACAGCGTCGTCCGCCCACGCCCTCGCGTCACCGTGCCTTCTCATGAGAGGCGACCCATCATGCCGCTGCATGTCCCCCCGGCTCCCGCCCCCGCCCTGCGCACCGTCCTCACCGCACTCGGCTCGCCCAGCGCTCTCCGCGAGGCCCGCACCCCGTCCCTGCGCAACGCCCAGGGCCCGGCCACCCCCGAACTGCCCCTGCCGGTGCACGTCCTCGACCGGATCACCGCCGAGGGCGCCTCCGCCACCAGGCTGACCGGGTGGCGCTTCCTCATCCGCTGCGGCGACCACGCCGTGGCCGCGGCGGAGACCATGCTGACCCCCGACGGCTGGGCCTTCTCCCACTTCTTCGAGGGCCCCTACGTCAGCTCCACCGAGCGGGCGCTGCGACAGGCCGAGTCCGTGCCGCAGCCGTATCAGCCGCGCCTGCTGTCGCTGCCGAGCCTGTACATGCTGACGCTGTGGCTGCACGGCGACTGCACCGCCGACGCGGGCACCGGCCACCCGGCCCCGGGCGATCTGCTCGTGCCGCTCGCACCCGCGCCGCCCGGCATCGCGGCTCACAGTCCGTACCGGGTCGCCGACCTGCTCCCGGTGCTGACCAGCCGCGCCACTCCGTCACGGCTGCTGAGGCCGACGGCCTGACCGCCCCGGGGGTCCGGGCGCCGGATCGCCGGACCGTGTGACGCAGCAGGCACCGCGTACCCCGTCGCCGCATTCCGGGCGGCGGGGTACGTTTCTGTTTTCGGCGGGCTGCCGCGAGCGTTTCCCGCTCAGCGTTCGGTGCTCCTCGGCGGGCCGTGACTCACGCGAGCACTTCCCCGCTCGCGCGAGCATTGCCTTGCGCATACGAGCGGCTCGAAGCCCGTTGCCCGACCGGACTAGCCCCAACCGACCACGGCGAACCACCCGAAGGGACTGCCCAGTTGGGCTGAACCGTCCGGGCGGGTGACGCGTCATGAACCTGTGAGAAGTGGTGCCGCGAAATCCCTGCGGAATGGCGTCCGTGGGGCAACACTGGGATCCGACCGACTTGTCAAAAAACGGGGGGCGGCCATGAACGACTCTTCACGCCGCAGGACAGAATCGCCAGCACACTCCACCGACACCCGACGAGAGAACCAACCCATGTGCCAGCACCAGCCACCGTGTCCCTCAGCCCACTCCGCCGACCGGGAGTCCGCCCGTCTCGTGGCGCACCACCCGGAACAGGGATGGAGCCTGCTGTGCAACGGCGTCGTGCTCTTCGAGGACACCGGTGAGCTCCTGCCCGACGGCCAGATCATCGCCCCGCACCGTCCGGACGTCCGCCGGATCGCGACCGCCGTCTGAGAGCACCACGGGCGGCGCGTCCCGCTGTCCACGGAGGGCACCACGGGCGGCGCGACGCCGTCCGCAGACACGACGGGCCGGTCCGCAGACCACTGCGAACCGGCCCTGACGCATGTCCGGGCCCGGTCACCGACCGTAGCGCCGCGTGCCGGACCCGCGCCCGGCGGTCGGGCACGCGCCGCCCCGCCGCGGTACGGCCTCCCGGACGTGCTCCTTCCCACGGGCGCCCGTCTTCCGGAAGACTCCTGGAAGTTCCGCGGCCCGCCGCATGGTGAGCGGCCGTCGCGGAACCCGTCGACGGAGGTGGGAAGTGGCAGCAGGCGAGGCCGGCGCCGAGGGGACCGCGCAGCACCGCGGCAAGGTCACCATCACGGAGATCGCCCGCCGGGCCGGGGTCTCCGTCCCGACCGTCTCCCGCGTCGTCAACGGCCGGTCCGACGTGTCGCCGCAGACCCGCGCCCGCGTCGAGGACCTGCTGCGCAGGCACGGCTACCGCAGGCGCCCCGCCGCCTCCCCCGCCCGCGCCGCCCTGCTCGACCTGGTCTTCCACGACCTCGGCAATCCCTGGGCCGTGGAGATCCTGCGCGGCGTCGAGGAGGCCGCCCACGCGTCCGGGGCCGGCACCGTCGTGTCGGCGATCCACGGCCGCTCCGGCGCCGCCCGCGAATGGCTGCGCAACCTGCGCGCCCGCGCCTCCGACGGCGTCGTCCTCGTCACCTCCGCGCTGGAGCCGGGCCTGTACGAGGAACTGGGGGTGCTCGGCGTCCCGGTGGTGGTCATCGACCCGGCCGGCTCCCCCGCCCTGGACGTACCGGCCATCGGCGCCGCCAACTGGTCCGGCGGCCTCGCGGCCACCACCCACCTGCTCTCCCTGGGCCACCGCAGGATCGGCATGATCGCCGGGCCGTCCCGGCTGCTGTGCTCCCGCGCCCGGCTGGACGGCTACCGGGCCGCCCTGGAGGGCGTCGGCATCGCCGTGGACGGGTCCCTGATCGTGCCCGGCGACTTCCGGCCCGAGTCCGGCTTCACCGGCTGCACGACCCTGCTGGACCTTCCCGCACCGCCCACCGCCCTGTTCGCGGCCAGCGACCAGATGGCGCTCGGCGCGATCGAGGCCCTGCGCAGACGCGGGCTCAGGGTGCCGCAGGACATGAGCGTGGTCGGCTTCGACGACCTGCCCGAGGTCCGCTGGTCGGCTCCCCCGCTGACCACCGTGCGCCAGCCCCTCGCCGACATGGGCAGGCTCGCCGTCCGTACGGTGCTGGGGCTGGGCCGCGGCGAACAGCCCGACGCGTCGCGCGTCGAACTGGGCACCGAGCTGATGATCCGCGCCAGCACCGCGCCCCCGGCGGACGCACAGCGCGGCCGGCCCGCCCCTCTATCGTGACCGCATGGAGTCCTACACGATCGGCCAGGCGGCACGGCTGCTCGGCGTCAGCCCCGACACCGCGCGCCGCTGGGCGGACGCCGGCCGGATGACCACCCACCGCGACGACAGCGGGCGACGCCTCATCGACGGACGGGACCTGGCCGCGTTCTCGGTCGAACTCGCCAAGGCGGGCGGCGCCGAGGAGGACACCCCGTACACCTCCGTCCGCAACGCCTTCCCCGGCATCGTCACCGCGATCAAGCTCGGCGACGTCGCCGCCCAGGTCGAGATCCAGGCCGGCCCGCACCGGCTCGTCTCCCTGCTCACCCGGGAGGCCGTCGAAGAACTCGGCCTGGAGGTCGGCATGGAGGCCACGGCCCGCGTGAAGTCGACAAACGTCCATATCGACCGCACGTGACCCGGCACCCCCTCCCGGTCGGCAGCGACCACCCCCAGCAGCTTCTATAGAAACGCACATGCCACCTGTATCGCACGAGTCCTCCGCTCATGCGATACGACAGGTGACTTCTGCCTGGCATCTGCGGGAGTATCGTCCTCACGACGGAAGGACGCTGCGCCCCACGGTCGGCGCCCGGCCCTGCGGCGCCTTCCGTGACCAGAGACACGCCAGGTACGAGAGGGAGTGCCCCCGTGACGACGCGAACCGCGCGCCGGACCCGCCGCGCCCTGAGGATGGGCGGCGCGGGAGCCGCCGCGCTGCTGGCGCTCGGCGCCTGCTCCCCCGCCGGGTCACCGGACCGGGCCTCCTCCGGCGGGAAGGTGTCCGGTACCGTCACCGTCTTCGCCGCCGCCTCGCTGCGGGAGAGCTTCACGACGCTGGGCGAGCGGTTCGAGAAGGACCACCCGGGCACGGAGGTCACGTTCAGCTTCGGCGGCAGCGACTCCCTGGCCGCGAGCATCACGGGCGGGGCACCCGCGGACGTCTTCGCCGCCGCCGGCACCAAGACGATGGAGATCGTCGCGGACCACGGCGACGTGGCGGGCACCCCCGTCACCTTCGCCCGCAACCAGCTGGAGATCGCCACCCTGCCCGGCAACCCCGACCGGATCTCCTCCCTCAAAGACCTCACCCGGCCCGGCCTCAAGGTCGTCCTGTGCGACACGTCGGTGCCGTGTGGCGCCGCCGCGCGGACCGCCCTGGACGCCGGCGGCCTGAAGCTCACGCCGGTGTCGTACGAGCAGGACGTCAAGAGCGCCCTGACGAAGGTCGAGCTGAGAGAGGCGGACGCCGCCGTCGTGTACAAGACGGACGTGCGGGCCGCGGGTGACAAGGTGGACGGCGTGGCATTCCCGGAATCCGCCAAGGCCGTCAACGACTGCCCCATCGCCCGGCTGAAGAACGCGCCCAACCCCGAGGCGGCGAAGGCCTTCATCGCCCTCGTCAGGTCCGCCGAGGGACAGAAGGTGCTGACCGGCGCCGGGTTCCGCCGGCCGTGACCCGCGCCTCCAAGTCCCCGCCGGACCACGCCCCGGGCACCGGCACGCGGCGCGGCGGCGGACACCGGCCGGTGCGGCGCGGCGTGCCGCTCCCCCTCCTGGTACCGGCGCTCGCGGGCCTGGCGTTCCTGCTGCTGCCGCTGGTCGCCCTCCTCGTACGCACCCCCTGGCGCAGTCTTCCGGACCAGCTGACCAGCGCGGAGGTCTGGGAGGCGCTGCGGCTGTCGCTGGTGTGCGCCACGGCGGCGACCGCGCTGAGTCTGATCGTCGGGGTGCCGCTGGCGTGGCTGCTGGCCCGCACCGACTTCCCCGGCCGGGGGCTCGTGCGGGCCCTGGTGACGCTGCCCCTGGTGCTGCCCCCGGTGGTGGGCGGCGTGGCCCTGCTGCTCGCGTTGGGCCGCAACGGTGTCGTCGGGCAGTGGCTGGACGCGTGGTTCGGCGTCACGCTGCCGTTCACCACGGCCGGTGTCGTCGTCGCGGAGACGTTCGTGGCGCTGCCGTTCCTCGTCATCAGCGTGGAGGGCAGCCTGCGGGCGGCGGACCCGCGCTACGAGGAGGCGGCCACCACGCTCGGCGCGTCCCGGTTCACCGCGTTCCGCCGGGTCACGCTGCCGCTGATCGCCCCCGGTGTCGCCGCGGGCGCCGTCCTGGCGTGGGCGAGGGCGCTGGGCGAGTTCGGGGCGACGATCACCTTCGCGGGCAACTTCCCCGGCCGCACCCAGACCATGCCGCTCGCGGTGTACCTGGCCCTGCAGAACGACCCGGCCGCGGCCATCGCTCTCAGCCTGGTCCTGCTGGCGGTGTCGATCGCGGTCCTGGCGGGCCTGCGCGACCGATGGATGACACCCTCATGACCACTGCCGAAGCCGCCCCCGGAAGAGGGCTCGACGCCCGTCTCGTCGTGGACCGCGGCGCCTTCCGGCTCGACGTGACGCTGACCGCGGCCCCCGGTGAGGTCGTCGCCCTGCTCGGCCCGAACGGCGCCGGCAAGACCACCGCCCTGCGCGCACTCGCCGGTCTCACCCCGCTCAGCGGCGGTCACCTGCGCCTGGACGGCACCGACCTGGGCCGTACGCCTCCGGAATCCCGCCCGGTCGGCGTCGTCTTCCAGGACTACCTGCTCTTCCCACACCTCACCGCCCTGGACAACGTGGCCTTCGGCCCGCGCTGCCGGGGCGCGACCAGGGCGGAGGCCCGCGCGCAGGCCGCCCGGTGGCTGGACCGCATGGGCCTCGCCGAGCACGCGGGCACCAGGCCCCGCCGGCTGTCCGGCGGCCAGGCGCAGCGCGTCGCACTCGCCCGCGCCCTGGCCACCCGGCCCCGGCTGCTGCTGCTCGACGAACCGCTGGCGGCGCTGGACGCGCGGACCCGTCTGGAGGTGCGGGCCCAGTTGCGCCGTCATCTGACCGGGTTCGAGGCGGTCGCGCTCCTCGTCACGCACGACCCGCTGGACGCCATGGTGCTGGCCGACCGGCTCGTCGTCGTGGAGGACGGCCGCGTCGTCCAGGAGGGCACTCCGGCCGACATCGCACGGCACCCCCGTACCGACTACATCGCCCGGCTGGTCGGCCTGAACCTGTACCGCGGGCAGGCGGACGGCCACACCGTCCGGCTCGACGCGGGCCCGGCCATCACCACCACGGAGGACCTGTCGGGCCCGGTGTTCGTGGCGTTCCCGCCGGGCGCCGTGACCCTGTACCGGGAGCGGCCGACCGGGTCCAGCGCCCGCAACCTGTGGCGCTGCGAGGTCGCGGGCCTGGACTCCCACGGCGACCAGATCCGGGCGGGCCTGACCGGTGAGCTGTCCCTCGCCGCCGACCTCACGACGGTCGCGGCGGCCGAGCTGGACCTGCGCCCCGGCGCACCGGTGTGGGCCGCGGTGAAGGCCACGCAGACGCACGCCTACCCGGCGTGAGACACGGCGAAGGGGCGCCGCCCGGCCGGGCGGCGCCCCTTCGTCGCTGGGGATGTCAGTCCTCGTACGCGTCCAGCGGCGGGCAGGAGCAGACCAGGTTGCGGTCGCCGAAGGCCTGGTCGATGCGGCGCACCGGCGGCCAGTACTTGTCCGCGGCCGTCACGTCGCCCGGGAAGACGGCCTCCTCGCGGCTGTAGGCGTGGTCCCACTCCCCGCCGAGCGCGGCGGCGGTGTGCGGGGCGCCCCGCAGCGGGTTGTCCTCGGCGGGCCACTCGCCGGAGCCGACCTTCTCGATCTCCGCACGGATGGCGATCATCGCCTCGCAGAACCGGTCGAGTTCGGTCAGGTCCTCGGACTCGGTCGGCTCGATCATGAGCGTCCCGGCGACCGGGAAGGACATCGTCGGCGCGTGGAAGCCGTAGTCGATGAGCCGCTTGGCCACGTCGTCCACCGTCACGCCGGTCGCCTTGGTCAGCGGGCGCAGGTCGATGATGCACTCGTGCGCGACCAGCCCGGCCGGGCCCGTGTAGAGCACCGGGTAGTGCGGCTCCAGGCGCTTGGCGATGTAGTTGGCGGACAGCACGGCCACCTGCGTGGCCCGCTTGAGGCCCTCGCCGCCCATGAGACGGACGTACGCCCACGAGATCGGCAGGATGCCCGCCGAACCCCACGGCGCCGCCGAGATCGGGCCGACGCCCGTCCCGGGACCCGCCTCGGGCTGCAGCGGGTGGTTCGGCAGGTACGGCGCGAGGTGCGAGCGTACGGCGACCGGGCCGACGCCGGGACCGCCGCCGCCGTGCGGGATGCAGAACGTCTTGTGCAGGTTCAGGTGCGAGACATCGCCGCCGAAGTGGCCGGGCTTGGCCACACCCACCAGGGCGTTGAGGTTGGCGCCGTCCACGTACACCTGGCCGCCCGCCTCGTGCACCTGCGCGCAGATGTCGGCGACGTGCTCCTCGAACACGCCGTGCGTCGAGGGATACGTGATCATCAGCACGGCGAGCTCGTCGCGGTACTGCTCGATCTTGGCGCGCAGGTCCTCGGCGTCGATCTCGCCGTCGTCGGCGGTCTTGACGACGACGACCTTCATGCCGGCCATGACGGCGCTCGCGGCGTTGGTGCCGTGCGCCGAGGACGGGATGAGGCAGACGGTGCGCTGCTCGTCGCCGTTGGCGCGGTGATAGCCGCGGACGGCGAGGAGACCGGCCAGCTCGCCCTGGGAGCCGGCGTTCGGCTGGAGGGAGACCTTGTCGTAGCCGGTGACCTCGGCGAGACGTTCCTCCAGGTCCCGGATGAGCGTGAGGTAGCCCTGCGCCTGCTCGATGGGCGCGAACGGGTGCAGCTGACCGAACTCGGGCCAGGTGACCGGCTCCATCTCCGTGGTCGCGTTGAGCTTCATGGTGCAGGAGCCCAGCGGGATCATGCCGCGGTCGAGCGCGTAGTCGCGGTCGGCGAGCCGGCGCAGGTAGCGCAGCATCGCGGTCTCGGAGCGGTGCTGGTGGAACACCGGGTGCGTGAGGTAGTCGTCGGTGCGCAGCAGCGCCTCGGGCAGGGTGTCCTCGGCGGTCGCGTCCAGCGCCTCGATGTCGCCGTCGACACCGAAGGCGGCCCATACGGCGGCGACCTGCGCGCGCGTGGTGGTCTCGTCACAGGCCAGGGAGACGTGGTCGGCGTCCACGAGGCGCAGGTTCACGCCGTTGTCGCGCGCGGCGGCGACGACCTGGGCGGCCCGGCCCTGGACGCGCACGGTCACCGTGTCGAAGTAGGCGCCGTGCACGACCTCGGCGCCGCCCGCCGCGAGCCCCGCGGCGAGGATCGTGGCGTACCGGTGGGTGCGCCGGGCGATGGCCTTCAGGCCCTCGGGGCCGTGGTAGACGGCGTACATGCCGGCCATGACGGCGAGCAGCACCTGCGCGGTGCAGATGTTGCTGGTGGCCTTCTCGCGGCGGATGTGCTGCTCGCGGGTCTGCAGCGCGAGGCGGTAGGCCTTGTTGCCGTCGGCGTCGACGGACACGCCCACGAGGCGGCCGGGCAGGCTGCGCGCCATCTTCTCCTGCACCGCCATGTAGCCGGCGTGCGGTCCGCCGAAGCCCATGGGCACGCCGAAGCGCTGCGTGGTGCCGACCGCGATGTCCGCGCCGAGCTCGCCCGGCGACTTCAGCAGGGTCAGCGCCAGCAGGTCGGCGGCGACGGTGACGAGCGCGCCGAGCTCGTGCGCCTGGTCGATGACGGGCTTGATGTCGCGTACGGCGCCGGACGCGCCCGGGTACTGGATCAGTACGCCGTTGATCTCGCGCTCGGCGACCTCGGCCGGGATGCCGTCGCTCAGGTCGGCGACGACGACCTCGAGGCCGGTCGGCTCGGCGCGGGTCCGGATGACGGCGATGGTCTGCGGCAGGGCGTCCGCGTCGACCAGGAACAGGCCCTTCTTGTTCTTGCCCATGCGCCGGGACAGCGCCATCGCCTCGGCGGCGGCGGTGCCCTCGTCCAGCAGCGAGGCGCCGGAGGTCGGCAGTCCGGTGAGGTCGGCGACCATGGTCTGGAAGTTCAGCAGGGCTTCGAGGCGGCCCTGCGAGATCTCTGGCTGGTAGGGCGTGTAGGCCGTGTACCAGGCCGGGTTCTCCATCACGTTCCGCAGGATGACGGGCGGCGTGAACGTGCCGTAGTAGCCGATCCCGATCATGGAGCCGAGGACCTGGTTGCGGTCGGCGAGGGAGCGCAGCTCGGCCAGCACCTCGGCCTCGGAGCGGGCGCCCGGCAGGTCCAGCGCGTCGGCGTTCCTGATCACGTCCGGGACCGCGGCGGCCGTCAGCTCGTCGAGCGAGCCGTAGCCGACCTGCGCGAGCATCTTGGCCCGTGCCTCCTGGTCGGGGCCGATGTGACGCTGCTCGAAGGGCATTGCCTGTTCGAGCTCGGAGAGCGGAATGCGATGGGCGGTCATTGCGGAGGCCTCCTGGTCTGACACGACCTTCGAGGGGCACCACGGCGCGGGTACCCGGACGGCCTCCCCCTCTGTCATCTCAACCTGAGAGCTTCACCGGGACGCCCGGGGGCGCCCGGCTTTCACCGTCGGTGAGAGCGGAAGCCGTCGACACCCGCTCTGCTTTCCAGAGTGACCTCGTCCGTGCGGTACGTGGGCCTGAGAGATTCCGGGGAGGATTTGCTCCTTCGGCGCCTCCGGTGGAGCTCGGAGGACTCTCCCGCACGGGGTCAGCAGCCGTTGTCAGCGTACCAGCGAGGTCAACGGTCGGGCTTTCGAGTGGCCGCTGCCCGGATTGTGCTCTTTTGTGGTTCTTACGGAGGAGTTGTGACCACGTGGAGGGCCTGTGCAGACCGACATCGATCCGCGCGACCTGATCGGCCGCAAGGCGTTCGACCGCAACGGCACCAAGATCGGCACCATCGACGAGATCTATCTGGACGACGCCACTGGTGAGCCCGAGTGGGCCGCCATACGCACCAGCCTGTTCGGCAGGGACGCCTTCGTCCCCCTGGAGCCCAGCGAACTGGTCGACGGCACCCTGCGCGTCCCCTTCGACCGCGCCCTGATCAAGGACGCCCCGGACTTCGGCGTCGGCCGCCACCTCTCGCCCGAGCAGGAACTCCAGCTCTACCACCACTACGGCCTCGACGCGACTGCCCCTCCACCGGTCCCCGACCACGACTTCGGCAACCTGGCCGGCACCGAGGACTGAACCCGCCCACCGCCTTGCCCGGCGCTCGCGTCAGCCCGGCGCACCGGCGTACCCACCGGACGTGGCGGCACCCCCCACGCCCCCAGGTCTTCGCGCCACCAGCGGCAGCGGCTCGGCCGGCTCCAGGTCGGGATCGTCGGTCCTGAAGGTCCGCACCCGCCCGGGCTCCGAGTCCGGTGTCTCGAACCGCACGGTGACCCGCCCGAGACCGCTGCCCTGCACCCAGCCGTGCCCGTACTCGGCATGCCGCACGTCGTGCCCGGCAGGCCAGCGCCGCTCGGCGGGCGCCCGCCGCTCCTCGCCGGGCCCGTCGTCCTCGCGCTCCTCCTCCACCTCCTCGGCATGCTCCCCGGCCGCCTGCGCGAACAGGTCCTCCTGCGTGTAGTCGGCGAGGCCGCTGACGCCGACCCCGAGCAGCCTGACGCCGCCCGTGGTGTCCACCGAGTCCAGCAGCCGGGCCGCCGCCTCCCGCACCACCGCCGGATCGTCGGTGGGCCCGCGCAGCGTCTCGGACCGGGTCAGCGTGGAGAAGTCGTACCGGCGCACCTTCAGCACGATCGTCCGCCCCGACAGACCGGCCCCGCGCAGCCGCCGCACACACCGGTCGGCCAGCCGCTGCACCTCCAGGCCGACCCGCGTCCGGTCGTGGATGTCGACGTCGTAGGTGTCCTCCACCGACACCGACTTGGTCTCCCGCTCGGCCACCACCGGCCGCTCGTCCCGCGCCAGCGCCATCGCGTACAGCGCGTGCCCGTGGGCCTTGCCCAGCAGCCGTACCAGCTCGTCCTCGCCCGCCTCGGCGAGCTCGTCGACCGTGTGGATGCCGGCCCGCCGCAGATGGTCGCCGGTCGCCGGTCCGACGCCGGGCAGCGTCCGCACCGGCATCGGGGCGAGCAGGGCCCGCTCCGTCCCCGGCTCGATCAGCACCAGCCCGTCGGGTTTGGCCTGCTCGGAGGCGATCTTCGCCAGCATCTTGGAGGCGGCCAGCCCCACCGACCCGGTGAGACCGGTGACGGCCCGGATGTCCGCCCGCAGCCGCGTACCCGCCAGGCGCGCCGACTGCTCGTCCCAGGCCGCTCCCCCGGCCTCCAGGTCCACGAACGCCTCGTCCAGGCTGAGCGGCTCCACCAGCGGCGACAGGGCCCGCAGCAGCCCCATGACCTGCTCGCTGATCCTGCGGTAGAACTCGAAGCGCGGCACCAGATACGCGGCGTTCGGCGCGAGCCGCCGGGCCTGCGCCATGGGCATCGCCGAGTGGACCCCGAAGATCCGCGCCTCGTAGGAGCAGGTGGCGACCACCCCGCGTGGGCCCAGCCCGCCGACGATCACGGCCTTACCGCGCAGGCTCGGCTTGGACGCCTGCTCCACCGAGGCGAAGAAGGCATCCATGTCGAGATGCAGGATCGTGGGCGCGGCTCTCACCGTTCCGATGCTGCCCTACGCCACTGACAACGCCCACCCGCGCGGGGCGCGCTGTCACACGGCCCGGTTGCGCCGCCGGGCCAGCTCGTCCGCCGGGTTGTGCCCGACGAGGGTCTCGCCGGTGTCGACGCGCTCCCCGTGCAGCTGCGACAGCGCGTTCTCGACGTCCCGCCACACCACGCCGACGGCGATGCCGAAGACGCCCTGACCGCTCTGGAGCAGGGCGTGCACCTCGTCGGGCGAGGTGCACTCGTACACGGTGGCGCCGTCGCTCATCAGCGTCATGCGCTCCAGGTCACGAAAGCCGCGCTCCCGCAGGTGGTGGACGGTGGTGCGGATGTTCTGCAGGGACACCCCGGTGTCCAGGAACCGCTTGACGATCTTCAGGACGACCACGTCCCGGAAGCTGTACAGCCGCTGCGTCCCCGACCCGTGCGCGGGCCGGACACTCGGCTCGACCAGCCCGGTACGGGCCCAGTAGTCGAGCTGCCGGTACGTGATGCCGGCGGCCGCGCACGCCGTCGGGCCGCGATAGCCGATCTGCTCGGACGTCATGGACGTCGCCCCCCCGCTGCTCGGCACGGCCGTCGGTCGCTGCGGAGCCTGATCGGCGGCGTTGCTGTGATGGGGATACCCCCTGCTCGAGAGAGGCCGAGAGCTCGGGGAAGGGCACGGACCGCCGGCCCCGAGACTGCGTCCGGGGGCACCCCCAACCGTACCGTCGCCGCTGCTGCTCACGCCGACCTCCGTCCTTGACCTGCCTTCTCGACGGTAGGCAGTCACCAGGGGTGCGTCAACGATCGCCACACTCGGCACGCCGAGTGATAATCACCCTAAGAGTGGTTTCCCGTGTCCCACCGCGGGGAAAGGCTAGCCGAATGCGCTCAGCACGGGGCGCAGGACGCTCTCACGAGCCACCGGCACATGCCACGCCGCCTCACTGGTTGCTGGTGCCGAAGTCCTCCGGGGAGATCTGGTCGAGGAACTCGCGGAACTTCTCCACCTCGTCCTCCTGCTCGTCCGGGATCGCGATGCCCGCGTCGTCGAGCACCGTGTCACTGCCGTAGATCGGCGTCCCGGTGCGCAGCGCCAGCGCTATGGCGTCGGACGGACGGGCGCTGACCTCGACTCCGCTGGCGAACACCAGCTCCGCGTAGAAGACGCCCTCCCGCAAATCGGTGATGCGTACTTCGGTGAGCTCCTGGCCGACGGCTTCCAGCACATCCTTGAACAGGTCGTGGGTCAGCGGCCGGGCGGGAGCCATACCCTGCTGGGCGAAGGCGATCGCCGTCGCCTCTCCCGGACCGATCCAGATGGGGAGGTAGCGGTCGCCTCCCACTTCACGCAGCAGCACGATCGGTTGGTTGGAGGGCATTTCGACCCGGACACCTACGACATCGAGCTCGTTCACACAGCAACCCTAGGCCGTGCCCGGGACGTTTGGATAGTCGGGTCGGGAAGGGTTGGCCGATCCGGGGCCCGTCGGCCGCTCAGGGAAGCCGCACTCCGAGGGCCGTCTGCACCAGCGCGGCGTGCAGCCGCACCGTCAGCCCCGCCAGCTCCTTCGCTCGGGCCTCGGCATGCGCTCTGGTCTGCGGATTGCGGTGCCGTCTGAGCGGCGCGACCACCTGGTCCACGAGCCCGGCCTCGCGGTCGGCGGCGGCCTTCATCGCCCGCAGATGACGCGGCTCGATCCCGAACCGCCCCAGCTCGACGACCAGCGAGGCGACGGTCACCGACTCCGCGTCGTACGCCCCGTCCGGCAGCGCCGTCACGAGCCCGTACGACTCCCACTCCGCCAGCTCCTCCTCGCCGATCCCGGCTGCGGCGAGCAGCTCCTCCCGCCCGATACGGACCGTGGTGGGCGCGTGCCCCGCCAGGAACTCCGGCTCGCTCTCGCCCTCCCGCTGACGCCCCAGGGCCGGCAGCTCCACGGCCTCGCCGCGCTCCATGGCGTCCAGGTGCTCGCGGATCACCTTGAGCGGCAGATAGTGGTCCCGCTGCATCCTCAGGACGTGACCGAGGCGCTCGACGTCGGCGACGCTGAACTTTCGGTACCCCGAAGGGGTCCGCTGCGGTTCGACGAGCCCCTCCGACTCCAGGAAGCGGATCTTGGAGATGGTCACTTCGGGGAACTCGTCACGCAGCACGTTCAGCACCGTGCCGATGCTCATCAGCCCACTGTCCGTGACGGTGGCGCCGTGCCCGGCGCCACCGCTCCGTGTTTGACGCATGGACCTTCCCTGGGGGTGGTCCCCCGGACCGGCGTCCGGAGGTCAGTAGCCCCGCTGGCTCGCGTAGAACACCAGCCGGTACTTGCCGATCTGCACCTCGTCACCGTTCGACAGAGCGACCTGGTCGATCCGCTCCCGGTTGACGTACGTGCCGTTCAGACTGCCGACGTCCGCGACCGTGAACGAGCCGTCCGGACCGCGCCGGAACTCCACGTGGCGGCGGGAGACCGTGACGTCGTCCAGGAAGATGTCGCTGTGCGGGTGACGGCCGGCCGTGGTCAGGTCACTGTCCAGGAGGAAGCGGCTGCCCGAGTTCGGACCGCGGCGCACCACCAGCAGCGCGGAGCCCAGCGGCAGCGCGTCGACGGCCGCCTGCGCCTCGGGGGAGAGCGCCGGCATGGCCGTCTGGCCGGTGGTCTCGGAGTCGTAGGCCTCGAGACCGGAGATGGAGATCGTGGACGTCGTCTCCGACGAACGCTCCGGGACCGCCCCGGGCCGCAGCGGAGCGCCGCAGTTGGAGCAGAAGCGGCTGTTCTCCGCGTTGCGGTTACCGCACCTCGTACACACCAGCGCCGACATGGACGGATCCTCCTGCCGCGGCTGCCCCTCGGGGGCATGGGACGCGTACGGGTCTCCGGAAAACCCTCCACCCGTACGTGAGGTCGACGGTTGCCCGAAACCTATGCCGCCGGACTGTGCAGGGTCAACAGACGCCGCGCCCTGACCACCGGAAGGGTCACCGCCCGGCCCAGCCACCTGGTCCCGGAACAGCGGGCGCTGTCCTTCCGCGTCGGGCTGTGCGCGATGACGAGCGGTGGAGTTGTCGCCACCCTCTCGCGCGCTCTTGCCGAACAACTTCGCAAACAACTTCACGGGCGATTCCCCTTGACCGAAACAGACCCGCCCGTGGGGCAGGACGAACCCTGATTGCCTACACCGGCCGACCCGGACATCTTGACAACGTCCGTGCCCACCAGACAGTTTCCACCACGCACCACCCGTTCGGTGCGCCGACCCCCCGCAACCTCATGCCCCCGGCGGACGGCCGCCATGCACCCCCGGTTCACTGGGAGGACGACCGAGCGTAGTCAGGCCGCTTCGCCGCTCGCAAGGCATCCACGACGATCTTGGCCGATCGCTCAACCGTAACGGTGGCCTGTTCCTTCTCCAGTGTCTGCACCACGCCTCCAGGGATGTTGAGCGCCGGTTCGAGGTCCTGCGGCTTGCCGATGACCTTGAAACGATAGGGCGCGTTGATCTTGTTCCCGTCGACGCTCACTCCGTTCCCGGAATCCGTCAGATACGTTCCGGCCACCACGCGCACACCGTTCACCTGGATCGCCTCGGCACCGGCCGCGCGCAGCTCCTGGACCGCGTCGAGCAGCATGTTCGCCTCGACCGTCCCCTTCGTGTCCTCGATGGTCATGGTGATGCCGGGACCCTGCGCGGCCACCGTGCCCGCCAGCACGCCGAGTTGCCGTTCCTTCTCGATCGTCTGCCGACGGGCCTCCTCGGCCTGGTCGGAGCTGTTCTCCAGCTCGTCGCGCTGCTGCTCGAGCCCCTGCTTCTCGTCCTCAAGACGCTGTGTGCGGTCGTCGAGTTCATCGAGGATGCGCACGAGATCCGCCTGGCGCGCGCCGCGCAGCGCGCCGTCGCCCTCGCTGTTCGAGGCCACCTGCACCGCCAGGCCGAAGCCCAGGCCGAAGAGCAGCAGGGCGACGATGAGTTGCGCCCGCGACACGCGCGGCGGCCACAGGCCTGCGACCAGCCGCTGCCGACCGGTCAGCGCGGGCTGCTCCCCGGGCGTGTCGGCGGCCTCGGGCCCGGCGTCCGCGGGCACCTCCTGCGGCAGCTCCTTGCGGAGCCTGTTCTCGTTCGTCCCGTCCTTGTCGGTCATCGCTCTCACGCCCGGAACACGTGCCGTCGGATCGCCGCGGCGTTGGAGAAGATCCGGATGCCGAGGACGACCACGACACCGGTGGACAGCTGGGCGCCCACGCCGAGCTTGTCGCCCAGGAACACGATCAGCGCGGCCACGACCACGTTCGACAGGAACGACACCACGAAGACCTTGTCGTCGAAGATGCCGTCGAGCATGGCCCGCAGACCGCCGAAGACGGCGTCCAGCGCCGCGACGACAGCGATCGGCAGATAAGGCTCGACGACCGCCGGAACCTCGGGCCGGACCAACAGGCCGGCCACGACTCCCAGGACGAGGCCCAGTACGGCGATCACGATGTGCCCTTCTCGGTTATCGGCTGTGCTGTTCGTACGATCACTCTCGGCGCGGCGGGCAGCCGCAGGTCGTCCTCCACGGAGATGGCGGTCCTGATGCCGTAGTTCTCCTGCAGGGCGTGCAGGTACAGCCCGTCGGCGCTGTCCTGGAACCTTGTGCTGAGCCGCTTGCCGTCCCCCACCGCGAGCACCGTGTACGGCGGCACCAGCGGCCGGTTGTCGACCAGTATGGCGTCGCCCGCCGCCCTGATCGCCGACAGTGCCGTCAGCCGCTGCCCGTTGATGGAGACGGCCTCCGCGCCCGACTCCCACAGCCCGTTGACCACGCGCTGCATGTCCCGGTCGCGCACCCGGCCGGTGTCGGAGAAACCGGACGTGCCGCGCGGGTCGCCGTCACCGCCCGCCGAGGTGTCCTTCGCGTCGTTCACGACGAGCTTCACGCCGGGGCCGTGCACCGCCACCGCGCCCGACAGGATGCCCACCAGCTCGGACTGGTCACCGCCGCTGTGCCGCAGCGCCTCGCGCTGGCGGGCACCGACCTCGTCACGAAGCTCGTCGATGGCGTCCTCGAGCTCGTCGGCCGTCTCGGTCTCCCGGTCGATGCGGTCGATCAGCTCCTCGCGCTCCTTGGCCACCACCGGCGCCGCCACGCGCGCCTGGGCGGCTCCCACGGTCACGACGAGCGCCGCGAGCACCAGACCGGCCGCGAGACCGAGCTTCGCCCTGAGGGTCTTCGGCATGCCTGCGTCGCCGGCGGCCTTCTTCCGCTCCGCGGCCTCGGCGTATCCGTCGTCGAGGCTGTGGTCCATGACGTTGGTGAGCAACGACATGGACGCGTCCGGGCGCGGGGGCCGCGTGGGGGTGCTCCGAACGGGCGGTTGCTGCGGCATGCCGCACATCGTCGCACGTGGCGGCCACTACCTCCGAACGACCCCACCGGCGTGCCGGACAGGCCCCCTTGGGGACGCTTGTCCGGCACGCACACGTGCAGGTCGCTCTACCGGCCCGCGCTGTCCACGATGGCCGACCACTCGTCCAGGAGCGCCTGCGCCGAGGCGTCGTCGGGCCCCTCGGCCCACAGGTGCGTGACCGCCTCCGCCGGGTCCGGCAGCACCATGATCCAGCGCCCGTCGGTCTCCACGACGCGCACGCCGTCCGTGGTGTCCACGAACCGCTCCCCGGCCGCCTCCACGACCCGGCGCATCACCAGGCCCTTCACGGCCCACGGAGTCGCCAGGTCCCGCTTCAGCACGTGCGCCCGCGGGATGCGCGCGTCGATCTGGCTGAGCGTGAGCTGCGTCCTGGCCACCAGCCCGATGAGCCGCACGAAGGCCGCCGTGCCGTCGTAGACGCCACTGAACTCGGGGACGATGAAGCCGCCCTTGCCGTCACCGCCGAAGATGGTCCCTTCCTCGCGTCCGACGCGCGTCAGGTCGTCGGGCGAGGTCGTGGTCCACTCCACCTGGGTGCCGTGGTACGCGGCCACCTGCTCGGCGATCCGGGTCGTGGTCACGGGCAGGGCCACCCGGCCGCTGCGCCGCTCGGCGGCCACGAGGTCCAGCATCACCAGCAGGGCCCGGTCGTCCTCGATGATCCGGCCCTTCTCGTCCACGAGGGACAGCCGCTCACCGACCGGGTCGAACCGCACGCCGAAGGCCGCCCGGGACGACGCCACGATCTCACCGAGCCGCATGAGCCCCGACCGGCGCATGTCGGCCGACTCGGTGGGCCTGGCCTCGTCGAGACCCGGGTTGATCGTCAGCGAGTCGACGCCCAGCTTGCCCAGCAGGCTGGGCAGCACGAGCCCGGCACTGCCGTTGGACGCGTCCACGACGACCTTCAGCCCGGACTCCGCGATCCCGGTGATGTCGACATTCCGCAGCAGCGACCCGGTGTACGAGTCGAAGACGCTCGCCGGGAAGTGCAGGTCACCGATCTCACCCGGGAACGCACGCCGGTACTCCTGACGCGCGAACACCCGGTCCAGCTTGCGCTGACTGCCCTGCGACAGATCCGCGCCCTGCCCGTCGAAGAACATGATGTCCACGGAGTCCGGCACCCCGGGCGTGGTCCGGATCATGATCCCGCCGGCGCTGCCCCGCGCGGTCTGCTGCCGCGCCACGGGCAGCGGTACGTTCTCCAGGTCGCGTACGTCGATGGCGCTGGCCTGCAGCGCGGAGATCACCGCCCGCTTCAGCGCACGGGCACCACGGGAGTGGTCCCGCGCGGTGGTGACCGTGGAGCCCTTCTTCAGCGTGGTCGCGTAGGCACCGGCCAGGCGGACGGCCAGCTCCGGCGTGATCTCCACGTTCAGGATGCCGGAGACGCCCCGGGCGCCGAAGAGGTGCGCCTGGCCTCTGGACTCCCAGATCACGGACGTGTTGACGAACGCACCGGCCTCGATGGTCTTGAACGGGTAGACCCGCACATTGCCCTGCACGATCGATTCTTCACCGATCAGGCACTCGTCACCGATGACCGCGCCGTCCTCGATCCGGGCCGCGCGCATGATGTCGGTGTTCTTGCCGACGACGCAGCCCCGCAGGTTGCTGTGCGGCCCGACGTAGACGTTGTCGTGCACGACGGCCTTGTGCAGGAAGGCGCCGCTCTTGACGACGACGTTGGAGCCGACGACGGTGTGCTCGCGGATCTCGGCGCCGGCTTCCACCTTGGCGTAGTCGCCGATGTAGAGCGGGCCGCGGAGCACGGCATCGGGATGCACCTCGGCCCCCTCCGCCACCCAGACGCCGGGGGAGATCTCGAAGCCGTCGATGTCGACGTCGACCTTGCCCTCGAGGACGTCGGCCTGCGCCTTGACGTAGCTCTCGTGGGTGCCGACGTCCTCCCAGTAGCCCTCGGCGACATAGCCGTAGATCGGCTTGCCTTCCTTCATCAGCTGCGGGAAGACGTCACCGGACCAGTCGACGGGCACATCGGGGTCGACGTAGTCGAAGACCTCGGGCTCCATGACGTAGATGCCGGTGTTCACCGTGTCGGAGAAGACCTGGCCCCAGGTCGGCTTCTCGAGGAAGCGCTCGACCTTTCCTTCCTCGTCCACGATGGTGATGCCGAATTCCAGCGGATTGGGCACACGCGTCAGGCAGACCGTGACGAGCGCGCCCTTTTCCTTGTGGAAATTGATGAGGTCGGTGAGGTCGAAGTCGGTCAGGGCATCACCGGAGATGACAAGGAAAGCATCGTCCTTCAGCGCCTCTTCGGCGTTCTTGACGCTTCCTGCGGTACCGAGTGGCTTCTCCTCGTTGGCATAGCTGAGCTCCATACCGAGCTCTTCACCGTCACCGAAGTAGTTCTTGACCAGTGAGGCCAGGAACTGGACGGTGACGACGGTTTCATTGAGACCATGCCTTTTTAGCAGCCTCAGCACGTGCTCCATGATCGGCCGGTTTGCCACCGGCAGGAGCGGCTTGGGCATGCTTGAGGTCATGGGGCGAAGGCGCGTGCCTTCGCCTCCGGCCATCACGACGGCCTTCATGTCGGAAGCGTCCTCCTAGAAGAGACGACGGTCTAGCCGATTTCACCCACCCAAATTGTCCCGCACTTTTCCAGCACGGTCCATCCGGCCGTAACGGCCTCACCAATGAACGGGGTCAATCGGCCACGGCGTCCGCCCGGACCAGCCGGCGGACTTGTACCACGTAGAGAACTCCTGCCCACCAGTACAGTGTTGTACCCCATCCGGCGAACGCCCATCCGAAAATAGCAGCGAGTGACGCGATCCATCCACTTCCGTCACTGAGCAGCAGCAGCGGGAAGGCGTACATCAGGTTGAAGGTGGCGGCCTTGCCCAGGAAGTTCACCTGCGGCGGCGGATAGCCGTGCCGCCGGAGGATGCCCACCATCACCAGCAGAACCAGCTCCCGCGCCAGTAGTACGGCGGTCACCCACAGCGGCAGAATCTCGCGCCAGGTGAGACCGACCAGAGTCGAGAGAATGTACAGGCGGTCGGCGGCCGGATCCAGGAGCCGGCCGAGGCTGCTGATCTGGTTCCAGCGCCGTGCGAGTTTGCCGTCCAGGTAGTCGGTGATCCCGCTCAGCATGAGCACCAGGAGTGCCCAGCCGTCGCTCTTCGGCCCACCGAACTCGGGCCTGAGGATCAGCCACAGGAAGAGCGGTACGCCGACAAGCCTCGCCATGCTGAGGATGTTCGGGATGGTGAGCACCCGGTCTGTCTGGACGCGGGTCTCCTGGACCTCCACCCGGGGGCCTCCTGTGGGAAACGTGCCAACGATGCTCCCTGACCCTACCTCAACGCAAAAAAGCTCTGGCTCTCGGGCCAGATGCCCAAGAGCCAGAGCTCCAATGATTGTTCGGCGGTGTCCTACTCTCCCACAGGGTCCCCCCTGCAGTACCATCGGCGCTGTAAGGCTTAGCTTCCGGGTTCGGAATGTAACCGGGCGTTTCCCCTACGCT
>NZ_JBFBAX010000012.1:0-194349 GCF_040682395.1 Streptomyces sp. NPDC051207 | reverse complement strand
GCCTCGGCGCAGTCGCCGCCCTGGAGGAGGAACGCCTCTCCCTTGGCGACGGCCGCCATCCGGGCGCGCAGCTGATCGCACTCGCCCGCGAAGACGAGCGGCGGATACGACTCGAGGTCCGCGATCGCTGCGCGCAGAGCCTCGGCGTCGGGGTACTCGGGCTGCTGCGCCGCGGGCAGGTTTCGCCAGGTGTTGCCAGCGCTCTGGCTGGACTTAGCGTTCACGGTCACGGCCTCAACATTACGGGGTGCTGTGGCGCCTCCCGCCCGATGCCCAGGAAGTGAGACGCGACGTACAGCCCGCGGACGTGGGGTAGGGTGCGCCGTATGTTCGCGCACTCGACCCGCACCTGGTGGTGGACCGCTCCCTCGGCGGCCCACTGACTGCGCGTACGCACCGACTTCGCGAAGGCCGCCCGAGGGGCGGCCTTCGGCGTTTGCGGCCCGGGTCGTCCCTCCTTCCCAGAAGGACACGACCGTGAACCTGACCGACCTGCCGGGCGACGACCGCCCGTTCGCCCTGCTGCGCCGCCGCTCCCCCGGGCACGACCACGACGTGGTCGAGCTGCTGATCGGGCCGGTGGCGGAGTACGGCCGGCTCTCCGACCTGCCCGGCGCGTGCCTCGCCCTGGTGCCGTTCCGGCAGATCCGCGAGCGCGGCTTCGACGTGCGCGACGACGGCACACCCCTGCTGGCGCTGACGCCCGAGGAGTCCTGCGAGATCCCGCTCGCCGACGCCCTGTCCGCGCTGCCCGCCCATGACGTGCGCGTCGAGGACGGCGGGTTCGACGTGGACGACGAGGAGTACGAGCGCATCGTCCGGCGGGTGCTGGACGAGGAGATCGGGCACGGCGAGGGCGCCAACTTCGTGATCCGCAGGACCTACCGGGGGCAGATCCCGGGGTTCGGCCGGGCCGACGCGCTGGCGCTGTTCCGGCGGCTGCTCGAGGGGGAGCGGGGCGCGTACTGGACGTTCGTCGTGCACACCGGGGAGCGCACGCTGGTCGGCGCGAGCCCCGAGGTGCATGTGCGGATGTCGGGCGGGACGGTCGTGATGAACCCGATCAGCGGGACGTACCGCTACCCGGCCGAGGGGCCCACCCCGGAGCACCTGCTCGGTTTCCTCGCCGACGGCAAGGAGATCGAGGAGCTGTCGATGGTGGTCGACGAGGAACTCAAGATGATGTGCACCGTCGGCGACATGGGCGGTGTCGTCGTCGGGCCCCGGCTGAAGGAGATGGCGCACCTCGCGCACACCGAGTACGAGCTGCGCGGCCGGTCCTCGCTGGACGTGCGGGACGTGCTCAGGGAGACGATGTTCGCGGCGACCGTCACCGGGTCGCCGGTGCAGAACGCCTGCCGGGTCATCGAACGGCACGAGAAGGGCGGGCGCGGCTACTACGCGGGCGCGCTGGCCCTGATCGGCAGGGACGCGGGCGGCGCCCAGACCCTCGACTCGCCGATCCTCATCCGCACCGCCGACATCGACCCGGCCGGGCGGCTGCGGGTGCCGGTCGGCGCGACGCTCGTGCGGGGCTCCGACCCGGCGGGCGAGGTGGCGGAGACGCACGCCAAGGCGGCCGGGGTGCTGGCGGCGCTCGGCGTACGGCCGCCCCGGCCGCGCGCGGAGCGGGCCGGGGCCCTGCTGGCGGACGACCCCCGGGTGCGGGCGGCACTGGACGGGCGGCGGGCCGCGCTCGCGCCGTTCTGGCTGCGGATGCAGGACCGGTCCGACGCGCTGAGCGGGCACGCCCTGGTCGTGGACGCGGAGGACACCTTCACGGCGATGCTCGCGCACGTGCTGCGCGCGGGCGGTCTGGAGGTGACCGTCCGGCGGTACGACGAGCCGGGGCTGCGGGAGGCGGTGCTCGGGCACGCCGGGCCTGTGGTGCTGGGGCCGGGGCCCGGTGACCCGTCGGACCTCGCCGATCCCAAGATGCGGTTCCTGCGGGAGCTGACCGCCCGGTTGATGCGCGAGCACCCGCACGGGCTGCTCGGTGTCTGCCTCGGGCACGAGCTGATCGCGGCCGGGCTGGGCATGGAGATCGTCCGCAAGGAGGTGCCGTACCAGGGGGCGCAGACGCGGATCGACCTGTTCGGGCGGAGCGAGACCGTCGGCTTCTACAACAGCTTCGTGGCGTGCTGCGACGACGGGGCCGCGCGGGAGCTGGCCGCGCACGGCGTGGAGGTGAGCCGCGCCGCGAACGGCGAGGTGCACGCGCTGCGGGGACCGGGCTTCGCCGGGGTGCAGTTCCATCCGGAGTCGGTGCTGACGCTGAACGGCGCGGCGATCGTGCGGGAGCTGGTGGGCCGGCTGCGCGGCACGAGCACGTGCGCGCAGCCGGGTCCCGCCCGGTAACCGGGGGCGGGGGGCACGGTGGAGTCCACGGTCCGGTGCGCGGACTCCACCGCCGCCTCACCCGAAGAAGACACCGACCTCCGCGTAGCGGGCCGGGTCCACCTGCTTCAGGCCCGTCACCGCCTCCCGCAGGGGGACGCGCACGATGTCCGTGCCACGCAGGGCGACCATCGTGCCGAACGCGCGGTCGCGGACGCAGTCGACGGCGTGCAGCCCGAAGCGGGTGGCGAGCCAGCGGTCGAACGGGCTGGGCGAGCCGCCGCGCTGGGTGTGCCCCAGCACCGTGGTGCGGGCCTCCTTGCCGGTGCGGTGCTCGATCTCCGCGGCCAGCCACTCCCCCACGCCGGACAGCCGCACCTGCCCGCTCGCACCGCCCTTGAGGACCACGTTGCCCTCCTTCGGCACGGCACCGTCGGCGACGACCACGATCGGCGAGTACGACGCCCTGAACCGGGACGTCACCCAGCCGCACACCTGCTCCACGTCGAAGGGCTGCTCGGGGATCAGGATGACGTTCGCGCCGCCGGCCAGACCGGAGTGCACCGCGATCCAGCCGCTCTCCCCGCCCATCACCTCCACCACGAGCACCCGCTTGTGGGACTCGGCGGTGGTGTGCAGCCGGTCGATGGCCTGCGTGGCGACACCGACGGCGGTGTCGAAGCCCACCGTGTAGTCCGTGCCGGGCAGGTCGTTGTCGATCGTCTTGGGCACGCCGACGCAGGGCAGCCCGTGCTCGTCGGCGAGGCGCGCGGCCGTGGAGAGGGTGTCCCGGCCGCCGATCGTGATGAGCGCCTCGACCTCGAGCGCGGCGAGGGTGTCCTTGATGCGGCCGACCCCGTTGTCGTACCGCAGGGGGTCCGTCCGCGAGGAGCCGAGGATGGTGCCGCCGCGGGGCAGCGTGCCGCGCACGGCGGGGATGCCGAGGGGGACGGTCTCCCCCTCCAGCGGCCCGAGCCAGCCGTCCCGGAAGCCGACGAACTCGTAGCCGTACTCCTGTACGCCCTTGCGGACGACGGCCCGGACCACGGCGTTCAGCCCCGGGCAGTCACGGCCTCCGGTCAGTACTCCGACCCGCATGATGGGAATGTCCCTCCGCCGCGTTGTCCCGACGGGTCCACGCTATCGGGCGAACGGCGCTCCAGCGAGGATCACTCGTCGTCCAGGCCGCGTTCTATCGCGTAGCGGACCAGTTCCACGCGGTTGTGGAGCTGGAGCTTGCCGAGGGTGTTCTGGACGTGGTTCTGGACCGTGCGGTGCGAGATGACGAGGCGTTCGGCGATCTGCTTGTAGCTCAGGCCCTTGGCGACCAGGCGCAGCACCTCCGTCTCGCGGTCGGTCAGCCGCGGGGCGCGGGACTCCTCCGCGTCCGGGGTGGCCGGGCCCGGTTCGGAGGCCAGGCGGCGGTACTCGCCGAGGACCAGTCCGGCGAGGCCCGGCGTGAAGACGGGGTCGCCGGCGGCGGTACGGCGCACCGCGTCGAGGAGTTCCCCGGTCGACGCCGACTTCAGCAGGTAGCCGGTGGCGCCGGACTTGACGGCCTCCAGGACGTCGGCGTGCTCACCGCTCGCGGACAGCACGAGGACGCGCACCGCCGGGTTCGCGGCGACGACCTCCTTGCAGACCTGGACGCCGGGCTTGCCGGGCAGGTTCAGGTCGAGGACCAGCACGTCGGGCCCGACGGCCCTGGCGCGGCGCACCGCCTGGTCGCCGTCGCCCGCGGTGGCGACCACGTCGAAGCCGGACTCGGCGAGGTCGCGGGCGACGGCGTCGCGCCACATGGGGTGGTCGTCCACCACCATGACCTTGACCGGGGGCTGCCGTTCCGTCGTGGGTTCCGTCATGGCTTCCGTCATCGCTCGTTGCCTTTCCCCCGTGCGTGCGTCACGCGCGCCGCGTCCGCCGCGTCCTTCGGTACCTTCAGTTCGACCTCGGTGCCCTGCCCCGGGACGGAGATCAGCTCGGCGCTGCCGCCGAGGTCGCGCAGCCGGCCGCGGATCGACTGGGCCACGCCGAGCCGTCCCTCGCCCTCGGCCTGCGCGAGGCGGCCCTCGGGGATGCCGGGCCCGTCGTCCCGTACGGTCACGACGATCTCGCCGGGCTCGTCCTCCACCAGGATCCACGCGCGCGCGTGCTCCCCGGCATGCTCGCGGACGTTGTCCAGGGCGGCCCCGACGGCCGCGGCGACCTCGCGGGCGGCGCCGGGCGGGAGCAGCACCGGGGCGCCTGGCTCGGCGAGGCTGACACCGGAGCAGGCGTACGGGGCGAGCAGCGCCCGCAGGTCCACCGGGCCGTCCCCGGCGGTGTCGTCCTCCTCCACGGCCCGTACGACGGCGCCCTCGGCGGCGTCCTCCGACACCCGTGAGACGGGCACCAGGCCACCGGAGACGAGGGTGCGCAGCGCCACCTCCTGCTCGCCGGCCATGCGGCCCAGCTCGGCCGCCTCGCCGCCGATGACGGCGCCGCGCCGCTGCACCATCGCCAGCACCTGCAGGACGCTGTCGTGGATGTCGCGGGCGAGGCGCTCCCGTTCGCGGGTGGCGGCCTCGATCTCCAGGGCGCGGGCGAGGGTGCGCTCGGAGGCGCGGGCGACCTCCACGACGTAGCCGATGGCGATGGAGGCCACCCAGACGAGGATGACGTTGTGGACGGTGTCGCGGGCCGGGCTGCCGCGCTCGATCAGGTTGGCGACGGCGACGAGGGTGGAGGCGAGCGCCGCCCAGCGCCAGCCGCCCTTGAGCGCGAAGGCGAGGACGGCTCCGGCGGTCCATATCGACGGCAGCGTCGGCCCGCCCGCCTGGATCCGCTCGTGGGCGTCGGCGACCGGCGTGAGCAGGATGCCGGTGAGCGCGACGGTCAGGTCTGCGGCCAGGAACCGCCTGGTGCAGCTGTCGGCGTTGGCGATCCGGGGCAGGGTGGCCAGGGTCCACACGGCCAGGACGGCGAAGTAGGCGACGGCGACCCAGGGGCGGTCGAACTCGTCGTGGGTGGTGGCGAAGAGGCCGACCGCGTACACCAGGGCGAGCACCCGGTAGCCGGTGAGCGCGCGCCACAGCGGCTGCTCGACCGACATCCTCGTGACTCTCTCGCGTCTGGCCATGTCCCCCACCCCCGGCCCGCGGCCCCCGCCGGGGCCCGGACCGCTCCGCCCGGGCCGCGTGGCGCGGACCGGTCCGCCGTGCTCTGGTCTACTCGCCCTGCTCCTCGGCGGCCTGTTCGCGGGCCGCCCGCTCCTTCTGCGCCTGTTCCCTCTCGGCCTGCGCGAGCGCGGCCCTCGCCGCCTTCGCGGCCTCCTTCTCGGCCTTCGCCGCCTCCGCCAGCTGCCGCTTCATGGCGGTGGCGTACATGTCGACGTACTCCTGGCCGGACAGCTTCATGATCTCGTACATGACCTCGTCGGTCAGCGCGCGCAGGACGAACCGGTCGTGCTCCATGCCCTGGTAGCGGGTGAAGTCCAGCGGGCGGCCGATCCGGATGCCCGGGCGCATCAGCTTCGGGACGACCTTCCCGGGCGGCTGGATCTTCTCGGTGTCGATCATGGCGACCGGGATGACGGGCGCTCCGGTGGCGAGGGCCACGCGCGCGAGGCCGCCCGGCTTGCCGCGGTACAGCCGGCCGTCGGGTGAGCGGGTGCCCTCCGGGTAGATGCCGAACAGCTCGCCGCGCTCCAGCACTTCGATGCCGCTCCTGACCGCGGCCTCGCCCGCGCCGCGCGCGCCGGAGCGGTCCACGGGGAGCTGGCCGACGCCCTTGAAGAAGGCGGCGGTCATCCGGCCCTTCAGGCCGGGCGTGGTGAAGTACTCGGCCTTGGCGATGAAGGTGACCTTGCGGTCGAGGACCGCGGGCAGGAAGAAGGAGTCCGAGAACGACAGGTGGTTGCTCGCCAGGATGGCCGGGCCCTCGGCGGGAATGTGCTCCAGGCCCTCCACCCAGGGCCGGAAGGCAAGCTTCAGCGGCCCCCCGACGGTGACCTTCATCGCGCCGTAAATCAACCGAGTGCCTCCCCTGTCCGTCGCTCAGACCTTATCCCGCAGCACTGCCGAAGGGCTCTACGGCCCTGGTCGGTGTCAGTGCCGTCGCGTACGGTGAAGTACCCGCGAGCGATCCGCGCGAGCGGAGTCCCCGCATTCGACGTGTCAGCCTCTTCACGAACAGGAGACCGAAGGTGCCGGTCCTCCCTGGAGCCGAGCCGTTCCGCCACGAGGGCGGGGACGTCGGCGTGCTCCTCTGTCACGGCTTCACCGGTTGCCCGCAGTCGCTGCGCCCCTGGGCCGAGTACCTCGCCGAGCGCGACCTGACCGTGTCACTGCCGCTGCTGCCCGGGCACGGCACCCGCTGGGAGGACCTGCAGCTCACCGGCTGGCCCGACTGGTACGCGGAAGTCGACCGCGAGCTGCGGGCCCTGCGCGAGCGCTGCACGCGCGTGTTCGTGGCCGGCCTGTCGATGGGCGGCGCGCTGGCGCTGCGGCTGGCGGCCCGGCACGGCGCCGCGGTGGACGGCGTCGTGGTGGTCAACCCGGCGAACAAGGTGCACGGCCTGTCCGCGTACGCCCTGCCGGTGGCCCGGCACCTCGTGCGCACGACGCGGGGCATCACGAGCGACATCGCCAAGCCGGGCGCCACCGAACTGGGCTACCACCGGGTGCCGCTGCACGCGGCGCACTCGCTGCGCGCGTTCTTCCGGGTCGTGGACGGTGAGCTGCCTCAGGTCACCCAGCCGTTGCTGCTGCTGCGCAGCCCGCGGGACCATGTCGTACCGCCCGCCGACTCCGCCCGGATCCTGAGCCGGGTGTCCTCCCGGGACGTGACGGAGATCCTGCTGGAACAGAGCTACCACGTCGCGACGTTGGACCTTGACGCGGGCCGGATCTTCGAGGAGAGCCTCGCGTTCATCGCCCGGATCGCACCCGGTGTCGGCAAGGAAGGGACGGCCGTCGGTGGCTGAGCACGACTTCGACCGCGAGGACCGCGAGCCGGACGAGAAGGACGTTCCCTTCGACGAGGACGCGGCCTGGGCGGCCATCGTCGCGGGGTACGGCGACGAGCCGCCGGACCCGCCGGGCGCCAAGCCCTTCAAGTCGGTGGAGGACCTGGCGCTGCTGGAGGCCGAGACGAACACGGAGCCGGAGACGCCGAGCAAGATCCCGGCCGGTGACGACGAGGCGGAGGACGAGCGTCCCGCGTCGGCCCGCCCGGTGGGCAGTTCGGTGTCGTTCGCGCCCGGCGTCGGGCCGCGCGACTACGCGGTGGCCGAGCCGGCGGAGGAGGACTTCACGGAGGACGACGAGGGCCACTTCGTCCCGCCGGAGCCGCCGCCGCTGCCGGACGCCGACGTGACCGCGAAGTTCGCCTGGCTGGGCGTGCTCGGCGGGCCGGTGCTGCTTCTGCTGGCGGTGCTGCTCGGCTGGGACATGACGTGGTGGCTGACGACGCTCGGCATCGGCGGCTTCCTCGGCGGGTTCCTCACGCTGGTGATGCGGATGAACCCGGGCGACGAGGAGGACGAGGACCCGGGGCGGGGCGCGGTGGTCTGAGGCTGCGGAGCGCCCCGGGCCGGGTGCGTCACCTGGCGTGGGGCCGCGGGCGGGCCAAGGCCCGGGGCCGCCGGCCGGTGAGGCCGCGGGGATGTCAGCCGGCCGGCACTCTGAGGGCGGCCAGGACCGGCAGGTGGTCGGTGGCCGCCCGCAGGTCCGCGTCCCGCACGCCGGGGTGGCCGAGCGGTACGCCGCAGCCGAGCACCTCGATGCCCTTCGTCGCGAAGATGGCGTCGATGCGCTGACGCGGGTCGCCCGGCGTGGAGGTGTACTCGCCGCCCCAGGGCGCGGTGGCCCAGCAGTCCTGGAGGTCGCCGGCCAGCCGCCGGAAGGTGCGTCCGCCGGGGCGTTCGTTGAGGTCGCCGCCCGCGACCGCGTGCTCCGTGCCGAGGGCTGCCAGCCGGTCGAGGAGCATGCCGCCCTGCTCGTGGCGCTCGTCCTGCTGCAGGCTCAGATGGCAGCTCAGCACGCCGAGCCGGGCGCCGCCGAAGCGTACGACGGCGGTGGCGAAGCCGCGCCGGTGCAGCCCGGGGGTGAGGGGCAGCAGGACGTCCTCGGTGCGCTCGACGCCCGCCCGCAGGGAACACAGCAGGGCGGGCCCGGCCGCGGTGGCCCCGCCGGAGAGGACCACCAGGTCGGTCGCGCGGGCGAGACGGGCGAGCTTCTTGCGCCAGCGGAAGAAGCGCGGCGCCTCCTGGAGGAGGACCAGATCGGGGGTGCAGGCCCTGATGACACGGGCGAGCGCGCCGGTGTCGTCGCGCATCGAGCGGATGTTGTAGCCCAGGACGCGGACGACGGCGGAACCGTCGGGCTCGGTGCGGGAGTTGGGGAGCAGCTCCATGTGGATCAATGTACGCCCCACGACCGGGGGCGCGGGGTACCCGCGCGACCGCCCTTTCGGCGTGGCTGTTCGCACGGTTCCCGCGCCCCGTGAGCGCGTGCGGCACCGGTCCCCTGACGTGCACGGGCCGGGCCCTTGCCTGCTCGGATCGGGCCCTTCACATGACCGGGCCGGGCCTCCTACATGACCGGGTCGGGCTCGCGGGCCAGGTCGGCGGCGCCCACCAGACCGGCCTTGTTGCCCAGCTCGGCGGCGCGGACCTCGGCGACCGGACGCCAGTTCCCGCCGACGAGCCAGCGCTTGTACGACTTGCGGATCGGGTCCAGGACCAGCTCGCCCTCGTCGGACAGGCCGCCGCCGACGATGAAGGCGGACGGGTCGAAGAGGGAGGCGAGGTCGGCGAGGCCGGCGCCGACCCAGCGGGCCAGCTCGCGGTAGGAGTCGACGGCCACCGGGTCGCCCTGCCGGGCGGCCATGGAGATGTGCTTGCCCTCGATGCCGTCCGGGGTGCCGTCGCCCATGCCGAGCAGCACCTGCGCGTTCTCCGGTGTGGCGTTGGCGCGCTGCTTCGCGTACCGCACGAGGGCGCGGCCGGAGGCGTACTGCTCCCAGCAGCCCTGCGAGCCGCAGCCGCACAGCAGGCCGTCCGGCACCATGCGGATGTGCCCGAACTCGGCAGCCACGCCGAAGTGGCCGCGGCGCAGCTTGTTGCCGATGATGATGCCGCCGCCGAGACCGGTGCCGAGCGTGATGCAGATGACGTTGCGGTGGCCCTTGCCCGCGCCGAACTTGTACTCGCCCCACGCGGCGGCGTTCGCGTCGTTCTCCACGACCACCGGGAGGCCCACGCGGGCCTCGACCTTCTGCTTCAGCGGCTCGTTGCGCCAGTCGATGTTGGGCGCGAAGTAGACCTCGGAGCGCTGGCGGTTGACGTAGCCGGCGGCGCCGATGCCCACGCCGACGATGTCATGACCGGCGCGCGCGCCCTCCACCGCGGAGGCGATGGCGTCCACGATGCCGTCGGGCGTGCCGGGGGTCGGCACCTTGTGGGTCGAGAGGATGCTGCCTTCCTCGTCGACCACGCCGGCCGCGATCTTCGTGCCGCCGATGTCGACGCCGATGGTGAGTCCCATGAATCCCTCAGTTTCGGTCGAGCCCCGCTACGGCCAACCGTACCCGAGGGGAGGGTCACTCCACGTCGATGCGCTGTCCTGGTCCACTCCCTGGACCGTCCTCGTCGTCCGGGCCGTCCCGGTCGTCCCGCCGGTCCGGATCGGGCGGGCCGGACTCGCCGCTCGTCCAGCGCCGCTCCTGGGCCTGGACGGCGGAGCGGTAGGCGGCGAGCAGTTCGCCGCCGGCCGCGGCGAGGTGGGCGAAGACGTCCGGGTTGCGCTCGATGACGGGCTCGACGGCGGCCTTGGCCTGCTGGACGACCTGCCGTACGGCCTCCTGCGCGGCGGGTCCCGCGACCGCTCCGAGGATCGGGGCCTGGAGGTCGGACAGCTTGTCGGCGACGGCGTCGACGAGCTTGCGCAGTTCCTCGGCGGCCGAGCCGGGGGGCGGCCCGTACTGGGTGCGGCGGCGGGCCTGCTCCGCCTCCAGGTCCTCCGCGACGGCGGACGCCCAGGCGTCGGCGTCCGCCTCGGACACCCGGACCTCGTCGGCCGCCTCGGGCTCGGGGGCGTCGGGCGCCGGGCGCTCTTCGCTCATGACGGGCTCCTGACTACGGTTCGTCCCTACGACGTTACCGGAAGGCATGCCGGCGGTTCACCGGGTTCGCGGCCAGAGCCGTGGATCCGGTGCGAACCGGACGCGCAGCTCGCCGTCGCGCAGGGCGGCGCCCTCGACGGTGCAGCGGCGCAGCGCGGACGGCAGCGGCACGATGCGGCGGAACGGCCCGGCGGTGACGACGAGTTCGTCGCCGCGCCGGACGAGGTCGAGCTGGTCGCGCTCGGCGCCGGGCAGCGGGACGTGCCAGACCAGCACGCCGTCGTCCGCGATGCGGTCGGTGACGGGCCACTCGGCGGGGGACGCCTCGGCTGCGGCGCCGGGGACGGCGAGGGCCAGCAGGTCGTCGGTGCCGCGCGGGTCGCGGCCGAGGTGGGCGACGGTGCGGACGTCGTACGACTCGTGCCACTCCTCCAGCGTCTTGCGCTGCTGGGCGACGGGGCCGGCGAGCCAGGTGTCGTGGCCGGTCTCGGGCAGGACGCGGTTGGCGACGAGGAGGTCGGTGCGCAGGCCGCGCAGGGCGAGGCCGAGGCGGGCGGTGCGCAGGGCGTCGGCGCCGGCCGGGCCGGGCTCGGCGACCAGCCGTACGACGGTGTGGCGGTCGGCGAGGACGGCCTCGGCGCCGGCGAGTTCCAGGTCCCAGCGGGCGGCCGACTCGTACAGCCATTCCGCGGGCATGGGCACGCCGGCGAGCCGGCCGAGGACGGGGCGCAGGGCGCGGGCGGCCTGCCGCTCGGGCGGCAGGAGGCGGCGCAGGTAGCGGCGGAGTTCCTCGGGCAGGGCGAGCAGGGCGAGGGCCTGCGGGGCCGGGGGCAGGTCGACGACGAGGAGGTCGTGGGACTCGGACAGCGCGGCGTCGCGCAGGGCGCGCAGCAGGGCGAGTTCCTCGGCGCCGGGCAGCGGGGTGAGTTCCTCGGGGTCGAGGGGGGTGGCGCCGACGAGGTCGAGGGCGACGGAGGCGCGGTCCTGGAGGGCGGTGAGGCCGGCGCGGAAGTCGGCGGCGGGGTCGGGGCGCCAGGCGGTGAGGTTCGGGGCGACCGCCTTGGGGTCCGGGCCGGTGCTGGTGCCGAGGGCGGCGCCGAGGGTGTCGGTGCGGTCGGTGGTGAGGAGGAGGGTGCGGGTGCCCTCGCGGGCGGCGTGCAGGGCGGTGGCTGCGGCGACGGTGGTGCGGCCGGTGCCGCCCGGGCCGGTCAACAGGAGGGTGCGCATGGGGGTGACCGTAACGGACGGCGGTTTGGGGGGCGTTGTCCTGCGGGGCGGTGAGGGGGCCGAGTGGGACGGGGGCGGGAGGCGCGGTGACCGCCCGGCGGTCGCGCGGCCCGGCGCCGACGGGCCGCGCCGACCCGTGCCCCCCCGTCGCAGCCGGCCCGCTCCCCCGCCGTTACCGGCCCCCGCCCTCCGACTCCACCCTCTTCTTCAGGCCCGCCAGGGCCCGGTCGATGATGACCTTCTCCGCCTTGCGCTTGATCATGCCCAGCATGGGGATCTTGACGTCGACCGTGAGGCGGTACGTGACCTCCGTGCGGCCCGGGCCGGCCGGCCTGAGGCTGTAGACGCCGTCCAGGGAGCGCAGCATCTGGGACTTGACCAGGGTCCAGGAGACCTCGTGGTCGCCGGTCCAGGTGTACGCGAGGGTCTGGTCGTCCTTGATCGCGCCCGCGTCCATGACGAGGCGGACCTGCTCGGCGCGGCCCTGGGCGTCGGTCTTGAGGACCTCGGCCTCCTTCACCTCGCCGGTCCAGTCCGGGTAGCGCGCGAAGTCGGCGATCACTCCCATGACGTCGGCCGGTGCCGCCTCGATCGTGATGCTCGAGCTGGTGTGTTCCGCCATCGCCGTGGGTCCTCCAGATACGGGCCGGTAAGGACGTGAGTGTGTGCAGCGTGAAGGCTACCGCGCGGCGATCGTGCCCGGTTCACCCCACCTGCGCCGGTCTCACCATTCCAGCGCCCAGGGCCGGCCCGTCCCGGCGAAGTGGCCGACGTTCACGCACTCGGTCGCCCCGATCCGCATCCGCCGGGCGAGCGGCTGGTGCACGTGCCCGAAGAGGGAGTAGCGGGGCCGGGTGCGGCGTATCGCGTCCAGCAGGGCCCGGCTGCCCCGCTCGAAGCGCCGCGCCACGGTGTCGTAGACCAGTTCGGGGACCTCCGGCGGGATGTGCGTGCACAGCACGTCGACCTCGCCGACCGCCTCGATCTTCGCGGCGTACTCCTCGTCGCTGATCTCGTACGGCGTGCGCATCGGGGTGCGCAGCCCGCCGCCGACGAAGCCGAAGACCCGGCCGCCGATCTCGACGCGCTCGCCGTCCAGGACGGTGGTGCCCGGCCCGGCGTACTCCGGCCACAGGGGCGGTATGTCGACGTTGCCGTAGGTGGCGTACGTCGGTGTGGGGAACGCGGCGAACAGCTCGGCGTACTGCTTGCGCACCGCTTCCTCGATCGCGGTGGCCCGGTCCGTGCCGATGCCGGCCCACAGCCGTGCCCCGAACTCGCGCGCCTCCTCGAATCGGCGGGCGGTGCGCAGTTCCACGATGCGGTCGGCGTTCTCGACGCCGAACAGGTCGGGGAAGATGCCGCGGGAGTGGTCGGCGTAGTCGAGGAAGAGGACGAGGTCACCCAGGCAGATCAGGGCGTCGGCGCCGTCCCCGGCCCGCGCCAGGTCACGGGCGTTGCCGTGCACGTCGCTGACCACGTGTACGCGCGTCCTGTTCTCACCGGCTCGTGTGGGTGCCATGACGATCAAGGGTAGGCGCGTGCGCCACACGTGAACAGTGGCGGCCGGACCTGCGGTTACTCGCACGTCACAAAAGCCCTGGACTACTGTGCGCGAAGGAACACCGATCCGTGTGACGCAGCGAACATCTCGCCGGGCCCCCCTGTCGAAGACGCCATACCGGCGGGTAACGTCCGGGCAGTCCAGTCGTGCTCAGGCGTTCAACCAGTGGGCCCCGCCCCCCGGCCGAACCTCTGAGCACCTGCCCAGCCTTGGACCGCACCGTCGCATCGCACAACGTCGTGGCGCCGGCGCCCTATGAGGAGCAGCAGTCTTGCGCGAGTTCAGCCTTCCGGCTCTGTACGAGGTCCCTGCGGACGGAAATCTCACCGACATCGTCCGCAGAAACGCCGCACAGCATCCGGACGTCGCCGTCATCGCCCGCAAGGTGGGCGGCGCCTGGCAGGACGTGACGGCCCGGACGTTCCTCGCCGAGGTGCACGCCGCCGCCAAGGGCCTGATCGCCTCCGGCGTCCAGCCGGGCGACCGGGTGGCCCTGATGTCCCGCACCCGCTACGAGTGGACGCTGCTGGACTTCGCGATCTGGAGCGCGGGCGCGGTCACCGTGCCGGTGTACGAGACCAGCTCCCCGGAGCAGGTGCAGTGGATCCTCAGCGACTCCGGCGCCACCACCTGCGTGGTCGAGCTGGACACGCACGCCGCGGCCGTCGAGTCGGTGCGCGACCGGCTGCCCGAGCTGAAGCACGTGTGGCAGATCGAGGCGGGCGCCGTCGAGGAGCTGGGCCGGCTCGGCCAGGACGTCACGGACGCGACCGTCGAGCAGCGCAGCTCGGTGGCGCGCGCCGACGACCCGGCGACTATCGTCTACACCTCCGGCACCACCGGCCGCCCCAAGGGCTGCGTGCTGACCCACCGCAGCTTCTTCGCCGAGTGCGGCAACGTCGTCGAGCGGCTGCGCCCGCTGTTCCGCACGGGCGAGTGCTCGGTGCTGCTGTTCCTGCCGCTCGCGCACGTCTTCGGGCGGCTCGTGGAGATCGCGCCGATGCTCGCGCCGATCAAGCTGGGTTGCGTCCCCGACATCAAGAACCTCACCGAGGAGCTGGCCTCGTTCCGGCCGACGCTGATCCTCGGCGTGCCGCGGGTGTTCGAGAAGGTCTACAACGCGGCGCGCGCCAAGGCACAGGCCGACGGCAAGGGCCGCATCTTCGACAGGGCGGCGGACACGGCCATCGCGTACAGCAGGGCGCTGGACACCCCGTCCGGACCGTCCCTCGGCCTGCGGATCCGGCACAAGGTGTTCGACAAGCTGGTCTACAGCAAGCTGCGCACGGTGCTGGGCGGCCGGGGCGAGTACGCCATCTCCGGCGGCGCCCCGCTCGGTGAGCGCCTCGGGCACTTCTTCCGGGGCATCGGCTTCGCGGTGCTGGAGGGCTACGGCCTGACCGAGTCCTGCGCCGCGACCGCGTTCAACCCCTGGGACCGGCAGAAGATCGGCACGGTCGGCCAGCCGCTGCCCGGCTCGGTGGTCCGCATCGCCGACGACGGCGAGGTGCTGCTGCACGGCGAGCACCTGTTCAAGGAGTACTGGAACAACCCGGGCGCGACCGAGGAGGCCCTCGCCGACGGCTGGTTCCACACCGGCGACATCGGCACCCTCGACGAGGACGGCTATCTGCGGATCACCGGCCGCAAGAAGGAGATCCTCGTGACCGCGGGCGGCAAGAACGTCGCCCCGGCCGTGATCGAGGACCGCATCCGGGCGCACGCGCTGGTCGCCGAGTGCATGGTGGTGGGCGACGGGCGGCCCTTCGTGGGCGCGCTGATCACCATCGACGAGGAGTTCCTGGGCCGCTGGGCCGCCGAGCACGGAAAGCCCGCCGGCGTCACGGCGGCGCAGCTGCGCGACGACCCGGACCTGAACGCCGCGATCCAGTCCGCGATCGACGACGGCAACGCGGCGGTGTCGCAGGCGGAGTCGGTGCGCAAGTTCCGCATTCTCGCCTCGCAGTTCACGGAGGAGTCGGGGCATGTGACTCCGTCGCTGAAGCTGAAGCGGAATGTCGTGGCGAAGGATTACGCGGACGAGATCGAGGCGATCTACGCGAAGTAGGACGGCGCCTTCCGGGGTGCCCCCTTCGCCGCTGGCGGCTCTCCGTCGTTCGTGGTCGAGCGCGCGGTTCCCCGCGCCCCTTCGGGGCGCTTCTACAGCAGTGCTGTGAGGTTTTCCGCCAGTTGGTCCCAGCGCCATTTCTCCTCGATCCAGGCGCGGCCCCGCTCCCCCATCCGGCGGCGCAGTTCCGCGTCGCCGAGGAGGGTGACGATGCGTTCGGCGGCCTGGTCGGCGGAGCCGCCGCGCACCACCCAGCCGGTCTCGCCGTCGAGCACCGCGTCGGGCGCGCCGCCCGAGTCACCCGCGACGACGGGCAGGCCGGTCGCGGAGGCCTCCAGGTAGACGATGCCGAGCCCTTCGACGTCGAGCCCGCCGCGGCGCGTCCGGCACGGCATGGCGAACACGTCGCCCGCGCCGTAGTGGGCGGGCAGCTCGGACCAGGGCACGGAGCCCGTGAAGCGCACGGAGTCCGCGACGCCGGTCTCGTGGGCGAGGCGGCGCAGGTCCTTTTCGTAGGGTCCGCCGCCGACGATCAGCAGCACGGCGTCGGGTTCTGCGGCCAGGATCCTCGGCATCGCCAGGATCAGCGTGTCCTGTCCCTTGCGCGGCACGAGCCGGGAGACGCAGACGACGACGGGCCGGTCGGTCAGCCCGAGCCGGGCCCGGACCTCCTCGCCGCCGGAGCCGGGGTGGAAGGTCTTCTCGTCGACGCCGGGCGGCAGCTGCCGCATCCGGGCCGCCGCCACGGGGGTCAGCGCGCCGGCGATCCGCGCGCGCGTGTACTCGCCCAGGTAGGTGAGCGTGTCGGTGCCCTCACCGATGCGGCGCAGCAACTGCCGGGCGGCGGGCAGCTGGGCCCAGCCCGCCTCGTGGCCGTGGGTGGTGGCGACGATCCGCTCGGCGCCCGCCTTCCGCAGCGCCGGTGCCATCAGCCCGAGCGGTGCCGCCGCCCCGAACCACACCGAGGTGCAGCCGTGCTCGCGCAGCAGCCCGACGGCCCGCCGGGTGACCGCCGGCGTCGGCAGCAGCATCGTCGTACGGTCGCGCACGACGGTGAAGGGCTGCTCGGCGTCGAAGGCGGCGGTGGCCCGGTGGCCCTCGGCGCCGCGCTTCCAGGTGGAGGCGTAGACGACGAGCCGGTCCGGGTCGAGGCGCAGCGCCATGTTGTGCAGGAACGCCTGGATGCCGCCGGGCCGGGGCGGGAAGTCGTTGGTCACGATCAGGGTCTTGTGCATCGCCGCCGACCCTACCGAACCCGCTGTTCACGGGCGGGCCCGGCCGGGCCGGGTGGCAGCCGCACAGCTGTCCGGGACATCATGGCCCCATCGGTGGCGGGCGGACGGCAGGGAATCACGTGAAGACGACGGGCGTGCGGCGGCACCTGGGACCGCTGCTGGTGGTCTGGACCCTGACGCGGCTGCTGCTGATGCTGTGGGTGCTGAAGGTGTACGTCTTCCCCGGCCCGGACGTCACGAGCGACGTGTCCGGCATCTACCGGGGCTGGTACGAGGTGCTGAGCACCGGGACGTTCCCGCTGGACGACGTGACCTGGCAGTACCCGCCGGCCGCGGCGCTCGCCGTCCTCTCCCCCGGGCTGCTGCCCTTCCTGGACTACGCGACGGCGTTCTACGTGCTGGCCTGCCTCGCGGACCTGGCCGTCCTCGCCCTGCTGGCCTGGGCGGGAAGACGGCCCGGTCTGTCCCCGCGGGGCGCCTGGGTGTGGGTGGCGGGCATGCCGCTGCTCGGCCCGACCGTGTACGCGCGCTACGACGTGATGGTCACGGCGGTCGCGGTGGCGGCGCTGCTGGCGGGTGCCCGGCATCCGCGGGCGATGGGCGTGCTGGCGGGCCTGGGCGCGCTGCTCAAGGTGTGGCCGGCGCTGGTGCTGCTCGCCGTGCGGCGGCGCTCCGCGTGGGCCGCGGCGGCGGCGACCGGCGCGGTGGTGGCGGCGGCGTTCGCGGTGGCGATGCCGGGGGCGTTCGCGTTCCTGACCTTCCAGCGCGACCGGGGCACCGAGGTGGAGTCGCTGGGCGCGCTGGTCTTCCACGTGGCCCGGCACCACGGCTGGAACGGCGAGGTGCTGCTCAACTACGGCTCCGTGGAGTTCCTCGGCCCGTACGTGGACGTGGTGAGTTCGGCGGCGCTGTTCCTCACCGGTGTGGCGTTCGGCTGGCTGCTGCTGTGGCGGCTGCTGGCGCGGCGGTTCGAGGCGCACACGGTCGCGGACGCGGCGTTCGTGGCGGTGCTGATGTTCACGACCACGAGCCGGGTGATCAGCCCTCAGTACCTGGTGTGGCTGGTCGGGGTGGCGGCGGTGTGCCTGTGCCACCCGGCGAGCCGGATGCGGCTGCCCGTGGGGATGGTGCTGGCGGCGTGCTTGGTGACGGTGCTGGAGTTCCCGCTGTGGTTCGCGCACGTCGTCGCCAGCGACGCGCTCGGCGTCACGCTGCTGTTCGTCCGCAACGGCCTGCTGCTGGCCGCCACGCTCACCGCGGCGGCCCGGCTGTGGCGCGCGACCGTCCCGGGCGGGGCGCCGGTCCCCGGCGCGGCGGCCCCGGCGCCGCTCACCCGAACTCCGAGCGCAGGTAGTCCCGCCACGCGGCCGTGAAGGCCTGCGGGCTCGTGCCGAGCACCCGGCGCAGGGCGTCCTCGACGGCGCCGGCCCGTTTCCCGTGGCCGCCGACGGCCCGGTAGAACGCGCCGAGGCGTTCCTCGCCCCAGCGGTCGGCGATCATCCGGCAGGCCATCCAGCCGCTCTCGTACGCCCGCGCCAGGGCGTGCGCGTCGCCGTCGAAGCCGAAGTCGCCGTCCTCGGGCAGCTTCGCCGGCAGCCGTCCCCCGGTGACGGCGGCGGCCAGTTCGGGCGCGGCCTGCCGCGGGGTGCGGTCGGTGCCGCGGTAGCCGACCCAGTCGGCGTAGCCCTCGGACAGCCACAGGGGGGTCGCGGGGGTGGTGTGGGCGCGGGTGGCGACGTGGGTGGTCTCGTGGGTGAGGACGACCTGCCGGCCGACGGCGCCGAGCGTCCCGTACGCGTCGGGGTTCACGACGATCCGGTCCGCGGGCGCCGACGCGCGGTCACCGGTCTCGCCGGTGGTGACGGCCGCTATGCCGCGGTACGACGAGGCGGGCGAGCCCAGCAGCCCGGCCATGCCCTCCAGCGACCCGGGCACGAGCACGACAACCTGCCGGGACCACTCGGTGGGCCAGGCGTCCGACACGGCCGGCACCGCACGGTCGGCGAGTCCGGCGAAGCGGTCAAGGGTCTCGCGGGACTGGCCGACGCCGAGGACGAGGCTGTGCGTGCCGTGCACCACGCGTACCGCGCCCTGGTCCCACAGTTGCTGCGCGGACTTCTTCGCGGGCCGGTCCCGGTCCACGGACCACCGGCCGTCCGCGTCCCGGCTCAGCCGCAGGGTGCGGGCCGTGGTGACGGGGGCGCGGTCGACGCTGCGGACGCGGTAGCGCAGTTCGGTGTCGGCGGTGACCGTGTCGCCGCTGCGCCGCACGTCCTTCACGCGGTACGACCAGCCGTCCAGCGGCACGGCCCGCAGGTTGTCGTACCCGGCCCGCGCGCCGGTCTCCGCCAGGGCGCGCTCGTCGCGGTCGAGGAGGGCCTCGGCGCGCCGGTCGAGCACCCGCTGGACGTCGGCCCGCAGCGTCTGGGCGTCCGGCCGTCCGCCGCACGCCACAAGGGAGACGAGCAGCAGACACAGCGCGGGCGCGGAGAAGACGGGAGCGCGCCCGGGAGCGCGGCGAGGCCCGGTGCCGGGCGTCGCGGCGGGGACGGGAAACTCCGGACAGGCCCTGGCCACCCTTGAGAGGGTAAGGGCGCAGGGCCGTGCGACGTCAGACCCTGGTGACGGAGGAGACCGGCATCATGCCCACCGGGTCGTAGCGCACCGGGGCTCCCGGGTAGGGGGCGTGGATGACCTGGCCGTTGCCGGCGTACATCCCGATGTGGCTGGCGTCGGACCGGTAGGTGACCAGGTCGCCGGGGCGGGCCTCGGAGAGCGGGACCTGCCGGCCGGCGTACCGCTGGGCCTGCGAGGTGCGCGGCAGGGCGATCCCGGCCTGCGCGTACGACCACTGCGTCAGGCCCGAGCAGTCGAAGCCGGTGGGGCCGTTGGCGCCCCAGACGTAGGGCTTGCCGAGGGCGGCCCGGGCGGCGGCGAGGGCGGCGGCGGCCCGTCCGGAGGCCGGGGCGTCGCCGCCGGGGACGGGCAGGTCGGCGCGGCCGGTGCGGGAGGCGCGGTCGTAGGCGGCGCGGTCGTCGTCCGACAGGGAGTTCAGCAGCCGCCGGGCCGCGGCGAGTTTCTGTTCGACGGTCTTCTTGTGGGCGGCGACGGCTCTTCGGCTCTCGTCGAGTGCGGCGACCTTGCCGGCGGCCTCCGCGCGTTCCTGGGCGAGTTCGCGCAGGGCCTTGCGGAGGTTGCGCAGTTCGCCGGCCTGGCGGGCGCCGATCCGGTCGAGCACGGCCGCCTTGTCGAGGTAGTCGTCCGGGTCGGAGGTGAGCAGCAGGGCGAGGGCCGGGTCGATGCCGCCGTCGCGGTACTGGGCGCCGGCCAGCGAACCGAGCGACTCCCGCAGGGCGTTGACGTGGCTCTGCCGCCGGGCGATGCGGTCCTGCGCGTCGCGGACCTCCCCGCGCAGTGCGTCGGCGCGTTCCTCGGCCTCGTTGAAGGCCTCGGTGGCCTTCTCGGCGGCGGCGTGCAGACGCTCGACCTCGGCACGCGCGTCGTCGAGCGGCGCGGCCGGGGCCGCGGGGGCCGGTACGGCGCCGAGGGCGGCGGCCGTGACGGACAGGACGCCGAGCACGGCGGCCGAGCCCCGGTCGAGGCCGGACGGTGCAACGCGACGATGGGAACCCACGGGAAGCCGCACTCCTTCCGCTGGCGGACAGGTCCGCTCCCTGACGCCGGAAAGGGGCCCGGCGGTGAGAGAAGCGCGGCAGACAGTAACCCCGTGGCGGGGCGCACACCAACGACCGCCGTGGGCACGTACGGTGACGCCCCGCCGCTGACGCAGGTCACCGGCGGGGCGTGGGGTCGTCGACGCTCTGTGCAATTCGCCCGTTCGGGCGGTACGGCGTGCCGTCTTGCACAGGCACGGCAGGGGGTTCGGGTCAGACCCGGACGCCCCACATGAAGGGGCCGCCGATGGTGTTCATCGACTCGTAGCGGACCACCGTGCCGGTGCGCGGCGCGTGGATGATCTGGCCGTTGCCCGCGTACAGGCCCACGTGGTGCAGGTCGTTGAAGAAGAACACCAGGTCGCCGACCTGGAGGTCGTTCACCGAGGTGATCCGCGTGCCGTAGCCGGACTGCGCCTCGGAGGTCCGGGGTATGGCCACGCCGGCCTGGGCGTACGCCCACGAGGTCAGGCCCGAGCAGTCGAAGGAGGACGGGCCGGTGGCGCCGTAGACGTAAGGGGAGCCGAGCTTGGACTGGGCGGCGGCGTAGGCCGCGGCGGCCCGTCCCGAGGCGGCGGAGGAGGAGCCGCTGAGGGCGTCGCGCTCGCTGCTGCGGGTGGCGCGCTCCTGCTCGGCGGCGAGGGCGGCCTTCTCCTTCGCGGTGAGGCTGTTGAGCAGCTTCTGCGCGGCGGCGAGCTTGCTCTGGACTTCCTTCTTCTTCTTGCCGAGCTCGGTCCTGGTGGACGCCAGGTCCTTGAGCTTCTCGGAGGCCTCGGCGCGGTCCTGGGCCAGCTCGCGCTGCTTCTCCTGGATCTTCCTCAGCGCCTCGACCTGCTGGCTGCTGAGCTGATCGAGCGTGGACGCCTTGTCGAGGTAGTCGTCCGGGTCGGACGAGAGGAACAGCTGAACGGAGGGGTCGATGCCGCCCGTGCGGTACTGGGCGCTGGCCATCGTGCCCAGGCCGTCGCGCAGGTCGTTGAGTTCTTCCTGACCGCGGGCGACGTTGTCCTGGATGGTGGAGATCTCCTCCTGGAGCTTCTCCTGCTTCTCCTTGGCCCCGTTGTACTTCTCGGTGGCCTGTTCTGCCTGCTCGTAGAGCTTGTCTACCTTGGCCTTGACCTCGTCCTTGCTCGGCTTCTCGCTGGGCGCGGCGTGCGCGGCCTGCGAGCTCAGGGCGACAGCAGCGGCGGCTGCGGTGGTCAGCACGGTCACGCGTGTGCGACTCGGCTGCTTGGGACGACGGTGGGACGCCACGGGGGCGAGCTCCTTCTCGTGAGTGATCACCCGTTCGCGGGTTCGAAGGCAGACCCTAGTGACCCATCCGTGATCAGTTCAAATCCTCTGCCGAAATATCCCGGTTACGGATCGCATTCTCTGCCGTGAACTCACCAGCGGTGACGTGCGCTTGACACTACGTTGCGTGAGGGTTCCGTCAATTCGGGCATTGCGCCGGTACGTTGCGGTTGGGGCAGAAGGGAACCAGCAGTCAGGAAAGCCGCTTGAGGAGCACCGCCGACGCCACCGGGCGCGCGCCCGCGCGGGCGACCCCGTCGGCCACCTCGCGGTCGGTGGAGGCGACGATGACGGGCCGGCCGGGCGGCTCGGCGCGCACCAGCTGGCGGATCAGCTCGTCGGCGGTGACGCCCGGCTTGGAGAACAGCACCCGCACCCCGCGCGGCGGCGCGAGCAGCACGGGCGCGGCCAGCTCGGCGCCGTCGAAGACGCACGTCACCTCGGCGCCGGTCTGCGCGGCGAGCTGGGAGAGCTGGCCGAGCAGCCTGAGGCGCTGCTTCTCCAGCGGCATCTGCGGATAGCCGGTCTTGGTGACGTTGTAGCCGTCGACGACCAGATGGGCCTGCGGCAGCGCGAGCAACTGGTCGAGGATCGCGGGGTCGTTGTCGGACAGCGCGCGGGCGGCGATGTCCTTCGGCGTCATCCGGCCGGGCTCGACGGCGTCCACGGTCTCGGCGGGCCGCACCGACACCGGGGGCAGCGCCAGTTCCCGGCGCAGCCCCTGGGTGGCGTCGAGCAGGGTGTCCAGCAGCAGCCGTACCCGCATGTCCTCGACGCTGCGGCCCTCCCGGGCGGCCCGGCGGGTGGCCTCCAGGGTCGCCTCCGCCTCGGCGAGGCGGGCCTTGAGGCGCCGGCTCTCGCTCTCGGCGGCGGAGACCTGGGTGTGGCTCTCGGCGCGCACGGCCTCGATCTCGCCGTGCGCCTTGCGCAGGGCGGCCTCGCCGCGCTTGACGTCGCTGAGGGCGGAGCGCAGCTTGCGGTGCAGCGACTCGGCCTCCTTCTTCGCCGACTCCAGTTCGGCGCGCAGCCGCTCGGTCTCGGCCCGGGTGTGCTCGTGGGCCTGGGCGAGTTCGGCGCGCAGCCGTTCCAGCTCGGCGCGGTTCTCCTCGTCGGCGCGTTCGGCGTCGGCCCGCAAGGCCTCCTCGCCGGCCGCGGTCACGAGCTTCACCCAGCCCGTGGGCCGCAGTACGTAGGCCGCGGCCGCCACGTCGAGCGGGTCCGCGGCCGGGGGCGGGGCGCCGGAGTCCAGGGCGCCGGCGATCTCCGGCTGCGCCTCTCTCAGTTTCTCGCCGATGCGCTGCCGGAACAGCGGGTCGGTCTCCAGCGCCGCCGCCATGGCGTTGCCCGCGAACTTCGCCCGGCGTGTCGGCGTGAACCGCGCGTACTGCCTCAGCTGGGCGGGCAGTTCGGCCATCGTCAGCCCGCCGAAGCCGTCGGACACGATCTGCACGACGCGGCGGCGCACACCGTCGGGCAGCGGACGGTCGAGCACCTCGGCGGCGCCGTCCTGCGGCCCCCCGCCTGTGGTCTCCACCATCCGTCACCCCAATGCCTGTGCGGGATCCCGCGCCGGTCCCGGATCGGGACCCCGTCGGGGATCGCCCTGCGCCGGGCCCGCTCCGTCAGGAGCCGGCGGCCGGCCTGTCCACGAGTTCCACCTGGTCCACGGCGTTGCACCAGCGGCACCGCACCGAGTCGATGGTCTCACTGAGCACCTCGCGCTCCTCGACCTGCGGCTCCCCGGCGAGGTCGAGGTGCACGTACTCGACGACCTTGGACGAGCGGGTCACGTCGAAGCGCGTCAGGTTGCCGCACAGGGCGCAGCGCCACCGCGTCGTGGCGGTCGGCCGGGGAACCGTCATCGGTGCTCTTTCCTTCTGTGCCTTCTATTGTCGGTGACGCGCCGGTCTCCCGGCTGCGTGTGGCTCGTAACCCTACGGCCTGGCGGGTGCCCGCCGCCCGTCCGCCCACGGCGGCGAGGCGCTCTGTCCTGATGAGTCCGGTTACGCCATGCTCTGTTCATGATCGGTATCTGGAGAGCGCCGGCCGGCGGAACGGTCCGGTGCCCGGCGGCGCCGGTGACGTACGGGCTGATCGCGCTGTGCTGTCTGGTCTTCCTACTCGGCCCGGCCTCGGGGCTGAATCCCGGGTACGGCACCGGGGAGGAGCTGGCGGCCGAGCAGCGCGCCTACTTCCGGCGCTGGGGCGTGATCCCGGCGGATCTGTTCGGCGGTTCCCCGGGCGCCGTCCTCACCCCGGCGACGGCGCTGTTCGTCCACGGCAGCTGGGTGCATCTGCTCGGCAACATGCTCTTCCTCTACGTCTTCGGAACGATGACCGAGGAACGCATGGGCCGTGTGCGGTTCACCCTCTTCTACCTCGGCTGCGGCTACCTGGCCCTGCTGGGCTACGCCGCCGCCAACGCGACGTCACCCCAGTCCCTGGTCGGCGCGTCGGGGGCCATCTCGGCGGTCCTCGGCGCCTTTCTCTATCTGTTCCCGCGGGCCCGCGTCACCAGTCTTCTGCCGTTCCTGTTCTTCCTGCCGGTGCGCTTCCCGGCGTGGATCGTGCTGCCCTTCTGGGCGGTCCTGCAGTGGCTGGCGGCGGGCCGGGCCTCCTCCGGTCCCGGCGTTGCGTACCTGGCGCACCTGGTGGGGTTCGGCCTGGGCTTCGTCTGCGCCTGGGTGCGCTTTCGCCGTACGACTAGAGTGAACAGCGCCCCAGCGCCAGCCCCCGAGGGAGAGAACCAGCCGTGATCACCGCGATCGTCCTCATCAAGACCAGCGTGGACCGCATTCCCGAGATCGCGGAGCAGATCGCCTCGCTGGAGAGCGTGAGCGAGGTCTTCTCCGTCACCGGGACGTACGACCTGATCGCGATGGTGCGCGTGAAGCAGCACGAGGACCTCGCGGAGATCATCCCCGGCCGGATCAGCAAGATCCCCGGCGTGGAGGGCACGGACACGCACGTGGCGTTCCGCACCTACTCGCAGCACGACCTGGAGGCGGCGTTCGCCATCGGCCTCGACAGCTGAACGACCCCGCCCGGCTCCCGCCCGGATGAAGACTTCTTCATCCCGGGCTCATCCGGGCCGGGGCCGGGCCCGGGCAGGATCGCCGCATGGTCTTCTCGCACCGGATGGCGGCCCTGACCGCCGTCGTGGCGATCCCGCTCGGCATCGCCGCGACCAGTTTCGTCCTCACCGACGAGCCGAAACCGCCGAAGGTCCCGTCGGGGGTGGAGCTGGACCGCCCCTCCCCCGCGCCGAAGCCCACCCGGCCCGCGCCGGAGCCGAGCGACCAGGTGGTCGTTTCCCGGCCGCCGGTCACCGACAGCCCCGCGAGCGACGACGATGACGACGACACAGGTGGACCCGGCGGCTTCGGACGGGACGACGACGGCGGCGGACCCGACGACGACGGGCGGAGCGACGGCTGACCGCCCGCGGCGGCGGCTCTCCGCCCGGGTACGCATCCTGCTGTGGCTGCTGCTGGTGATGGCGGTCGCCCTCGCCTCGGTGGCCGCGACCACCCGTTCCATCCTGCTGCGGGACGCCGGCCGGCGGGTCGACGGACTGCTCGCGCAGGAGGCCGGCGAGTTCGCCAACTTCGAGGAGCGGGGCGTCGACCCGAGGACCGGCCGTCCGTTCACCGACCCGGCGCGGCTGCTGCACGTCTTCCTGGAACGCCAGTACGCCGACCCGGACGAGGAGCTGATCGGGCTGGTCGGCCGGCCGGGCCGCGGGCCCGCGCAGATCATCCAGCCGCGTGACATCGACGTACCGCTGCCACTGCACCAGGATGCCGGCGCCCGCCGCCGGGTCTTCGACGCGCCTGGCTCCACCGGCACCCTGCACCGCCCCGCGGGTGAGGTCCGCTGGGCCAAGGTCGCCGTCGCCCGGCACGGCGGGAGGCCGGAGGCCGCGTTCGTCGTCGCCTTCCACCCGGGCCGCGAACAGCACCGGGTCGACGAGGTGACCCGCCTGCTGCTCGCCATCTCCGGGGCCGCCCTGCTGCTGACCACCGGCATCGGCTGGGTGGTCGCCGGCCGGATCCTGCGGCCGGTGCGGCTGGTGCGCGCGGCGGCGGCGCAGCTCACCGAGCAGGACCTGACGCGCCGTATCCCGGTGCCCGGCCGGGACGACGTGGCGGCCCTCGCCGAGACGTTCAACGCGATGCTCGACCGGCTGGAGCGGGCCTTCGCCGCGCAGCGCCAGTTCGTGGACGACGCCGGGCACGAGCTGCGCACCCCGATCACGATCGTGCGCGGCCATCTGGAGCTGATGGGCGACGACCCGGCCGAGCGCGAGGAGACGGTGCGGCTGGTCACCGACGAGCTGGACCGGATGAGCCGCATCGTGGAGGACCTGCTGCTGCTCGCCAAGGCCGAACGGCCCGACTTCGTCACCCCGGAGCCGGTCCAGCTCGCCGAACTCACCGCCGACGTCTACGTCAAGGCCCGCACCCTCGGCGAGCGCGACTGGCAGCTCACCGAGGTCGCCGACCGGGAGGCCGAGCTGGACCCGCAGCGGATCACGCAGGCGATGGTGCAGCTCGCGCAGAACGCCGTGCAGCACACCGCGCCCGGCCAGACCATCCGCATCGGCTCCCGCGCGGACGGCACGCGCGTCGAGCTGTACGTCGCCGACTCCGGGCCGGGAGTGCGCCCGCAGGACGCCGAGGTGATCTTCGAGCGGTTCCGGCGCGGCACCGCCCGGCGCGGCGCGCGCTCCTCCGGCGCCGGGCTCGGGCTGTCCATCGTGCGGGCGATCGCCGAGGCGCACGGCGGCCGGATCGGCCTGCGCGAGACCGAGGGCGGCGGCGCCACCTTCGTCCTGACCCTGGAAGAGGCACGCACGTGAACCGCATCCTGATCGTCGAGGACGAGGAGCGCATCGCCTCCTTCGTGCAGAAGGGCCTGCGCTCCAACGGCTTCACGACCAGCGTCGTCGGCGACGGCGACGCGGCCTGCGAGTACGCGCTGACCGGCGGCTTCGACCTGGTCGTGCTGGACATCGGGCTGCCCGGCCGGGACGGCTTCACGGTGCTGCGCGAACTGCGCGAGGCCCGGGTGACGGTCCCGGTGATCGTGCTGACCGCGCGGGACTCGGTGGGGGACACGGTGGCCGGCCTGGAGGGCGGCGCCGACGACTGGATGACCAAGCCGTTCCGCTTCGAGGAACTCCTCGCCCGGGTGCGCCTGCGGCTGCGTACGGCGGCCCGGGCGCCCGAGGTGACGGTGCTGCGCTCGGGCACGCTGAGCCTGGACCTGCGCACCCGGCGGGCCCGCTCCGGGGAACGGACCGTGGACCTGACGGCCCGTGAGTTCGTCCTGCTGGAACTGTTCCTGAGGCACCCGGGGCAGGTACTCTCCCGCGAGCAGATCCTCTCCCACGTGTGGGGCTACGACTTCGACCCGGGCTCCAACATCGTGGACGTGTACGTGCGCGCGCTGCGCAAGAAGCTCGGGGCGCAGCGGGTGGAGACGGTACGGGGGATGGGGTACCGGCTGCCGGGGTGAGCCGGGGCCGGGCGTGGGCCGCCGGGGCGTGGGCTCGCCGAGGGCCGGGGTCCTCGTGAAAGTTCCTTCATGCGCGGCTCATTGAGGGCTCACCGCCGGGGTGGACCGTCAAGGGCGTGACCCCGAACCTCCGGCTGACCGCCGGCCTGTGTGCCGCCCTGTGCGCCGCCCTGTCGGTGTGCGCGCTGCTCGCGGTGCCCGGCACCTTCCCCGGCCTCGGTGCCGAGGCCCGGTTCACGCTCGCCGTGTTCGCGCTGGCGACCTGCGCCTGGATCGCCACGCCGATCGACGACACGTACATCGCGCTGGGCGCCGGGCTCGCGCTGACCGCGACCGGGGTGATCAGCAGCGACACCCTGTTCGGCACCCTCGGCGACGCGACGGTCTGGCTGCTGATCTGCGCCTTCGTGCTGGCCGCCGCGGTGACGCGGACGGGGCTCGCGGGGCGGGCGGCGGCGTTCCTGGTCGGCGGGGCGCGCACCGTGCGGCAGCTGGTGCACCTGACGACGGCCGCGCTGGTCGTCACGGCGTTCGCGGTGCCCGCCACGTCCGGCCGGGCCGCGCTGGCGCTGCCGGTGTTCCTGGCCCTCGCCAAGGCGCTCGGCGACCGGCGGCGACTGATCGTGATGCTGGCGCTGCTGTTCCCGACCGTGATCCTGCTGTCGGCGGTGGCGACCCTGATCGGCGCGGGCGCACATCTGATCACCGTGTCGGTGCTGTGGGAGACGTCCGGAGAGCGGATCGGGTTCACCCAGTGGCTGCTGCTCGGGCTGCCGCTGGCGGTGGCGTCCTCCCATCTGGCCGCCGAGGCCGTGCTGCTGACGACGACCCGGCGCGCGGACCGCGAGGGCCCCGTGCACATCACGGCGCGGGACATCCAGCGGCACAGCGAGCAGCCGGTGACCGGCCCGTGGACGCCGGCCGAGTCGCGCTGCGCGCTGCTGCTGGCGACGGTGGTCGTGCTGTGGTGCAGCGAGCCGCTGCACCGGGTGCCGCCCGCGGTCGTCGCGCTGATCGGCGCCGTCGTCGCGTCCTCGCCCGCGCTCGGCACGGTCCGGCTGAAGGACGCGCTGCGGACGGTGCCGTGGGCGCTGCTGCTGTTCATGGCCGCGACGATGGCGATGGGCATCGCGCTCGCCGACTCCGGGGCCGCGAAGTGGCTGGTCTCGGGGCTGCCCTCGCAGGTCGCGCCCTCGGTGTTCCTGGCGGTCGTGATCGCGGTCAGCACGGCCGCCCACCTGGTGCTCCAGTCCCGGTCGGCCCGCTCGTCGGTGCTGGTGCCGCTGGTCGTCGCGGCGGCCGTGGCCGCCGGGGTCAACCCGGTCGCCGCCGCGCTCGCCTCGACCGCCGCCGCCGGGTTCTGCCACACGCTGCCCGCCTCCGCCAAACCGGTCGCGCTCTTCGCCGAGCTGCCCGGCACCCCCAGCTACACCCCGCGGGACCTGCTGCGGCTGTCGGCCGTGCTGGCCCCGCTGACCGCCGTGCTCGTCCTGCTGTTCGCCGTCGCGGTGTGGCCGCTGCTCGGCGTTCCCCTGACCCGCTGAGGAGAACCCCATGCTCCGTCGCATCGCCGTGGCCCCCACCGGCTTCAAGGAGTCCCTGTCCGCCCAGGCCGCCGCCGACGCCATCGCGGCCGGCGTGCGCCGGGTGCTGCCCGCCGCCGACGTCGACCTCGTCCCGCTGGTGGACGGCGGCGAGGGCACGGCCGCCACGCTGGCCGCCACCACCGGCGGCCGGCTGGTCGCGCTGTCCGCCACCGGCCCGGTCGGGGAGAGCGTCGGCACCCACTTCGCGCTGCTCGGCTCCGGGGACACGGCGGTCGTGGAGATGGCCGCCGTCGCGGGCCTCTCCCTGATCCCGCGATCCCTGCGCGACCCCGGCGCCACCACCACGTACGGCGTCGGCGAGCTGATCCGCGCCGCGCTCGGCACGGGCGCGCGGCGCATCCTGGTCGGCTGCGGCGACTCCGGAACGTCCGACGGCGGCGCGGGCGCGCTCCAGGCGCTCGGCGCCCGGCTGCTGGACGCCGACGGCCGCGAACTGCCGCGCGGAGGGCGGGAGCTGATCCGGCTGCGCCGCGTCGACCCGGCGGGTCTCGACCCCCGGCTCGCGCACGCGGAACTGCTCGTCGCCTGCAACCCGTTCAACGTGCTGTGCGGGCAGCGCGGCGTCGCCCGCGTCTTCGGCCCGCAGAAGGGCGCGACCCCGGCCCAGGTCGAGGACCTGTCGGCGGCCCTGGAGAACTGGGCGTACGTCCTCACCCGCGATCTGCGCGTCACCGGCACCGACCTGCGCACCGGTCCCGGTACCGGCGCCTCGGGCGGGCTCGGCGCCGGGCTCGCCGCGCTCGGCGCCCGCCTGCTGCCCCGCTTCACCGTGCTCCTGGACCACCTGGACCTGGACGCCCGGCTGGCCCGCGCCGATCTGGTCGTCACCGCCGAGGGCGCCCTGGACCGCCAGACGCCGCGCGGCAAGGTCCCGGGTGAGGTGGCCCGGCGCGCCAAGCGGTACGGCCGCCCGGTGCTGGCCCTCGCGGGCACGCTCGGCGAGGGTGCCCACGAGGTGCCGGGCGTGGACGCCTGCCACGGCATCCTGCCCGCGCCGATGGCCCTGGACGAGGCGCTGCTGCGGGCCGCCGAACTGCTCACCGACGCCACCGAGCGGGCCCTGCGGATGATCCTGCTGGGCGCCGGGCTGCCGGGTCACGCGGAGGCGGGCGTCGCCGAGGTGTCGGGGACGCAGCGGCCGTTCTCGGTGCGGTAGCTCCAGCGCGCGCCGTCGCGCACCAGCTCCCGGCAGGCGGTCACGAAGCGGTCCACGTGCGCGTCGGGGGTGCCCGCGCCGAAGCTCACCCGGACGGCGTTGAGGGACGTCTCGCCGGGCGCGGCCTCAGGGGCGCCGCACTCGCCCTGCGCCTGCGGGTCGCTGCCCAGCAGGGTGCGCAGCAGCGGGTGGGCGCAGAACAGGCCGTCGCGGACGCCGATGCCGTACTCGGCGGACAGGGCGGCGGCGAAGTGGGAGCTGTTCCAGCCGTCCACGACGAAGGAGAGGACCCCGACCCGCGGCGCGTCGTCCCCGAACAGCGACAGGAACCGCACCTGGGGGACGTCGGCGAGACCCTCGCGCACCCTGCGGATCAGGTGCTCCTCGCGGGCGACGAGCGTGTCGAACCCGGCCTCGGTGAGGGCCTTGCAGGCGGAGGCGACGGCGTGGGCGCCGATGACGTTGGGCGAGCCGGCCTCGTGCCGGGCGGCGCCGTCGTGCCACTCCACGTCCACTCCCCCGTCCGCGCGGCGGGTGACCTTGCGGCTGGCGCCGCCGCCCGCGAGGTACGGCTCGGCCTCCCGCAGCCAGTCGACGCGCCCGGCCAGCACGCCCGAGCCGAACGGCGCGTACAGCTTGTGCCCCGAGAAGGCGACCCAGTCGACGTCCAGCTCCGTCACGGAGACGGGGTGGTGGGGCGCGAGCTGGGCGGCGTCGAGGACGATCCGGGCGCCGTGCGCGTGGGCGGCGGCGGCCAGCTCCCGCACCGGCCACAGCTCCCCGGTGACGTTGGAGGCGCCGGTGACGCAGACGAGGGCCGGGCCGTGGGGTGCGCGGCCGGCGAGGGCGCGCTCCAGCGTCCGCACCGCCTGCCGGGGGCTGCGCGGGGCGTCGAGGCAGGTGACGCGGGCGCCGCGCCAGGGCAGCAGGGAGGCGTGGTGCTCGGTCTCGAAGACGAAGACCTCGCAGCCGGCCGGGAGCGCGGCGGCGAGCAGGTTGAGGGAGTCGGTGGTGGACCGGGTGAAGACGACCTGGTCGTCGCCTCGGCAGCCGAGGAACTCGGCGACGGTCCGCCGGGCGTTCTCGAACAGGTCGGTGGACAGCTGCGACAGGTACCCGGCGCCCCGGTGCACGCTGCCGTAGTACGGCGCGTAGGCGGCGACGTCGTCCCAGACGCGCTGGAGGGCGGGGGCGCTGGCGGCGTAGTCGAGCGCGGCGTAGGTGACCTCGCCGCCGGTGACGAGGGGCACGGTGACGTCCCGGCCCAGCACGGGCAGCGGGGTGTGCAGGGACTGGTCGGCGGCAGCGGTGGAGACGGACATGGCGAAGCTCCCGTGAAGGCAGGGGGAATCACCGCGCGAGCCGGCAGGACAGAACAGGGCTCGGACGCGGCGCGCGACGAAGCGCGGGGAAAAGGGGGGATGCGGAGGCGGGGCTCTGCGGCCCTAACGCATTCGCTTGCTCACGGGAGACTCCCTCGAACGACCAGGACCCCTGGCCCCGCGCTCCGTCAGAAGCGCGCGAGGGGTCCGCGCTTGCCGCAGACCTTGCTGACTGCGGCCTGGTCTTCACCCGGGGCACCCCGCCACGGACGGAGGGTTGCCGGACAGCCGGCCGGGGCCGCGTGACTGTCGCTCATGACCTGCCCAGAAACGTACGGAAAAGATCGACGTCCCGCAACCCGTGTCCGGATCGCGGGACGTACGGCACGGCGGCCGGGGTCAGGCGTGGCTCGCCGCGACCCAGCGGTCCAGGGCACGCTTGGCCGCGCCGGAGTCGATGGCCTCGGCGGCCCGCGCCATGGCGGCGCGGATCTGCTCGGCCAGCGGCGCGTCACCGGGGTTCAGGGCCACCAGGGCCGCCGCCGAGTTCAGCAGGACGGCGTCCCTCACCGGGCCGGGCTCGCCCTCCAGCAGCCTGCGGGCGACCTCCGCGTTGTAGGAGGCGTCCGCGCCGCGCAGCGCCTCCACGGGGACCAGGTCGAGGCCGACGTCGCGGGGGTCGAAGGTCTCCGCGGACACCTTGCCGTCCCGGACCACCCACACGTGGGACGTGGACGTCGTGGTCAGCTCGTCCAGGCCGTCGTCGCCGCGGAACACCAGCGCGGAGTTGCCGCGCTCGGCGAAGACCCCGGCGATGATCGGCGCCATCCGCGCGTCGGCCACGCCGACCGCCTGGGACGTCACCCGCGCCGGGTTGGTCAGCGGGCCCAGGAAGTTGAACACCGTGCGGATGCCGAGCTGGCCGCGGGCCGCCGCCACGTGACGCAGCGCCGGGTGGAACTTCACCGCGAAGCAGAAGGTGATGCCGGCCTCCTCGGCGACCTCGGCCACCCGCTGCGGCGTCAGCTCCAGGTTCACGCCGAGCTTCTCCAGCACGTCGGAGGCCCCGGAGGCGGAGGACGCGGCGCGGTTGCCGTGCTTGACGACCTTGGCGCCGGTGCCCGCGACGACGATCGCGGACATGGTGGAGATGTTCACCGTCCTGGCCCCGTCGCCGCCGGTGCCGACGATGTCGACCGTGTCGCCGGGCACGTGGATCACGTTGGCGTGCTCGTACATCGTGCGGACCAGGCCGGTGATCTCCTCGACCGTCTCGCCCTTGGCCCGCAGGGCCACCGCGAAGCCGGCGATCTGCGCGTCGGTCGCCTCGCCCCGCATGATCAGGTCCATCGCCCACGCCGTGTCGTCGGCGGTCAGGTCCCGGCGGTCCAGCAGGCCGTTCAGCAGGGCGGGCCAGGCGCGGCCCGCCGCGGTGTCGCCTCCAGCGGGGGTCACAGCGCTCATCAGCCGCTCCTGGGTCGTAGCCACGTTCAGACTGGTGCCCACCCTATCCAGCCCCGGGCACGGCGAAGGGCCCCGTCCGTACAGCGGGACGGGGCCCTTCGCGTGGCGTGGCGAACGCAGCGATCAGTGGTGGCCGTGGCCGCTCGTGATCTCCTTGTACTCCTCGACGGTCGGCTTCGGGACCTGGGAGCCGGAGCCGAAGTACGCCTTGCTCAGCCTGGCGCGCAGCTTCTCGGGGCCCTTCACCTTCCGCTCGACGCCGTTCGCGTCGACCGTCGGGCCGATCTCGACCGGCTTGTACTGCTCGTGAGCGGTGAGGGTGTAGAGCTGCTCCTGGCTGAGCGGCTCGTGCACCTCGACGAACTCACCGTGCGGCAGGCGCTTGATGATGCCCGACTCGCGGCCGTGCAGCACCTTGTCGTGGTCCCGGCGCTGGAGGCCGAGGCAGATCCGCTTGGTGACGACGAACGCGATGACCGGACCGGCGAAGAAGCCGATGCGGACGAACCAGGTGACCGCGTTGATCGACATGTGGAAGTGCGTCGCGATGATGTCGTTGCCGCCGCCGATCAGCATGATCATGTAGGCGGTGAGCCAGGCGACACCGAACGCGGTCCGGGTCGGGGCGTTGCGCGGGCGGTCCAGGATGTGGTGCTCGCGCTTGTCCCCGGTGATCCAGGACTCGATGAACGGGTAGAGGGCGAGCACACCGAGGAACAGGCCGAAGACCACCAGCGGGACGAACACGCCCAGGACGAGCGTGTGGCCCAAGAAGTTGATCTCCCAGCCGGGCATGGCGCGGACCAGGCCCTCGGCGAAGCCCATGTACCAGTCGGGCTGGGCGCCCGTGGACACGTAGTCGGGGCGGTACGGGCCGAGCACCCAGATCGGGTTGACGGACGCGATGCCGGCGAGCACGGTGATGACGCCGAAGACCAGGAAGAAGAAGCCTCCGGCCTTCGCCGTGTAGACCGGCAGCAGCGGCATGCCGACGACGTTCTTGTTGGTCCGTCCGGGGCCCGCGTACTGCGTGTGCTTGTGGTAGAAGACCAGGATCAGGTGGGCGGTCACCAGGCCGAGCATGATCCCCGGCAGCAGCAGGATGTGGATCGAGTAGAACCGCGCGACGAAGTCGCCGCCCGGGAACTCCCCGCCGAACAGGAACATCGAGATGTACGTGCCCACGATCGGCACCGACAGGATGGCGCCCTGCGTGAAGCGGACACCGGTGCCGGAGAGCAGGTCGTCCGGGAGCGAGTAGCCGGTGAACCCGGTGAACATGCCCAGGACGAACAGCAGGAAGCCGAACAGCCAGTTGACCTCGCGCGGCTTGCGGAACGCGCCCGTGAAGAACACGCGCATCATGTGCACGAACATGCCGGCGAGGAAGATGATCGCCGCCCAGTGGTGGATCTGCCGGATGAGCAGACCACCGCGCACGTCGAAGCTGATGTCCAGCGTGGAGGCGTACGCCTCGCTCATCAGCACGCCCTGCAGCGGGACGTAGCTGCCGTGGTACTCCACCTCGTTCATCGACGGGTGGAAGAACAGCGTCAGGTACACACCCGTGAGGATGATGATGATGAAGGTGTAGAGGCAGATCTCACCCAGCATGAAGGACCAGTGGTCCGGGAAGATCTTGCGCATGTTGGCCTTGGCCAGGCCGTAGATCCCGAGCCTGCCGTCGGCCCAGTCGGCGACGCGCTGGCCGGCCGGGGCCTTCCCGCGTGTGCGGGGCTCTGTACTGCTGGTGGTACTCATCCGCGCTCCCAGAAGGCAGGACCGACGGGCTCCTCGAAGTCGCTGAGCGCTTCGAGGTAACCCTCCTCGTTCACGCCGATGCGCAGCTGCGGCAGGGCGTGACCGGCGGGGCCGAAGATCACCCGGGCGCCGTCGGAGAGGTCGAAGGTGGACTGGTGGCAGGGGCAGAGCACGTGGTGCGTCTGCTGCTCGTACAGGGAGATCGGACAGCCCACGTGGGTGCAGATCTTCGAGTACGCGACGATGCCCTCGTGCGACCACTCGAGCTCGCGCTTGTCCTTGATGTCGTCCGGCTGGATGCGGACGATCATCAGGGCGGCCTTGGCGATCTCCGTCTGGAAGTGGTGGTCGTGCTCCTCCAGGCCCTCGGGCTTGGCGAAGGTGAGGGAGCCGACCGTGACGTCCGACGGACGCAGCGGCTCGTTCGTGTTCATGTTGACGAGCAGCTTGCCCTTGGACCACATGGTGTGACGCAGCTTGTCGCCGGGCAGCGGACCGAGGTCGCGCAGCAGGACGAGGCTGGTCAGCGGGACCAGGGTGAGCGCGCCGAGCATGGTGTTGCGCAGCAGCTTGCGGCGGCCGAGGCCGGACTCCTTGACGCCCTGGCGCCAGTCGTCGTGGATCTGCGTGCGCAGTTCGGGGGACGCCTCGATGGGGTGGCGCTCGTCGGCCATCTCCACGTCGGTCATCAGGGTGCGGGCCCAGTGGACCGCGCCGGCGCCGATGCAGAACAGGGCCAGGCCCAGGGTCACACCGAGCGCGAAGTTCAGTGCGCTGATGTGGCCGATCGGGAAGATGTAGACCGACCGGTCGATGGGGATGGACACGAACGCGGCGATGAAGCCGATGGTCGCCAGCATCGACACCGTGAACAGCAGGGCGACCGTCCGCTCGGACCGCTTGGCGGCCCGCTCGTCGATGTCCTGGATCCGGGGCTCGTGGGGCGGCAGGCCCGGGTCGGCGAACGGGTCCTTGTCGTCCGCCACGTCCACCGCGCCGTGCGTGGTGTCCTGCTCAGCCGGCAGGTTCTCTTGGGGAAAGTGTTGGCTACTCATGACTTCTTGGCCTTTGCGGTCCGAGCGGCGATCCAGACGGCGACGGCGATCAGGCCGCCCAGACCGAAGATCCAGCCGAACAGACCCTCACTGACCGGACCGAGTCCGCCCAGTTCCCAGCCGCCCGGGCTCACAGTGTCGTCGCTGTTGACCGCGTCGAGGTACGCGATGATGTCCTTCTTGTTCTTCTCCGACAGCGTGGTGTCGGGGAAGGACGGCATGTTCTGCGGGCCCGTCTGCATGGCCTCGTAGATGTGCTTCGGTTCGACGCCCTCCAGGGTAGGCGCGAACTTGCCGTGTGTCAGCGCACCGCCCTTGCCGGTGAAGTTGTGGCACTGCGCGCAGTTGTTGCGGAACAGGTCGCCACCCTTGGCGACGTCCGCACCCTCCACGCTGTACTGCTCCTCGGTCGGGACGGACGGACCGGCACCCAGGGAGGCGATGTACGCCGCCAGCTGGTCGATCTCGGCCTGCGAGTAGATGACCTTCTTGCGCGGCACCTGGGCGCCGGGCTGCTGCGCCGGCATACGGCCGGTACCGACCTGGAAGTCGACGGCCGCGGCGCCCACGCCGACCAGGCTGGGGCCGTCGCTGGTGCCCTGACCGCCGGTGCCGTGGCAGCTGGCGCAGCCCACCGAGTAGAGCTTCTTGCCCTCCTCGATGGTGAGGGACTGGGCGGTTTCGTCGGCCTTCGCCTTGTCCGCGGGCGCGAACACGGCGTACAGCCCCCCGGTGCATGCCAGCGCGAGGAGTAGGACGACGAGTGCCGCCAGCGGGTGGCGTCGTCGTGCGGAGAGCTTTTTCACGGATTACCCCGGTGTCAGGATCTTCTGCGTCGATGCTTCTGGAGATGTGCTCGGGAGCGGGCCCGGCTACTTGATCATGTAGATCGTGGCGAAGAGGCCGATCCAGACGACATCGACGAAGTGCCAGTAGTAGGACACGACGATGGCGGCGGTCGCCTGCTCGTGGGTGAATCTGCTGGCCGCGTAGGTACGGCCCAGGACCAGCAGGAAGGCGATGAGGCCGCCCGTCACGTGCAGACCGTGGAAGCCGGTCGTCAGGTAGAACACGGAGCCGTAGGGATCGGAGGAGAGCGAGAGACCCGCCTCCTTGACCAGCTCGGTGTACTCGAAGACCTGGCCTCCGATGAAGATCGCACCCATCACGAAGGTGACGATGAACCACATCCGGAGCTTCTTCACGTCACCGCGCTCGGCTGCGAACACGCCGAGCTGGCAGGTCAGGGAGGAGAGCACCAGGATCGTGGTGTTGGTCGCCGAGAACGGGAAGTTGAGATGGTCCGCCATCTCCTTCCAGTGGTCGGGCCCTGTCACCGATCGCAGGGTGAAGTACATCGCGAAGAGGGCCGCGAAGAACATCAGCTCGGAACTCAACCAGATGATGGTTCCGACGCTGACGAGGTTCGGCCGGTTGACCGACGGGTGCGCGTGCCCGGTTTCTACTGTCGTTGCTGTCGCCACGACCGACATTATGTCGGTCGCTTATCCCGCCCTCACTCCGGGGGGTCCCGTTCGGAGTGTCTGGGACGGCCGTACCGCTGTTGACGTGGTGTTCGCAGGGGTAGCATCCGCCTCACGGGCCTGTCCTTACGACGCTGACGTCACGGAGGAACAATGCAGCCGACCGCCACGGTGCTGGTCTACAGCGACGACGCCAACACCCGGGAGCAAGTGCGGCTGGCCACCGGCCGACGGCCCGCTCCCGATGCCCCGCTGGTCGAGTTCCTGGAATGCGCGACACCCGCGGCCGTCCTCAAGGAGCTGGACAAGGGCGGCATCGACGCCTGCGTACTGGACGGCGAGGCGGTGCCCATGGGGGGCATGGGGATGTGCCGGCAGATCAAGGACGAGGTCTTCGACTGCCCGCCGGTGCTGCTGCTGATCGGACGGCCGCAGGACGCCTGGCTGGCGACGTGGAGCCGGGCCGACGCCGCGGTGGCCCTGCCGGTGGAGCCCGTGGAGTTCGCGAACGCCCTGGCCGCCCTGCTGCGCCGCAAGGCGTCCCTGACCGCCTAGCGGCGCGGCGGCTCTGTCGCCGCGGGGGCGACGGCGGCTCACGTCGCCGTGGGGGCGAGGCGTGCGGTCTGCTGGGCGCCCGCCGCCTGGGACGGGCCCGCGGTCAGGGCGCTGCCCTCGCGCCACTTCCGCCAGGGGACGTTCCAGTCGCCGAAGCCGTTGCCGAACGCCTCCATCGTGTCGCCGTCCGAGTTGACGACCTTGACGATGTCGCCCTCGCGGACGTTGTCGAAGAACCACTTGGCGTTGCCGGTGCTCATGCCGGTGCAGCCGTGGCTGACGTTGGCCGAGCCCTGGGACCCCACGGACCAGGGCGCGGCGTGCACGTATTCGCCGCTCCAGGTCACCCGGGTGGCGTAGTAGACCGGCAGGTCGTAGTCCTCGTTGCTGCCGGCGGCGATGCCGATGCTGGTGCCGCGCATGCGGACGAAGTACTCCTTGCCGAGGACGACCTTGACGCCGTTGCGGGTCTCGAAGCCGGGCTTGCCGGTGGTGACCGGGACCGACTTGACCTCCTTGCCGTTCTTGTACAGCGTCAGGGTGTGGGCGGCGGCGTCCGTGACGGCGACGACCCGGTCCCCGATGCCGAGCCTCAGGGGCTTGGACCGGCCGCCCCACAGCCGGTCGCCGACCTTGATGCCCTCCAGGTTGCTGCGCACCTGGACGGTGGCGCGGGCCGGCCAGTAGTCCTTGGGCCGGTAGTGGAGTTCCTTGTCGTCGACCCAGTGCCAGGCGCCCTCCACCGCGGGCGTCGAGCGCACCTTGAGGGCGCGCTCCACGACGGCCCGCTGGGTCCGGTCCTTGACCGGCAGGGACAGTTCCGCGGTGATGGGCTGCCCGACGCCGTAGGTGCCCTGCTTGGGGCCGAAGGTGACGTTCAGGTGCTTCTTGGTGGTGGGCCGGCCGGTGCGGAAGGTGAAGACCTTCCGGCCGGGCGCGCCGTCCCCGTTCTCCGTGCTCACCCGGACCGTGTAGCGGGCTCCTGCGGCCAGCGGGGAGGTGCTGTGCCACCGGGTGCCGTCGGCGGCGAGTTCGCCCGCCACGTAGCGCCCTGCCGCGTCCACGGCGGTGACGTCGGTGATGCGCCCGTCGGCGTCCTCGGCGACGACCTCCAGCGGCTTGTCCGGGTCGGTCGGCTTTCCCTCGCCGCCGCTGAAGGAGACCTGGTCCGCCGCGTCGTACGGCTCGGCCGCCAGCGGGTCGTCGTCGCCGCCGCAGCCGGTCAGGCCCGCGCCGAGGGCGATCACGAGCAGCGTGCAGCCGACGGCGGTCCGGCTGCGCGGGAGGTCGGTGTGGCTCATGGCCTCAACGTAGGGAGCATCGGCGGCGGCGGCGCGTCGGGTCACCCGGACGAGTGAGCCCGGTGGGACAGACGAGGGAGCCCGGACACTCCGTGCGGAGTGTCCGGGCTCCCTGGCGTCGCTCGCGTGCTACTGGGTGCGGTTCTCACCGCGGTAGTACTCGAAGACCCAGCCCCAGATACCCATCAGGATCAGCGGCGCCGAGAAGTACATCAGCCACCAGCCGATCGCGACGGACAGGAAGGCGAAGGCGCCTCCGACGGCCAGGAACAGCGGCTGCCAGCTGTGCGGGCTGAAGAACCCGATCTCGCCGGCGTCGTCCGCGACGTCCGCGTCCTTGTTGTCCTGCGCGCCGACGTCCACCCGCTTGGCCGTGAAGCCCAGGTAGAAGCCGATCATGATGCACAGGCCGAAGGTCAGGAAGAGGGCCGTGGTACCGGCCGGCTCCTTCGACCACACGCCATAGACGATCGCCATGGCGAGGACGAAGACGCTCAGCCACATGAACATCTTGCCCTGGATCTTCACTTGCCGGCCTCCTTGCCCCCAGCGAGGGCCTTCTCCCCGTGACCGACGTTCTCGAGCTCGTCGAGCGCGGCGATCTCCGGGTGGTGCAGGTCGAACGCCGGGGATTCACTGCGGATCCGCGGCAGGATGAGGAAGTTGTGCCGCGGCGGCGGGCAGGACGTCGCCCACTCGAGCGAACGGCCGTAGCCCCACGGGTCGTCCACCTCGATCTTCTTGCCGTACTTCGCGGTCTTCCAGATGTTGTAGAAGAACGGCAGGATCGACATGCCGAGCACGAACGAGCTGATCGTCGAGATCGTGTTCAGGGCGGTGAAGCCGTCGGCCGCCAGGTAGTCGGCGTACCGGCGCGGCATGCCCTCGGCGCCCAGCCAGTGCTGGACCAGGAACGTGCCGTGGAAGCCGAAGAACAGCGTCCAGAAGGTGATCTTGCCGAGGCGCTCGTCGAGCATCTTGCCGGTGAACTTCGGCCACCAGAAGTGGAAGCCGGAGAACATCGCGAAGACCACGGTGCCGAACACGACGTAGTGGAAGTGCGCCACCACGAAGTACGAGTCGGAGATGTGGAAGTCCATCGGCGGCGAGGCCAGGATGACGCCGGTCAGACCGCCGAAGGTGAAGGTGATGAGGAAGCCCATCGCCCAGAGCATCGGCGTCTCGAAGGACAGCGAGCCCTTCCACATCGTGCCGATCCAGTTGAAGATCTTCACGCCGGTCGGGACGGCGATCAGGAACGTCATGAAGGAGAAGAACGGCAGCAGCACGCCACCGGTGACGTACATGTGGTGCGCCCACACCGTCACCGAGAGACCGGCGATGGCGATGGTCGCCGCGATCAGGTTCATGTAACCGAAGATCGGGCGGCGGCTGAAGACCGGGATGACCTCACTGATGATGCCGAAGAACGGCAGCGCGATGATGTACACCTCGGGGTGGCCGAAGAACCAGAACAGGTGCTGCCACAGCAGCGCCCCGCCGTTGGCCGGGTCGAAGATGTGCGCGCCGAACTTGCGGTCCGCCTCCAGCGCGAACAGCGCGGCGGCGAGGACCGGGAAGGCCAGCAGGACCAGCACACCGGTCAGCAGCACGTTCCAGGTGAACACCGGCATGCGGAACATGGTCATGCCGGGGGCACGCATGCAGATGATCGTGGTGATGAAGTTGACCGAGCCGAGGATGGTGCCGAAGCCGGAGAAGGCCAGACCCATGATCCACAGGTCGGCGCCGACGCCCGGCGAGCGGACCGCGTCCGACAGCGGGGAGTAGGCGAACCAGCCGAAGTCGGCCGCGCCCTGCGGGGTGAGGAAACCGGCGACCGCGATCAGCGAGCCGAACAGGTAGAGCCAGTAGGCGAACATGTTCAGCCGCGGGAAGGCCACGTCCGGCGCGCCGATCTGCAGCGGCATGATCCAGTTCGCGAAGCCGGCGAACAGCGGCGTCGCGAACATCAGCAGCATGATCGTGCCGTGCATCGTGAACGCCTGGTTGAACTGCTCGTTCGACATGATCTGCAGGCCCGGCCGGGCCAGCTCGGCACGCATGAGCAGCGCCATGACGCCGCCGATGCAGAAGAACGCGAACGACGTGACCAGGTACAGCGTGCCGATCGTCTTGTGGTCGGTGGTCGTCAGCCACTTCACCACGACGTTGCCGGGCTGCTTGCGCCGTACGGGCAGCTCGTCCTCGTAATACGAGTCTTCAGTCGGCGCCTGGGCGCCCTGAGGTTCGTTGACGATGCTCACAGGATGTTCGCCTTCCGGTTCTTCTCGTGACCCGCCTGCTCAATGCCTGCGGGAACGTAACCGGTCTGCCCCTTCTTCGCGAGGTCCTTGAGGTGCTGCTCGTACCGCTCCTGGGAGACGACCTTCACGTTGAACAGCATCCGGGAGTGGTCGACGCCGCACAGCTCGGCGCACTTGCCCTTGAAGGTGCCCTCCTGGTTGGGGGTCACCTCGAAGGCGTTGGTGTAGCCCGGGATGACGTCCTGCTTCATCAGGAACGGCACCACCCAGAAGGAGTGGATGACGTCGCGCGAGGTGAGGACGAAGCGGACCCGCTTGCCCTCGGGCAGCCACAGCGTCGGGCCCGGGGCGTTGGTCTGCGGGTTCCGGGTGCCGGGGACACCGCAGTCGTAGACACCGCCGGCGTTCGCCGGGAACTGGTCCTTGTACCGGTCGGGGATCCCGTCCAGTTCCTTGGCGGACTTCGCGTCGCCCGAGGAGCCGTCGACGCTCTCCACGTAGTTGAAGCACCAGCTCCACTGGAAGCCGACCACGTTGACCGTGACGTCGGGCTTCTTCTCGAGCTTCAGGAGCTCTGACTCGTCACGGGCCGTGAAGTAGAACAGCACCGAGACGATGATGAGCGGGACCACGGTGTACAGCGCCTCGATGGGCATGTTGTACCGGGTCTGCGGGGGAACTTCGACCTTGGTGCGGCTGCGCCGGTGGAAGAGTGCACTCCACAGGATCAGGCCCCACACCAGCACGCCGACGGCGAGCGCGGCAGCCCACGAGCCCTGCCACAGGGAGAGGATCCGCGGAGCCTCTTCCGTGGTCGGGGTGGGCATGCCGAGGCGGGGGAAGTCCTCGTATGTGCAACCGGTGGCGGTTGCCAGGACCAGGCCCGCGGTCAGTGCCTGCAGCAGCTTCCGCCGCATCGGGCGCCGCGGCGAGGGGGTACCGCCCACGCCCTTCAGGCGGTGGGGGAGGTCGGAGCCGTTGGGACTCACGTAGCGCCTTCCCAGAGTCTCGCCCGCGCGGATTGGCTGCGGCCTTCTCGTTGGTTGGTCGCCGCCCTGCGTCGGGCAGGGGTTTGGATGTTTATGCGGACCAAACCCTAGCCGACGCTCTCCGGGGGTTCGCGGGGAGGGGGGCATACGCGCCGGGGCGCCCTTCGAAGGGGGTTGGGGCGCCCCACGGGTCGGGGGCGCGGGCTGTTCGGCGGGTGTGGGACTGCGCCTGGCCGCTCGCCCGGTTCCCCGCGCCCCTGCGGGGCATGTGCAGGTCCCGGCGGTTTAGCTTTGGACTGTGGGCTACTTCGACGCTGCTTCCGGTGTTCCCCTCCATCCCGTCGCCCGGCAGGCCCTGGTGGCCTCGCTCGACGAGGGGTGGGCCGATCCGGGGCGGCTGTACCGGGAGGGGCGGCGGGCGCGGATGCTGCTGGACGCCGCCCGGGAGGCCGCCGCCGAGGTGGTGGGGTGCCGGCCGGACGAGCTGGTGTTCACCTCGTCGGGGACGCGGGCCGTGCACACGGGCGTGGCGGGGGCGCTGGCCGGGCGGCGGCGGGCCGGGCGTCACCTGATCGTGTCAGCCGTCGAACACTCCTCGGTGCTGCACGCGGCGGAGGCGCACGAGGCGGACGGCGGGACGGTCACCCGGGTGGCGGTGGACCGTACGGGCGCGGTGGCCGCGGACGCCTACGCGGCGGCGCTGCGGCCGGACACCGCGCTGGCCTGTCTGCAGTCCGCGAACCACGAGGTGGGCACGGAGCAGCCGGTGGCACGGGTGGCCGAGGCGTGCCGGGCGGCCGGGGTGCCGCTGCTGGTGGACGCCGCCCAGTCGCTGGGGTGGGGGCCGGTGCCGGGCGGGTGGTCGCTGCTGACGGCGAGCGCGCACAAGTGGGGCGGGCCGCCGGGGGTCGGGCTGCTCGTCGTCCGCAAGGGGGTGCGGTTCGCCGTGCGGGGGCCGTCGGACGAGCGGGAGTCGGGGCGGGCGGCCGGTTTCGGGAGTCTGCCGGCGATCGTGGCCGCGGCTGCGTCGCTGCGGGCGGTGCGCGCCGAGGCGGACGCGGAGGCCGCGCGGCTGCGGCGGCTGACGGACCGGATCAGGGCGCGGGTGCCGCAGCTGGTGCCGGACGTGGAGGTGGTCGGGGACCCGGTGCGCCGGCTGCCCGGCATCGTCACGTTCTCGTGTCTCTATGTCGACGGGGAGACCCTGCTGCACGAGCTGGACCGGGAGGGCTTCTCCGTGTCGTCCGGTTCGTCCTGTACGAGCAGCACGCTGACGCCCAGCCATGTGCTGCGGGCGATGGGGGTGCTGAGCGAGGGCAACGTCCGGGTGTCGCTGCCGGCCGGGACGCGGGAGGAGGACGTCGACCGGTTCCTGGCGGTGCTGCCCGGGGCGGTGGCCGGGGTGCGGGAGAAGCTGGGCGCGCCGGTCGCCGCGGAGGACGCGAGGCCGGAGTCGGACGCGGTGGTCGTGGACGCGGTGGGGCGGCGCTGCCCGATCCCGGTGATCGAGCTGGCCAAGGTCATCGGGGACGTGCCGGTGGGCGGCACGGTCCGGGTCCTCGCGGACGACGAGGCGGCGCGCCTGGACATCCCGGCGTGGTGCGAGATGCGGGGACAGGAGTACGTCGGCGAGGAGCCGGCGGACCGGGGTTCGGCGTACGTGGTCCGCCGGCTGGGGTAGGCGCGGGGCGGTCAGGCCAGGTGGGCCTCGACCTCGGCGGCGGCCTCGTCGCCGTAGGCCTTGGCGAAGCGTTCCATGAAGTGGCCGCGGCGCAGCTGGTACTCCTGGGTGCCGACCGTCTCGATGACGAGCGTGGCGAGCATGCAGCCGACCTGCGCCGCGCGCTCCAGGGAGACGCCCCAGACGAGGCCGGAGAGGAAACCGGCGCGGAAGGCGTCGCCGACGCCGGTCGGGTCGGCCTTGCGCTCCTCGTCCGGGCAGCCGACCTCGACCGGGTCCTGGCCGGCCTTCTCGATGCGCACGCCGCGCGCGCCGAGCGTGGTGACGCGGTGGCCGACGCGGGAGAGGATCTCGGCGTCGCTCCAGCCGGTCTTGGACTCGATGAGGCCCTTCTCGTACTCGTTGGAGAAGAGGTAGGTCGCGCCGTCCAGCAAGATGCGGATCTCTTCGCCGTCCATGCGGGCGATCTGCTGGGAGAAGTCCGCGACGAACGGGATGGACCGCGAGCGGCACTCCTCGGTGTGCCGGAGCATCGCCTCCGGGTCGTCGGCGCCGATGCACACCAGGTCGAGGCCGCCGACGCGCTCGGCGACGGTCTGCAGCTCGATGAGGCGGGCCTCGCTCATGGCGCCCGCGTAGAAGGAGCCGATCTGGTTGTGGTCGGCGTCGGTGGTGCACACGAAGCGGGCGGTGTGCAGCGTCTCGGAGATGCGGACGGACTCCGTGTCGACGCCGTGCCGGTCCAGCCAGGCCCGGTAGTCGTCGAAGTCGATGCCCGCGGCGCCGACCAGGATCGGCTTCGTGCCGAGCTGGCCCATGCCGAAGGCGATGTTCGCGCCGACGCCGCCCCGCCGGACGTCGAGGTTGTCGACCAGGAAGGACAGCGAGACCGTGTGCAGTTGGTCCGCGACGAGCTGGTCGGCGAAGCGGCCGGGGAAGGTCATGAGGTGGTCGGTGGCGATGGAGCCGGTGACTGCGATGCGCACGGCGTGGACTCTCCAGAAGGGAGGCGGATTGACAGTTCACGCTACCGGGTCGGCGTGGGTCACTGAAGCGGGCAAAACTACCCGATAGTAGATCTTTCTTCGCGTGGCACAAGCTGCATACGGTGCCGTCATGACGAACCCCCAGGCCCCTGCCCCCGCCCCGGACGAGACCGACGCCGATCTGGCGTCGCTGCGCGGCGACTGCGCCCGGATGGCTCCGCACTGGACGGTCCGGGACCGGGCGACGGCCCGCCCGGTGCCGCCGTCGCTCATCCACGGCGTGAGCGTTCCGGCGGCCTCGGCCCGGCTGCTGGACGCGATGTCGGACTACGGCGACTGAACCGGCGCCCTGAAGGGGAACCGCTCGCTGCCCCGCCGCGTCCCACCGCTGTCCCCAGTGACAGCTGTGCAGCCGAAGGAGCGATGCGGTGAACACGGAGCGACCCGACAACGACGACGCCGCGGCCGGTGACGGCACCGGCCGGGTCCGCGACGACGGCGACGGGGGCGCCACCCGGCGCGCGTCCCGGCGTACACCGGTCGTCGTCGCCTCGGTCGCCGCGGCCGTGCTGGCCGTCGGGGGCGGCGGGGCGTATCTCGCCGCGAGCACGTCCGGTGACACGGACGGCAAGGCGGCGCCGGGGGCGCGCGGTGGCGGCACTCCCCCGCCGCTGGCCCTGGACGGCTACACCGGCAGCGGCGGCCACGGCGTCGCGCCGGGCGAGCCGAACCCGTACGGGGCTGCCTACCGGGCCGCCGGGACGCTGCCGGAGGGTCCCGGATCGGCGCCGGTGTACCGGGCGGCGGGGCAGGTCACCCGGGGCGAGGTGGCCCGGCTCGCCGGGGCGCTGGGCGTCGACGGGACGCCGGTCGAGCAGGGGCAGACGTGGCGGATCGGCCCGAAGGACGGCGCGGGGCCGAGCCTCCAGGTGAACCGGCAGGCGCCGGGCACCTGGACCTTCTACCGGTACGCGCCGGGCACCGACAACTGCACGGGCAGGCTGACGTGCGCGAGCGGACCGGCGGCGGGCGGCCCGGCGGCCGGCCCGGTCGGCGAGGAGGCCGCGAAGAAGGCCGCCGCGCCGGTGCTGAAGGCGGTCGGCCAGGACGACGCGCGGCTCTCCGCACGCCAGGTCCACGGCGCCAACCGGGTGGTGAACGCCGAGCCGCTGGTCGGCGGGCTGCCGACCTACGGCTGGAGCACGGGCATCACCGTCGGCGCGAGCGGCGAGGTGGTCGGCGCCAGCGGTCAGCTGAAGGCGCCGGTCAAGGGCGACACGTATCCCGTCCTGGACGCGGAGCGGACGCTGGAGCTGCTGAACGCGGCGCCGGGCGGCGGGCCGGTGGGGATCGGCGGCTGCGCCGGTCCCGTGCCGCACCGGGACGGGTCGCGGGAGCCGTGCGAACCGGGCACCGACCTGACGGGCCCGGAGCCGAAGAGGCAGACGATCACGGTGGAGAAGGCGGTGTTCGGGCTGGCCGCGCAGTTCGTGTCGGGGCGGCAGGCGCTGGTGCCGTCCTGGCTGTTCGAGGTGCGCGCGCCGGGCGCGAAGGACACCTTCACCGTGACGCACCCGGCGATCGACCCCGCGTACCTCGCCTCCCCGGCGCCGCCCGCGGGGCCGACCGAGCGGCCGAGCCCCCGGCCGACCGGGCCGGACGAAGAGCGGACCGCGAAGCCGCGTGACGTCGCCGTCGAGGGCTATACCGCCGAGGGCAGGGAGCTGACCGTGAGCTTCACGGGCGGGGTCTGCTCCGACTACCGGGCGACGGCGCGCGAGAGCGGCGGCAAGGTGACGGTGAGGGTGACCGAGACGCCGTGGCCGGACAAGGTGTGCGTGATGATCGCCAAGGTGCACCACCGGACGGTGCAGCTGGACGCGCCGCTCGGCAACCGCGCGGTGGTCACGGCGGACGGCAGGTCCGTCCCGCTGGAGAAGCCGGGGGCGCGGCTGCCGCAGTAGGGCGCCGGTACCGCAGAAAGGCGGCGCTCCCTCCGGGGAGGGGGCGCCGCCTTCGTGCGTGCGGGGCGGGGCTCAGCTGAAGGAGTCGCCGCAGGCGCAGGAACCCGTCGCGTTCGGGTTGTCGATCGTGAAGCCCTGCTTCTCGATGGTGTCCACGAAGTCGATGGTGGCGCCGCCCAGGTACGGGGCGCTCATCCGGTCGGTGACGACCTTGACCCCGTCGAAGTCCTTCTCCACGTCGCCGTCGAGGGAGCGCTCGTCGAAGAACAGCTGGTAGCGCAGGCCGGAGCAGCCGCCGGGCTGGACGGCGACGCGCAGCGCCAGGTCGTCGCGGCCTTCCTGGTCGAGCAGCGCCTTGACCTTGGACGCGGCGGCGTCGGTCAGGATGATGCCGTCGGTGACGGTGGTGGTCTCGTCCGATACGGACATCTACATCTCTCCCGGGTTGTACGGAGACTGCTTGCCGACGGTTGCAACCGGCGGGGCCGCGGATTCATTCCGGGCCGGGCTCGTGTCTTTCGGTCCGTCTTCATGCTCGCACACGCCGCGGGAAGCGGAAAACGCCTCTTTCGGGAATGAATCAGCGACCGCCGGGATTCACGTCACATGGACGCTATGGCCATCGTCAAACTGACGTGAAGCGGTTATGATAAATAGCGTCAATCCGACGAAAAGTCGTATCGGTGTCCCGCCGGGTCCGGCCTTCCGGACCCGGCGAGCCGCAGAACAGAAAGGGTGCGTGTCGTGACCACCGCCCAGACCCAGGAGCTCGACGTACAGCCGACGCCCCTCGCCCTGCTGCTCCTCGGCCGCGAGGCCGACCCGAGGAGCGAGCGCGGTGTGGAGTGTCCGGGCGACCTGCCCTCGCCGTCCGACCCGGACCTGGTGGAGCGCGCCCGCGCGGCCAAGGAGAGGCTCGGGGACAAGGTCTTCGTGCTCGGCCACCACTACCAGCGCGACGAGGTCATCCAGTTCGCCGACGTCACGGGCGACTCCTTCAAGCTGGCCCGGGACGCCGCCGCGCGTCCGCAGGCCGAGTACATCGTGTTCTGCGGTGTGCACTTCATGGCAGAGTCCGCGGACATCCTGACGTCCGACGACCAGAAGGTCGTGCTGCCCGACCTGGCGGCCGGCTGCTCGATGGCCGACATGGCGACGGCCGAGCAGGTCGCCGAGTGCTGGGACGTGCTGACCGACGCGGGCGTCGTGGAGCAGGTCGTGCCCGTGTCGTACATGAACTCGTCCGCGGACATCAAGGCGTTCACGGGCAAGCACGGCGGCACGATCTGCACGTCCTCCAACGCGCGGCGCGCCCTGGAGTGGGCCTTCCAGCGGGGCGAGAAGGTGCTGTTCCTGCCCGACCAGCACCTCGGCCGGAACACCGCGGTGCGCGACATGGGCATGTCCCTGGAGGACTGCGTCGTCTACAACCCGCACAAGCCGAACGGCGGGCTGACCGCGGACGAGCTGCGCGCCGCGAAGATGATCCTGTGGCGCGGCCACTGCTCGGTGCACGGCCGCTTCAGCCTGGACTCCGTGAACGACGTGCGCGAGCGCATCCCGGGCGTGAACGTCCTGGTCCACCCCGAGTGCCGGCACGAGGTGGTCGCCGCGGCGGACTACGTCGGCTCCACGGAGTACATCATCAAGACGCTGGAGGCGGCCCCGGCCGGCTCCAAGTGGGCCATCGGCACGGAACTGAACCTGGTGCGGCGGCTGGCGAATCGCTTCGCCTCCGAGGGCAAGGAGATCGTGTTCCTCGACAAGACGGTCTGCTTCTGCTCGACCATGAACCGCATCGACCTGCCGCACCTGGTGTGGGCGCTGGAATCCCTCGCCGACGGCAAGCTGGTCAACCGCATCGAGGTGGACACCGAGACGGAGGCGTTCGCCAAGCTGGCACTGGAGCGGATGCTGGCGCTGCCGTAACGATTCCCCGGCACCCGCCCGCCCGTCGCCGTCCGGGCGGGCCGGGTACGAAGGGCCCCGCCCCCGCGCGTCCTGCGACGCCGGGACGGGGCCCTTCGCATGGCTGTACGGCGGGCGCAGTGCGGCCGTGCCGGGTTCAGTCCGCCCTGGGACGGACCAGGCCCGACTCGTACGCCATCACCACGAGCTGGGCCCGGTCCCGGGCGCCGAGCTTGGCCATGGCCCGGTTGACGTGCGTCTTGACCGTGAGCGGGCTGACCTCCAGGCGCTCGGCGATCTCGTCGTTGGAGTGCCCGCCCGCGACCTGCACCAGCACCTCGCGCTCCCGCACGGTCAGCGCGTCCAGCCGCTCGGCCCGGGCCGGGTCGCGTTCCTCGTCGGCGTCCCGCTGGGCGAGGAAGCGGGCGATCAGGCCCTTGGTCGCGGCCGGCGACAGCAGCGCCTCACCGCTCGCCGCGACCCGGATAGCGTTCAGCAGCTCGTCCGGCTCGGAGCCCTTGCCGAGGAAGCCGGAGGCGCCCGCGCGCAGCGACTGCACCACGTAGTCGTCCACCTCGAAGGTGGTCAGTATGACCACGCGGACCTGGCCCAGACCGGGGTCGGCGCTGATCATGCGGGTGGCGGCGAGCCCGTCGGTGCCGGGCATCCGGATGTCCATCAGCACGACGTCGGCCCGCCGTTGCTTCGCCAGCCGCACGGCCTCGGCGCCGTCGGAGGCCTCACCGACCACCTCCATGTCGGGCTCGGAGTCGACCAGCACCCGGAACGCGCTGCGCAGCAGGGCCTGGTCGTCGGCGAGCAGGACACGAATGGTCATGCGGGGTCCCCCCGGTGCGGCGGTCACGTGGACGGTGTCGTGCGGACGCGTCGTGCGACCGGGTGTCACACGGACGGTTCGGTCCCTGGCGGCGTGGCGGGCGTACGGGCCTTGAGCGGCAGGATCGCATGGACGCGGAAGCCGCCGCCGTAGCGGGGCCCGGTGGTGAGGGTGCCGCGCAGGGCGGTGACGCGCTCGCGCATGCCGAGCAGCCCGTGCCCGCCGCCGGAGGCCGTGCGCTCGGCCTCGCCGGTCCCGTCGTCCAGGACGGTGATCTCGATGTGGGGTCCCACGCGGACGACGCTGACCTCCGCCTTCGCCTCGGGGCCCGCGTGCTTCTGCACGTTGGTGAGAGCCTCCTGGATGATCCGGTACGCGGCCAGGTCGACGGCGGCGGGCAGGGTGGTGCCCTGGTCGGCGCGGGCGACCTCGACGTGCAGCCCGGCGCTGCGGAAGGTGCCGGCGAGCTCGTCCAGGCGGTCCAGGCCCGGCGCCGGTTCGGTGGGCGCCTCGGGGTCGCCGGACTGGCGCAGCAGGCCGACGGTGGCGCGCAGTTCGTTGAGCGCCGAACGGCTGGCCTCCCGCACGTGGGCGAGGGCCTCCTTGGCCTGGTCGGGCCGCTTGTCCATGACGTGCGCCGCGACGCCGGCCTGCACGTTGACCAGGGCGATGTGGTGGGCGACGACGTCGTGCAGGTCGCGGGCGATGCGCAGGCGTTCCTCGGCGACGCGGCGGCGGGCCTCCTCGTCGCGGGTGCGTTCGGCGCGTTCGGCGCGCTCCTGCACGGCCTGCACGAAAGCGCGGCGGCTGCGGATGGCGTCGCCCGCGGCGGCGGCCATGCCGGTCCACGCGAAGATGCCGAGGTTCTCCTGCGCGTACCAGGGCAGCGGGCCGGCGATCATGGCGACGCCGGTCAGCACGGTCATGGTGAGCAGGCCGATGCGCCAGGCGGTGGGGCGGTCGGTGGAGGCGGCGACCGTGTAGAGGGCGATGACGGCGGACATGGCGACGGGGGTGCGGGGGTCGCCGGTGACGAACTCGACCAGGGACAGCGTGCCGGTGAGGGCGAGGACCGTCCTCGGGACGCGGCGGCGGAAGACCAGCGCGGCGGCGCACAGGGTCATGAGCACCAGGCTCAGCGCGTCCGGGGTGCGCACGCCCCAGGTGACGCGGTCGCCGCTGTGCGGGTCGACGAACGAACCGGCGACCATGCAGGCGAGCACGCCGGCCGCGATGGCCGCGTCCAGGGCCATGGGGTGGGCCTTGAGTCGGCATCTGGCGCGGTCGAGGGGGGTCACGCCAGCCAACTGTACGGACCCGCGGGTGTTCTGTACCCGGTGCCGGCGTGACCGTCCGCGGGGTCGCGCCCCCGGACCGCCCACCGGCCCGACGGCCTCGTCCCCGACCGCCGGACGGGCGGGAGGTGCGGGCGCCGGGCAGGCCGGAGAGTCCTTCAGGCGCCGGGGATCAGGCCGTTGTCGGTGAGCAGTTCCCTCACCTCGTCCAGGGTCGCGTCCGGGGACGGCAGGATCAGGTCCGACGGTTCCAGGGAGTCGTCCGGCAGCGGGTCCCCGAGGTCGCGCACCCGGTCCAGGAGCGCCTGGAGGGTGCGGCGGAAGCCGGGGCCGTCGCCGTTCTCCATCTCGGCCGCGAGTTCGTCGTCCAGCTCGTCGAGTGCGGCGAGGTGGCCGTCGGCCAGCCTCACCTGTCCCTCCCCCATGATCCGTACGATCATGTCGCCCTCCTCGGCGTGGGCCCCGGCCGCCGCGTGGCGGTCACCGTATGGCGGTCACTGCTTGTCGAAGCGCGGGGTGTCCTGCGGCTGCTGATGGGACTGCTGCCGGTCCGCGCCGCCCTCGATGGCCTGCTGCCCGCCGGAGGAACCGCCGGCCAGCTCCGCCTTCATGCGCTGCAGCTCCAGCTCCACATCCGTACCACCCGAGAGCCGGTCCAGCTCGGCCTGGATGTCGTCCTTGTGCATGCCGGACTGGTCGTCCAGGGCGCCGGAGGCGAGCAGTTCGTCGATCGCGCCGGCCCGCGCCTGGAGCTGCGCGGTCTTGTCCTCGGCCCGCTGGATCGCCAGGCCGACGTCGCCCATCTCCTCGGAGATGCCGGAGAAGGCCTCGCCGATCCGGGTCTGCGCCTGGGCGGCGGTGTAGGTGGCCTTGATCGTCTCCTTCTTCGTACGGAAGGCGTCGACCTTGGCCTGCAGGCGCTGGGCCGCCAGGGTGAGCTTCTCCTCCTCGCCCTGGAGCGTCGCGTGCTGGGTCTCCAGGTCCGTGACCTGCTGCTGGAGGGCGGCGCGGCGGGAGAGCGCCTCGCGGGCCAGGTCCTCGCGGCCCAGCGCGAGCGCCTTGCGGCCCTGGTCCTCCAGCTTGGAGGACTGGGACTGCAGCTGGTTCAGCTGGAGCTCGAGGCGCTTGCGGGACGTGGCCACGTCGGCCACACCGCGGCGCACCTTCTGCAGCAGCTCGAGCTGCTTCTGGTACGAGTAATCCAGGGTCTCGCGCGGGTCCTCGGCCCGGTCAAGGGCCTTGTTCGCCTTCGCGCGGAAGATCATTCCCATACGCTTCATGACACCGCTCATGGGCTTCGCGCGCCCCCTTCTGACGGACTCCAGCTCCAGCACCTGCTCCAGAACCCACAGTACGGGCCCTGCATCCATTACCGCACTGTCCGGGGACGGATGCGCTCATCCCCAAGGACGACTGACCGCTCGCGCGCTCCGGCCCAGGGAGTAGGTGGTTCCCGTACTCGCTGTCCGGTGCCGTCCCCTCCTGTCCTGTTGGAGACGCCCGGTGTTGCCGGATCGTTCCCGGCGGAACGGGGGTGCATGCCCACCCGTCTCCCACCACTTTCCGGGGACCTGCGGCCCCGTACCCCTTGGTTACCCCTTACCCTTGGGTTTTGTGTTCCGTAGCCGCGCCAAGGAAGAGAAGGCTCCGTCCGCCGACAAGGCGACGGTGACCGACTCCACGAGTCCCCGCCACCCGGAGGCCCCCAAGGGCCGCCCCACGCCCAAGCGCAGCCAGGCCCAGTCGCAGCGCCGCAGCGTCGCCAACACGTCGATGTCCCGCAAGGACGCGGCGAAGCGGCAGCGCGAGGAGCGCCGTGCCGCGCTGGAGCGGCAGCGCCAGGCGCTGGCCAGCGGCGACGAGCGGTATCTGCCGGCCCGTGACAAGGGCCCGGTCCGCCGCTTCGCGCGCGACTTCGTCGACTCGCGGTTCAACATCGCGGAGTTCTTCCTGCCGATGGCCGTCGTCATCCTCGTGCTGAGCATGGTGCGCGTGGCCTCGTTGCAGAATGTCGCGCTGCTGCTGTGGCTCGTGGTGATCGTGCTGATCGTGCTCGACTCCGTCGCCACCGGTTTCCGGCTGAAGAAGCAGCTGAACGAGCGCTTCCCCGACGAGAACAAGCGCGGCGCCGTCGCCTACGCCCTGATGCGCTCCCTCCAGATGCGCCGGCTCCGGCTGCCGAAGCCGCAGGTCAAGCGCGGAGAGCGGCCCTGAGCACGACGTCGTTCACCGGGGGCGCGGCGGATTTCGCCCGCAGCGGCGGGCCGGGCGGACTGCGTGACGTGGTCCGCCGGGAGCTGGTGGCCCGGCAGCTCGACGAGCAGCTCGCCGGGCGGTTCCCGGTCGGGCGGCGGCTGCGGGTGCTCGACGTCGGCATGGGCCGGGGCGCGCAGGCGCTGCGGCTGGTGCGGGCCGGGCACCAGGTGACCGGCCTGGAGCGGGACCCGGAGCTGATCGACGCGGCGCGTACGGCGCTGGCCGGTGAGCCGGAGGGCGTCCGGGAGCGGATGCGGATCATCGAGGGCGACGGCCGCGACACCGGCGTGCACTTCCGGCCGGGCAGCTTCGACGTGGTGCTGTGCCACGGCGTGCTCATGCGCGCCGAGGAGCCGGACCCGCTGCTGGCCGGGCTCGCGCGGATGCTCGCGCAGGGCGGGCTGCTGTCGCTGCTGGTCTGCAACGGCGACGCGCTCGCGATGCGGCCGGGGCTGTCCGGCGACTGGGCCGGGGCGCTGGCCGCGTTCGACACGACCGACCGGCTGCCCCACCCCCGGCTCGGCCCGGACGGGGGAACGCCGGTGCGGGCGGCGTCCGGGGTGCGGGCCGACCGGCTGAGCAAGCTCACGGGGACGCTCGCGGGCATCGGGGCGCCGCTGCACACCTGGTACGGGGTGCGGGTCTTCACGGACACGGCGGCCGACGGCGCGCAGCCGCCGGCCGACCTGGAGACGCTGCTCGCGGTCGAGGAGCGGGCGGGGCGCACGGACCCGTACCGCGGGGTGGCCGCGCTGCTGCACCTGTGCGGCGTGCGGAACTGAGCACGGCAGGCACGACGTGACGGAGGGGGCGGCCCGGCGGGCCGCCCCCTCCGTGTCTCACCGGGTCACGACTCGTCCGCGTGCAGGCTCATCGGCCCGTAGATCTCCGCGGAGTCCTCGAACAGCCGCACCTGGTCCACGCCGCCGTCGAGCAGCGCCTTCCACTGCTCCCCGATCCAGGACTCGGCGTCCCCCTGCGTGGTGAACTCCTCGGGCTGCACCGCGGGCTGGACCTCCGTCCCGTCGGCCGCCTCGAACCGCCACGTCCATGCCGCCATGTACGCCTCCCAGGTCTGAGCACATGCAGAGCAGAAGCCGGATCTTGGTCCGGCTCCTGCCCAGAGCCTAGCCGGGCGCGCAAGACCTGCCGGGGCACGCCAAAATCAGGGCGTGGACATCACTCTGCTCGGCACCGGCGCCCCCGCGGGGCTTCCCCGCCCCGACTGCTCCTGCGCGGCCTGCGCGTCCGCCCTCGGCGCGGACGCGCGCGCGGCCACCGCCGTACTGGTGGACGGGGCGCTGCTGCTGGACCTCACGCCCGGCGCGGCGTTCGCGGCCGCGCGGGTGGGGCGTTCGCTCAGCGGCGTGCGGCAGGTGCTGCTCACGCATCCGCACGACGGGCCCGCCGTGGAGGTGCCCGCGGGGCTGCCGCAGCCGGGGCGGGTGCCGGACGGGCGGGAGCTGGCGCTGCTGACGGGGCATCGGGTGCGGGCCGTGGCGATGGACGCGCCCGGCACCGGGTACGCCGTGACCGGGCCGGACGGGCAGCGGCTGCTGTATCTGCCGCCGGGCGGCGCGCCCGCGGGCCTCGAGGAGCCCGCCGAGTCGTACGACATGGTCCTCGCGGACGTCGTGGGGCGGCCGGACGGGTTGGCGAAGCTGCGGGCGGTGGGCGCGGCCGGGCCGACCACGGACGTCGTCGCCGTGCACCTCGGCCACGACGTGCCGCCGGGCGCGGAGCTGCGGCGGCGGCTCGCGGCGGCCGGGGCGCGGGCGGTGCCGGACGGGACGACGCTGGCCGTCGGCGCCTACGAGGACGTGCCCGACGTGCCGCGTCGGACGCTGGTGCTGGGCGGGGCGCGGTCGGGCAAGTCGGTGGAGGCCGAGCGGCGCCTTGAGGCCTTCCCGGACGTGCTGTACGTGGCGACGGGCGGGTCCCGGGGCGGCGACGGCGAGTGGGCGGCGCGGGTGTCGGCGCACCGGGAGCGGCGGCCGGGGTCCTGGCGGACCGTGGAGACCTGCGCTCTGGTGCCGCTGCTGAAGGACGACGGGCCGCCGCTGCTGGTGGACTGCCTGTCGCTGTGGCTGACGGACGCGATGGACGCCGTGGGGGCGTGGGACGACGCCGAGTGGGCGGACGGCGGGGAGCGCGCGCTGCGGGAGCGGGTGCGGGAGCTGACGGGGGCGGTACGGGAAACACGGCGCACGGTGGTCGCCGTGTCGAACGAGGTGGGCTCCGGAATCGTGCCGGCAACGGCGTCGGGCCGACGGTACCGGGACGAACTGGGCCGCCTGAACGCGGCGTTCGCCGCGGAGTGCGAGCACGTGGTGCTGGTGGTGGCGGGACAGGCGGTGGTTCTGCGGGGGTGACCGGTGGTGTGGGGGGCGCGGCGGGCGGCCGAGGGCCCACCGACGGCGGGCGGCCGGGGACGGGTCGTGCGGTGGGCGGCCGGGGCATGACGGCGGGTGGTCGGGGGCGAGTCGTACGGCGTCCGCACGGGCGCGAGTCGAGCAGCGTCCGGACGGGGGTGCACCGGCGGCCGGCGGGCAGGGACGGGTCGTACGGCGGGCGGCCGAGGCATGACGGCGGACGGCCGAGGCGTGACGGCGTCCGGTCGGGGGCGGATCTGTGGCGGGGGCCGGGTCGTCAGTTTCTGCGGGCCAGGATGCGGTATGTGCCGGGCAGGCCCGCGCGGTGGGGGGCCGTGAGGGTCGTGCAGCCCTCCGCGTGGAGTTCCGCCTCGATGTTTGCCGGGAGTGGCAGGTGCAGGTCGGCGGGGTGGGCCGGGGCCGTCCACCAGCGGGCGCGGGGGTCGGTGAGTTCGAGCAGGAGGTGGCCGCCGGGGCGGAGCACGGTGAGGGCGGCGTGGAGTTCCGCGCGGGGGTCCGGGGTGCCCTCCAGGTGGTGGAGCATGCTGACGACGTCGTAGCGGGCGCGCAGCCGGGCGGTGATGTGCGGGTCCGTCAGGCGGCCGACGTGGGCCTCCTCGACACGGCCGGCCGTGAACGCACGTACCACGCGGCGGTCGGTGTCCACGCCGTCGAAGGACGTGTACGGGAAGAACTCCCGCGCGGCGGCCGGGAAGTGGCCGTCGCCCGTGCCGGCGTCCAGCCAGCTCTCCGGCTCGGGGAAGGCCAGCAGCGCGCGGGCGGCCGAGCGGTGGCGGTGGGCGGTGAGGCGGCGGGCCGCGCGGGCCTCGTCCTGGGCGCGGCGATGGAAGGCGTGGCTCTCGGCGGTGAGCCGGGGGTTCTGGAAGACGTGCCCGCAGTCCCCGCACTCGTCGAGGGGGACGCCGCCGGGACTGCCCTCGGCGAGGTCCGTCGCGGTCAGTCCGGTGCGCAGACCGCGTACGCCCGACGGGGCCGGCCGGGGGCGCAGCCGCCGCGCGCCGCACCAGGGGCAGTCGGGGCGGCGCGGCTCGTGGACGTGGGCGATGGTCCGGGCGATGGCGTGGGCGAGTCCGGCACGGCCGGTGGCCCGGCGCCGGCCGACGGTCCGGGCGGGGATCGGGGCGGACGGCATGGCGGCTCCCGGGGGCGAACGGCAATCCATGACAAACCGGAACGTAGGGGATACCGATCTTCGGTGCAACGACGTCGCCGTGACGGGGTGGCGATGTGGCGGCGATCAGTTCGACCGGGGCCGGTACTGTTCGGCGAATGAGCTCGCTGAATCTCGACGACTTCACCGATCTGATCGAGCGCCCCGACGGCGGAGTGCGGCGCGACGCGGAGGCGCGCCGGGAACGTCGGATCGTGCCGCCCGGTTCGCTGGGCCGGCTCGACGATCTGGGTGAGTGGCTGGCGACGGCCCAGGCGGCCGTACCCGTGCGGCCGGTGGAGCGGCCCCGGGTCGTCCTCTTCGCCGGTGACCACGGCATCGCCGAGCTGGGGGTTTCGGCGCGTCCGGCGGGCACGGCCGGGCAGCTGGTGCGGGAGGTCCTGGAGGGCGGCCGGCCGGTGTCGGTGCTGGCGCGGCGGCTCGGCGTGCCCGTGCGGATCGTCGACATGGCGCTGGACTGCGACCCCGAGACCCTGCCCGCCGATGTCGTACGCCACCGGGTGCGGCGCGGCGGCGGGCGCCTCGACGTCGAGGACACGCTCACGGCCGAGGAGGCGGAGGCCGCCTTCCGGGCGGGCGTCGCGGTGGCCGACGAGGAGGCCGACGCGGGCACCGACCTGGTGCTCCTCGGCGATGTCAGCGTCGGCGGGACGACCGCCGCGGGCGTGCTCGTCGCCGCGCTGTGCGGAACGGACGCGTCCGTGGTGACCGGGCGCGGCGGGCTGGCGATCGACGACCTCGCGTGGATGCGCAAGTGCGCGGCGATCCGGGACGGGCTGCGCCGGGCGCGGCCGGTGCTCGGCGACCAGTTGCAGCTGCTGGCCGCGGTGGGCGGCGCCGACCTCACGGCGATGACGGGCTTCCTGCTGCAGAGCGCGGTGCGGAAGATGCCGGTGGTCCTGGACGGCGTGGTGGCCGCCGCGTGCGCGCTGGTGGGCCAGCGGATCGCGTTCCGGGCGCCGGACTGGTGGCTGGCCGGGCACGACAGCGGGGAGCCGGGCCAGGCGAAGGCGCTGGACCGGATGGCCCTGGAGCCGCTGGTGTCCCACGGCGTGACGGTCGGCGAGGGAGCGGGCGCGCTGCTGGCCCTGCCGCTGGTGCAGGCGGCGGCGGCGCTGGCGGCGGAGCTGCCCGAGCGGCCGGAGCCGGCCCCCGAGGGCGCTCCCCCGGCCGCCCCGTAATCCGCGCCGGTGTTCACGACCCCCTGGGCCGACGGCCTGCGCTTCTCCTTCGGCACGCTCACCGCGCTCCCGGTCCGGGTGACCCGCTGGGACCGGGACGCCGCGCGCGGCGGCATGCTGTGCGCCCCGCTGGCCGGGCTGGCCGTCGGGGCCGGGGCCGCCGCCGCCGGGCTGGTGCTGCTGCTCCTCGGGGCCGGTGCGCCGCTCGCCGCCGTCGCCTCGGCCGCCGTACCGGCGCTGCTCACGCGTGGGCTGCATCTGGACGGGCTGGCCGACACCGCCGACGGGCTGGGCAGCGGCAAGCCCGCCGGGGACGCGCTGCGGATCATGAAGCAGTCGGACATCGGCCCGTTCGGCGTCATCACGCTGGTGTTCGTGCTGCTCGCGCAGGTCGCCGCGCTGGCCGGGGCGTACGCCGGCTCGTGGCTGCGGGGCGCGCTGGCCGCCGTCGTCGCGGGCACCGTGGCCCGGCTCGCGCTCACCCTGGCGGCCCGGTCCGGGGTGCCGGCGGCACGGCCGGAAGGGCTCGGCGCGGCCGTCGCCGGGGTGGTGCCGGTGCGCGGCGCGGTGGGCGCGGCGGTGGCCGTGGCCGGGCTCGCGGCGGCGTCCGGCGCGTTCCTCGGGGCGGACGGCGTGGTCCGTACGGCGCTCGCGGTGCTCGTCGCGCTCGGCGCGGCCGAACTGCTGCTGCGGCACTGCACGCGCCGCTTCGGCGGCATCACCGGCGATGTGTTCGGCGCGCTCGCGGAGACGGCGGCGACGGCGGCGCTCGTGGTGCTGTCACTGGGCTGACGCACCGCGCGCGGCGACGGGGTTCAGCACGCCCGGCGCCACGGCCCCAGTTCGTACTTCTTGAGCATCGAGCTGAGCCGGAGCCTGCGGGCCTCGGGGCAGAAGCGGCGCGCCGGCAGTTCGTACTCGACGTGGAAGACCGCCTTGCCGGCCTCGATGAACGGGGTGAGGGCCTCGCACTCGTCGTACTGGGCGCACTGCTCGTTGACCGCGAAGTCGAAGTCGCCGACCAGTTCGGGGATCTGGCCGAGGTCGTTCTTCAGGCCGACGGACAGGCCGCGCTCGTGGGCGAGCCGCGCGACGAGACGGTTGTAGCGCAGCTGGTGGGCGGCCGTGAGCGGGAAGCCGGTGCGGTTGCGGTAGCCGTCCATGTTGTCGGGCTCGACCGCGTCGAAGCCCTTGTCGCGGCACATGTCGAGGCGGGCCGCCATGAGGGGTTCCAGGACGTCGACGCGGCGGATGTCGAGCCAGCGCTCGCCCTTCCAGCCGTTGGAGCGGCCCAGCACCGAGCGGGGGAAGTCCCCGGCGTCGGGGCGGAAGTCCTCCCAGGCGCCGGTCGAGAGGTAGCAGATGACCTTGCGGCCGTCGCGGTGCAGTGCGGCGACGGTCCGCGCGGAGTGGTCGAAGCCGTCGATGTCGTAGACCGGCACGTCGACGGAGGTGTCGAGGCGTCCGCTGAGCTGCCACTGCCAGTGCGTGCCGGGGCGCGGCTGCCAGCGGGCGCGGTCCGTCGCGCCCTTCCCCGGCGTGCCGTCGGGGCCGTCGGTGCAGCCCGCGAGCAGCAGGAGCAGGGCGCCCAGCAGGGCGGCGAACAGGGGCGGGCGTCTCACCGGGTCGTCTCCAGGGTGTGGGGCAGCGTCCCCCAAGGATGATCGCCCTCGCCCGGAACCGCACAGTGCACGGCCGCGCCCCGCGCGCGGGCCCGGGGTGCGAGGTCGGCGCCGGGCGGCACGCCGTACACCAGATGGCACAGCCGCACGTCGCACGGGCCCCGCCACGGCTCGTGGCGCAGCGCGCGGTACGACTCCCAGCTCCCCTCGAAGGTGACGAGGAGGTCGGCGACGCGGGCGTACGACGGGTCGGGTGCCGTGCCGTGGTTGAGGGCGAGCGTGGCACAGCCGGCGCCCCAGGCGGCTGCCGCGAGGCGCCGGTAGTACGCGAACTGCGCGCGTGCGGAGGCGGCCTGGTCGAAGAAGGCGCCGTCGGTGCCGTACCAGTCGCGGTGCCGGGCGAGATCGCGGACCACGTCGGCGTGCGGGCGGCGGCCGTAGGCGGTGTCGGCGTAGCCGAGGACGCGCACCCCTGCCGCCCGCAGCCGTGCCGCGACCTCGGCGAACGCCGGGTCGGGGCGGTCGCCGGGGCCGCTGGCCGGGTTGAGGACGACGCCGTACAGGCGCGGGGCGGCGGCGACGATCGCGTCCCATTCGGCGGGGCGGACGGCGGGGTGCTCGTAGTACGGGACCAGCAGGTCGCGGGGCGGGGGCGGCAACTCGCCGGCCGCCGGGGGCGGTTCCCCGTGCGGCACCGGTCCGTCAGGCGCTTCCTCACACGCATCCGGCACTTTCCCGTGCGGCGTCGGCGGTTCGCTCATCGGTGGGCCGTCGCCCTTCCCAGCAGGGCGCACACCAGGACGGTCTGCGCGGTGGCGGCCGTGCCGTACACGGCGAGGCCCACGAGGGGCGGGTCGCCCGCGCGGGTGAGGAGGGCGAAGGTCTGGACGAGGGCGGCGGTGCCGCACGCGGCCGTCGCGGCGAGGACCGCGCCGAAGGACTGGAGCAGCAGGCCCGTCCACACCACCACGCCGAGCAGCAGCAGGCCGGCGAGCCGGACGCCGCCCACGGCCGGGGAGCCGGGCCACAGGGCGGAGGCGGTCAGGGCCAGGGCGAGCAGGGCGGCGAGGTAGCCGGTGAGGCACCGGCCGGCGGTGCGGGCGGTCGCCCGGCGGAAGGCGCGCGGGGTGCGGGTGGAGCACAGCCCGGCGAGGCTGCCGCTGCGGAAGCGGTGCAGCAGCCATTCGGCGGGCCCCATGCTGAGGGTGAGCGCGACGGCGGCCGGTGCGGCGACCGGGCTCGCCTCCCGGCCCGCGAGGACGTCGCCGAGCGCCGCGTACAGCACGAGGACGCCGCTGCCGAGCCCGAACAGGGCGTACGGCAGGGAGCCGGCGAGCCGGGGCCCGGCCGGGCGGCGCTGCTCGGCGGGCAGGGCGCCGAACGCGCCGAAGGGCAGCAGCGCGGTCAGTGCGGCGCTCCAGCGGCCCGGCTGCCGCGGCGCGGACGCCACTTCGCGCACCGCGAGGACCGCCACCGCCAGCAGTGAGCCCAGCAGCAGGGCGAAACGTGCCGCGTCGGGCACGGGGCGCACGAGGGTGAGGACGGCGCCCGCCGTCATCGGCAGCAGGCCGGCCAGCAGGGCCTTCTCGCGGCCCATGACCAGCAGGACGGTCGCCGCGCCCAGGTAGCAGGACTGCCCGGCGGCGAAGGCCACCGCGCCCGGGCCGGCGGCTCCGGCGGCTGCCAGGGTGGCCAGCGCGCCGAGCACGGCGCCGGTCACGGCCCCGAGGAGGAGACAGCGCCGGGCGGCGTCCCGGTCTCCCAGGCCCAGCCACGCGTACGCCCGGTGGGACAGGCCCTGGTTCCACGCCCAGCCGCACAGCGCGCCCGCCAGCAGCGGCACGGTGCCCGCGGGCAGGCCGAGGGCGCGCGGGCCGGTCAGCAGGGGCGCGCCGAGGACGTAGGCGAAGCCGGGCAGCGCGAAGACCACGCCGCGCAGCAGGCACCCCAGCAGAGCGGCCCGCCAGGGCACGGGGGCGGGGCCGTCGGGTTCGGGGTGGCGGCGTGCGACCCGTTCGTAGAGTTCCTCGGCGAGGGCGAAGGAGTTCTTCAGGCCGTACCGCTCGCGTATCTGGTCGTCGGACAGGCCGTCGGACTCCAGCAGGGCGGCTATCTCGTCGGGGTGGACGGCGGCGGCCACGAAGTCGTCGAGGCGGTCGGCGAGTTCGTCCACGGGGTCGCGCCGCGCCCAGGTGGGGGTGCGCTGCCGGGGGATGGCGGGCAGGGTGACGGGGCGGGAGTCCGGGGGGAGCCAGACGCTGCCGCTCACCAGTCGGTCCCGTCCGTCGCGACGGCCGCGTACCAGGGGTCGCGCAGTTCGGCGGTCCAGTCGGCGACGGTCTCGACCGCCGGCTCGTAGACCTCGGGCAGCCCGGCGAGTTCCTGGTAGATCGTCCGGAAGGCGTCCACGGAGCGGCGCAGCGTGAAGCGGTCGATGACCCGTCTGCGGGATAACTCGCCCAGTTCGCGGCGTCTTTCACGGTCGCGGAGCAGGGTCAGCGCGGCGGCGGCCATCTTCTCCGGTTCGCGCGGCGGCACCACGAGCCCGGTGTCGCCGACGGCCTCCCGCACTCCCCCGACGTCCGTCGACACCGTCGTACGGCCGCAGGACATGGCCTCGATGATGGAGAACGGGAAGCCCTCGGATATGGAGGACAGCATCACGACGTGACCGGCCGCGTAGGCGCGCCACACCTCGGTGATGCGGCCCTCGAAGGTCAGGCCGTCGGTGACGCCGAGTTCGGCGGCGAGCTTCTCCAGCCGGGTGCGGTACGCCTCGCCGCCCGGCGGCACCGGGCCGAACAGCCGCAGCCGGGTCTCGGGCATCTCCGCGCGGACCATGGCGTAGGCGCGTATCAGCGTCTCCAGGTCCTTGATCGGGTCGATGCGGCCGCACCAGCTCAGGGTGGGCACGTCGGGTTCGGGCCCGGCGTGCGGGAAGGCCTGCGGGTCGACGCCGTTGTAGACGGTGCGGATCTTGCCGGTGTCCGCGCCGCCGCGCTCCTCCCAGCGGCGGTTGTACTGGTTGCAGGGGGTGATCAGGTCGGCGGCGCGGTAGCCGAGGGTGTTCAGTTCGCGGTAGAAGCCGAGCATCAGGGCCTTCACGGGCCAGCGCTGCGCGTCACGGCAGTAGCCGAGGTAGCGTTCGCGCAGGTAGATGCCGTGCTCGGTGAGCAGGAACGGTACGCCGTCCAGGTGGTGGGCGGCGAGCGCGGGCAGGGTGGCCAGGCCGCTGGAGACGGCGTGCGCCACCGAGTCGGCCGCGATGCGCACGCCGAGCGGACGCAGGGCGTGTTCGAGCAGGTCGGTGGCGGTGAGCGCGTCGTGCACGGTGGGCCGGGCGGCGGCCGTCGGCAGGTGGGGCGAGGTCCAGATCCACATCAGGGACCGCAGGGCCGCCTCGGTGCGCAGGGCCGCGGAGAGGCGGCCGTCGCGGGCGAGGACGGCCAGTCGGTACAGGGCGTCGCCGAAGTCGCACGGGCCGGCGGGGTCGAGGAACGACAGCAGGAACCGCTCGTAGGTGTCGAGGAAGCGGCGCCGGGCCCTGCCGTACGGCGGGCGGTTGCGGCCGGGGCGCGGGCCCCAGGTCGGCACGACGGTGTGCCGGTGGATGTTCGGCGGCAGCTCCCAGGTCACCGGCTCGCGGCCGGTGCCGGTGAGTGACACGACGTCGAAGCCGACCTCGGGCATGCCCTTGACGAGCTGGTCGCACCAGGTGCTGACGCCGCCGTGGACGTGCGGATAGGTGCCTTCGGTGAGCATGGTGACATGACGGCCGGTACGCATCGCTGCGGCTCCCCCCGGGTGATGCGGATGATGTGCGGGGAACCGCCGCCCGGCCGCGGGTGGCCGGGCGCGCGGTTCCCCGCGCCCCTTCGGGGCACTTCGCCTTACGGCAGTTTCAGCGTGACCGACGACTGCAGCGCCTCCGGCGTCGTCCAGGCCGAGCGCTCTCCCGCGTACGGGGTGCCGAACACGGCGGTCCCGAGGAGGAGTTGCTTCCTGGTCCCCTCGGGCGCGGTGACGGGGATGCGCACGCCCGCCGGGGCGGTCACGGTGACGGTGGTGCCGATGCGGTGGGCGGTGACGCGGTTGGCGTCGAGCGCGGCCTGCCAGGCGGCGCGGCGCTGGAGTTCGGTGCCGATGGCCCGCTGCGGCAGGTTCTCCAGCGGGGTGTTGGCGGCGAACAGGGCCGCGTAGTCGGCGAGGACCTTGTCCAGGACCGGGTAGAGGATGCGGTCCTCGGCCAGGTTGGACTGGTGGACGTAGTGCGGGCGCGGGTCGCCCGAGACGACGTGGCCGAGGGCGGTGCGCGCCTCCTGCGGGGCGATGTGCGTGTCGTAGCCGGTGGCCGTGTCCAGTGGCGCGGGCAGGCAGGTGGAGGTCGGGTCCGTCTCGCAGACGCCGCTGCCGCCGTCGGCGCGGGAGGTGTAGATCCAGTTGTACTCGTCGGTCATCTCGGCCTCGGTGCCGACGTTGTAGTACACGTTCATCGGGTGCCGGGGCACGGTGAGCGCGGCGCCCACCGCGCGCTGGCCGGGCTCGCGGGAGTTGTCGGAGGCGATCCACCTGACGCCGTTGTCGGCGAGGGCGCCCGCGAGGTGGGGGTTGTCCACCGGCTGCTGCGGCAGGGACTTCAGGCCGGAGTGCTCGCCGGTGACCAGCTCGGTGCGGTCCACGGGCAGGCCCCGGGCGACGGCCCAGTCGTGGTTGTCGCGGATCTGCGCGGCGATCTCGGCGCGGCTCGTCCACTTCACCGACCCGTCGGCGTTCTTCGCGCAGCTCCACGGCACGGTGGAGGTGTCCTGCACACAGCCGAGGTAGGGGTGGGTGTAGGTGTGGTTGATCCAGCGGTACTGGCTCCTGTCGGCGAGCAGCCGGGCGGTGAGCGCGTCCGTGCCGCCGTGTTCGGCCTTCCACTCCTCGCCGGAGCCCGCGTTGTAGACCATGTCGAGCGTGAAGCCGCGCTCCCGCTGCCACTGGGCGGCGTAGCGCGCGTCGTCGGCGGTCATGCGGATCGGCGCGGTGCCCTCGCCGTCGCCGCCCGCGCAGTCGAAGTCGCCGGGGGTGCAGTTGCGTTCGGTGTCCCAGCGGCTGTCGGGCGCGAACACGTCGTCCACGTGCACGGCGAAGTGGTTGCGCGACTGTCCGAGGTGGACGCCCTGGGTGAGCCATTCGACGATGCCGCGCGCGAGCAGCCGGAAGTGCTGCTGGTGCTGGTTGTACGCGAAGGTCACCACCAGCTCGCGGCGCCCGTCGTGCGCGTACTCCCCGACCAGGCTGCCGCGGCCCTGCCCGGCGGGCACCGGCAGGTCGACGTAGCTGGTGAAGCCGGCGCGGGGCTGCGCGACGTAGCCGTAGCTCTCCCGGGTGAGCGGTGAGTTGTCCTCGAAGGTGAACGCGCCCTCCAAGTAGTCGAAGGGCCCGGCCCGTCCGGCCTCGGTGACGGTGGCCTCGCGGCCGTCGAGGGTGCCGGCCCAGCCGCCCTCGCTGGTGTAGTCGAGGCCGACGCCGGGGTGCGCCCAGGTGTGGGCGTCGACCTGCGGAATGCCGTACGTCCGCTCGTAGGCCTCCAGGGCGGTCTGCTCGGCGGAGCCCGCGCCGAACGGTGCCTCGTTGGGCAGCACGACGCCCTGGAACTTCGCGCGCGGCCGGCCGTTGACCGTGTCGCTGAGGAAGGCCTCGGTGACGGCCGGGCGGCCCGGGTCGCCGAGGTCGACGGTGGTGTACGGCACGCCCGTGCTCCTGAGCTGGGCGGTGATCGCGCCGACGGAGCTGTCGCCGTTGTCGACGACCAGCACCCTCAGGTCGACACGGGGTGTCTCGGCGGCCGACGCGCCGGGTGCCCCCAGTCCCAGCGCCAGCAGCCCTGCGGCCGTCAGGACGACGGCGGGCCCTCTCGTACGGCCCAGAACATTCCAGCGGTGCGCACGGTGCGCCATGGCGGGTCCTCCCCCCAGGTGGTCCCCTCGCGGTCGATAAGCGGAGGATCCGTGGAAATCATGCAAAGCGGTGAGCTGACCCCTCACCCAAACGCGATGAGTATGACTCACGTCACACGCTGTGAGACCGAAAATGGCCGTGAAGCCGCCGCCGGGTGAACGCCCGCCGGGGAAGGCGGCCACGAGCGTAGGCTCGTCCCGGGTGTTCGCCGGCAGGGTGAAGGCCCCGGTCGCCACCTCACCCGCAGCCCACGCCGCACGTGGAGCTAGGGTCTGGCCTCGGACGCCCGCCGTCCGCCCGGAGGGCGGGCCGGGAGTCCCAGCCAGATCCGGGGGTCTGGCCTCGGGCCCGGTCGACCCACCCGTTCGGCCACAGCAACTTCACATCGGAAGCGAGAATTCACCACCGTGACTGCTCTCACTCTCAGCACCGCCGCGGCGCCCGGCCTGCGGGCCGACGCGATCGTGATCGGTGTCGCCAAGGGCACGGCATCCAGGTCCGGGGACCTGGTCGTCGCACCGGGCGCCGAGGCCGTGGACCACGCATACGACGGCAAGCTCGCCGGCGTCCTGGAGACCCTCGGCGCCTCCGGTGCCGAGGGCGAGGTGACGAAGCTGCCCGCGCCGTCCGGCTTCAAGGCCCCCCTCGTGGTGGCGGTGGGCCTGGGCGAGGAGCCCGGCAAGGACGACGCGGGCTCCTACGGCGCCGAGGTGCTGCGCCGGGCCGCCGGTGCCGCCGCCCGTGCCCTGGCCGGACGGGGGAAGGCCGCCTTCGCCCTGCCGGTCGCCGACGCCGCGGACGCCGGTGCCGTCGGCGAGGGCGTGCTGCTCGGCGCGTACTCCTTCGACGCGTACAAGAACGGCAAGGACGCCAAGGCGAAGGACGGCAAGGCGCCGCTCGGCGAGGCCGTCCTGCTCGGCGCCAAGCCCCGCGACAAGGCCTGCAAGGCGGCCCTGGAGCGCGCCACCGCGGTCTGCGAGGAGCTCAACCGCGCCCGCGACCTGGTCAACACCCCGCCGAACGACCTCAACCCCGAGGCGTTCGCGGCCGTCGCGCAGGCCGCGGCCAAGGAGCACGGCATCAAGGTGCAGGTGCTCGACGAGAAGGCCCTCACCAAGGGCGGCTACGGCGGCATCCTCGGCGTCGGCGCCGGCTCGGCGTCGCCGCCGCGCCTGGTGAAGCTGTCGTACACGTCCTCCAAGGCGAAGAAGCACCTGGCGTTCGTCGGCAAGGGCATCACCTACGACTCGGGCGGCATCTCGCTGAAGCCGGCCGGGCACAACGAGACGATGAAGTGCGACATGAGCGGCGCCGCCGCCGTGTTCGCCGCGGTCGTCGCCGCCGCCCGCCTGCGCCTGGACGTCAACGTCACCGGCTGGCTGGCGCTCGCCGAGAACATGCCGTCCGGCTCCGCGACCCGCCCGGGCGACGTGCTGCGCATGTACAGCGGCAAGACCGTCGAGGTGCTCAACACCGACGCCGAGGGCCGGCTCGTGCTGGCCGACGCGCTGTGGGCCGCCTCCCAGGAGAAGCCGGACGCCCTCGTGGACGTGGCGACCCTGACCGGCGCGATGATGCTGGCGCTGGGCAACCGCACCTTCGGCGTCATGGCGAACGACGACGCGTTCCGTACCGCGGTGCACGAGGCCGCCGAGGAGGCCGGCGAGGCCGCCTGGCCGATGCCGCTGCCGGAGCACCTGCGCAAGGGCATGGAGTCCCCGACCGCCGACATCGCGAACATGGGCGAGCGGATGGGCGGCGGCCTGGTCGCCGGCCTGTTCCTGCGCGAGTTCGTGGGCGAGGGCATCCCCTGGGCGCACCTCGACATCGCGGGCCCGGCGTACAACGAGGGCGGCCCGTTCGGGTACACGCCGAAGGGCGGCACGGGGTCCGCGGTGCGCACGCTGGTGCGGCTCGCGGAGCTGACGGCCGCGGGCGATCTGGGCTGACGTCCGCCCGGGAAGCCCGGGCCGGTCCGGGCTCCCGGACTCCCGGGCGAAAGGGGCGCGGGCGTCCGCGGGCCGCAGGCGGCCGGCCGCGCCCCGCGGCGCAGCCGCACATCGGCGGGACCCCGCGCCCCTTCCGGCGCCACCGGTCCCCGTGACACCTGAACGTGGGACGTCTCACACACCGGCCCCGCGTCTCCTCGGGCGCCGACAAGTGCGAAGATGGGGCTCGGCAGGACAGGGCCCCCACCGAAGGGCCGAAGCAAGAGCGGCCGGACACCAGCCGCCTGCCGGTCAGCGACGACCGGCGTACGGCGCACATGCATGGAGGACGTGACGTGGCGAACGACGCCAGCACCGTTTTCGACCTAGTGATCCTCGGCGGTGGTAGCGGTGGTTACGCCGCGGCCCTGCGCGGGGCGCAGCTGGGCCTGGACGTCGCCCTGATCGAGAAGGACAAGGTCGGCGGCACCTGCCTGCACCGGGGATGCATCCCCACCAAGGCCCTGCTGCATGCGGGCGAGATCGCCGACCAGGCGCGCGAGAGCGAGCAGTTCGGTGTGAAGGCCACCTTCGAGGGCATCGACGTCCCTGCCGTCCACAAGTACAAGGACGAGGTCGTCTCGGGCCTGTACAAGGGCCTGCAGGGCCTGATCGCCTCCCGCAAGGTGACGTACATCGAGGGTGAGGGCCGGCTCTCCTCGCCGACCTCCGTCGATGTGGGTGGCCGGCGGGTCCAGGGCCGCCACGTCCTGCTGGCGACCGGCTCCGTGCCGAAGTCGCTGCCGGGCCTGCAGATCGACGGCGACCGGATCATCTCCTCGGACCACGCCCTCGTCCTGGACCGCGTGCCGAAGTCCGCGATCATCCTGGGCGGCGGCGTCATCGGCGTCGAGTTCGCCTCCGCGTGGAAGTCCTTCGGCGCGGACGTCACCATCGTCGAGGGCATGAAGCACCTCGTCCCGGCCGAGGACGAGAACAGCTCCAAGCTGCTGGAGCGCGCGTTCCGCAAGCGCGGCATCAAGTTCAGCCTGGGCACCTTCTTCGAGAAGGCGGAGTACACCCAGGACGGTGTCAAGGTCACCCTCGCCGACGGCAAGCAGTTCGAGGCCGAGGTGCTGCTGGTGGCCGTCGGCCGCGGCCCGGTCTCGCAGGGCCTGGGCTACGAGGAGGCCGGGGTCGCCATGGACCGCGGTCACGTCCTGGTCGACGAGTACATGCGGACGAACGTCCCGACGATCTCCGCCGTCGGTGACCTGGTCCCGACGCTCCAGCTCGCCCACGTCGGCTTCGCCGAGGGCATCCTGGTGGCGGAGCGCCTGGCCGGTCTGAAGACCGTCCCGATCGACTACGACGGTGTGCCGCGGGTGACGTACTGCCACCCGGAGGTCGCCTCCGTGGGTCTCACCGAGGCCAAGGCCAAGGAGATCTACGGCGCGGACAAGGTCGTCGCTCTGAAGTACAACCTGGCGGGCAACGGCAGGAGCAAGATCCTGAAGACCGCGGGCGAGATCAAGCTCGTCCAGGTGAAGGACGGTGCGGTGGTCGGCGTCCACATGGTCGGCGACCGCATGGGTGAGCAGGTCGGCGAGGCCCAGCTGATCTACAACTGGGAGGCGCTGCCGGCCGAGGTGGCCCAGCTCGTCCACGCCCACCCGACGCAGAACGAGGCGCTCGGCGAGGCCCACCTGGCCCTCGCGGGCAAGCCGCTGCACGCGCACGACTGAGCGAGCCCTCGAACGCGACGACACAGACTTCCGCACTTCTAAGGAGCAACCGAAACCATGGCGGTTTCCGTAACCCTTCCGGCGCTCGGCGAGAGCGTCACCGAGGGCACTGTCACCCGGTGGCTGAAGGCCGAGGGTGAGCGCGTCGAGGCCGACGAGCCGCTGCTCGAGGTCTCCACCGACAAGGTCGACACCGAGATCCCCTCGCCCGCTGCCGGTGTGCTGGCCTCCATCAAGGTCGCCGAGGACGAGACGGTCGAGGTCGGCGCCGAGCTGGCCGTCATCGACGACGGCAGCGGCGCCCCCGCCGCGACGCAGGCCGTCGAGGACGTCCCCGCGCCGGCGCCCGAGCCCACCCCGCAGGCCGCCCCGTCCACGGAGCAGTCCGCCCCCGCCCCGGCCCCGACCGCCGAGGCCGCCGCCGGTGGCGGTTCGGCCGAGGGGACGGACGTGGTCCTGCCCGCGCTCGGCGAGTCGGTCACCGAGGGCACCGTCACCCGCTGGCTGAAGTCGGTCGGTGACAGCGTCGAGGCCGACGAGCCGCTGCTCGAGGTCTCCACCGACAAGGTCGACACCGAGATCCCGGCGCCCGCCGCGGGTGTGCTGCTGGAGATCGTCGTCGGCGAGGACGAGACCGCCGAGGTCGGCGCCAAGCTGGCCGTCATCGGCCAGCCGGGTTCCGCCCCGGCCGCTCCGGCCGCCCCGGAGCAGCCCGCCCCGGCCCAGGAGCAGCCCACCCCGGCCCAGGAGCAGCCCACCCCGGCCCAGGAGCAGCCCGCCCCGGCCCAGGAGCAGCCCACCCCGGCGCAGGAGCAGCCTGCCCCCGCTCCCGAGCAGCCCGCCGCCCCGGCCCCGCAGGCCCAGGCTCCGCAGGCCCCGGCGGCTCCCGCGCCGCAGCAGCAGGCCGCCCCGGCTCCCGAGCCGGCCGCACCCGCCCCCGTCACCCCGGCCCCGGCGCCCGCCGCGACCGCCGGTGACGACGGCGCCTACGTCACCCCGCTGGTGCGCAAGCTCGCCGCCGAGAACGGCGTCGACCTGGCCACCGTCAAGGGCACCGGCGTCGGCGGCCGGATCCGCAAGCAGGACGTCGTCGCCGCCGCCGAGGCCGCGAAGGCCGCCGCCGCTGCCCCGGCCCCGGCCGCCGCGCCCGCCGCGAAGAAGGCCCCCGCCCTGGAGGCCTCCCCGCTGCGCGGCCAGACCGTGAAGATGCCGCGCATCCGCAAGGTCATCGGCGACAACATGGTCAAGGCCCTGCACGAGCAGGCGCAGCTGTCCTCGGTCGTCGAGGTCGACGTCACGCGCCTGATGAAGCTGCGCGGCCGGGCCAAGGACGCGTTCGCGGCACGCGAGGGCGTCAAGCTCTCCCCGATGCCGTTCTTCGTCAAGGCCGCGGCCCAGGCGCTGAAGGCCCACCCGGTCATCAACGCCAGGATCAACGAGGCCGAGGGGACCATCACCTACTTCGACACCGAGAACATCGGTATCGCGGTGGACTCCGAGAAGGGCCTGATGACCCCGGTCATCAAGAACGCCGGCGGTCTCAACCTCGCCGGTATCGCCAAGGCCACGGCGGAGCTGGCCGGCAAGGTCCGCGCCAACAAGATCACGCCGGACGAGCTGTCCGGGGCGACCTTCACCATCTCCAACACCGGTTCGCGCGGCGCGCTGTTCGACACGATCATCGTGCCGCCGGGGCAGGTCGCGATCCTCGGCATCGGTGCCACGGTGAAGCGCCCGGCCGTCATCGAGACGGAGGAGGGTACGGTCATCGGCATCCGCGACATGACGTACCTGACGCTGTCGTACGACCACCGGCTGGTGGACGGCGCCGACGCGGCGCGTTACCTGACGGCGGTCAAGGCGATCCTGGAGGCGGGCGAGTTCGAGGTCGAGCTCGGCCTGTAACGCCGCCGGACGCGCAGTCCGATGCCCTCGCCCGCAGTCGCGGGGCGGGGGCATCGTCCTTTTCGCCGGGCACCGCACGCCCCTGTGCGCGTCTCGTCGGTCCCGCGTGTAAGTCTCGTCTCACCTGCGCTTGAGCGCCCCCGCACGCCCCTTCCCCGGGAGGGTCCCGCCGTATTGTCTAAACGTCACGCCCTCCCTAAGGAGCCCTCATGACCGCGCCCGTCGTCCACTCGCTGCGCGAGCAGATCCGCGAGCACATCCTGGAAGGGATCATCAGCGGGCGCTGGCAGCCGGGCGAGCGGATCGTGGAGCGGCGGATCGCCACCGAGCTGGAGGTCAGCCAGACCCCGGTCCGGGAGGCGCTGCGCGAGCTGGAGTCGCTGCGGCTGATCGAGTCGGCGCCCAACAAGGGCGTACGGGTGCGGAATCTGACCGCGGCCGACCTGGAGGAGAGCTACCCGGTGCGGGCCGGCCTGGAGGCCATCGCGGCGGAGCTGGCGGCGGCGCGCCTCGCGGAGGACTGCTCGGCGCTGGAGCCGCACGTCCTGGCGCTGTACGAGGCGGACCGCAGGGCGGACGGCACGGGGCAGGTGCGGCACACGGTGGCGTTCCACCGGGAGCTGGTGCGGGCGGCGGGCAACTCGGTGCTGCTGCACACCTGGGAGGGCCTGGGCATCGAGGTGTTCACGGCGCTGTCGATCCGCTGGCTGGGCACGGTCCAGCAGTCGTACGCCGAGGAGCACGAGGAGCTGGTGGCCGCGTTCAAGCGCCGTGACCCGCGTATCGCGGAGCTGGTGAAGGCGCACGTGCTGGGCTGCGCGCCTCGGCACGAAGACTGAGCGGCACCCCGCTCAGACGTCTCCCCACCTGCGAAAACCACCCCGGAACGCGGCACCCGGTGTCTTGGCCGCAGGCACCCCGTGCCGACTTTCTTGCGATCAAGGTATTTTCGCCCCGAACCCTTTGATCGATCATCGATCAGGGGGTTACAGTCGCCGACGGGCCGCGCGCGGAAGCCGCACAAACGACTCCGTGCCGCGCCTTGAGCCCTGTCCTGCCAAAGATCAAGGGCACCCCTGAACCCTTGCCGATGAGGGAACCCCCTTCGACTGAGGAAGGCGGCGACATGACCGACCCCTACGCCATCCAGCCGAGCGAGCTCGACCAGCTCCCGGACCGCGACCCCGAGGAGACTGCCGAGTGGCAGGCCTCGCTGGACGCCGTCGCCAAGGCGGCCGGGCCGCACCGTGCCGCGTACCTGATGCGCCGCACGCTGGAGCGCGCCGAGGGCGCCGGCATCGCGCTGCCGAAGCTCCTCGAGACCGACTACGTCAACACCATCCCGACCTCCGCCGAGCCCGCCGTGGACGGTGACGAGGAGATGGAGGCCCGGATCACGGCCTGGAACCGCTGGAACGCGGCGGCCATGGTGACCCGCGGCTCGACATACGGCGTCGGCGGCCACATCGCCACCTTCGCCTCGGCGGCCTGGCTGTACGAGACCGGCTTCAACCACTTCTTCAAGGGCAAGGAGGCCGACGGCTCGGGCGACCAGCTCTACATCCAGGGCCACGCCTCCCCCGGCATCTACGCCCGCGCCTTCCTCGACGGCCGGCTGAACGAGTCCCACCTGGACAACTTCCGCCGCGAGACGGGCGGCAACGGCCTGCCGTCGTACCCGCACCCGCGCCGGCTGCCCTGGCTGTGGGAGTTCCCGACGGTGTCCATGGGCCTCGGCCCGCTCTCCGCGATCTACCAGGCGCGCTTCAACCGCTACCTGACCCACCGCGGCATCAAGGACACCGCCGGCTCGCACGTGTGGGCGTTCCTCGGCGACGGCGAGATGGACGAGCCCGAGTCGACGGCGGCCCTCGCGCTCGCCGCCCGCGAGGAGCTGGACAACCTCACCTTCGTCATCAACTGCAACCTCCAGCGCCTCGACGGCCCGGTCCGCGCCAACTTCAAGATCGTGCAGGAGCTGGAGGCCCAGTTCCGCGGCGCCGGCTGGAACGTGGTCAAGACGCTGTGGGGCTCCGCGTGGGACGAACTGCTCCGGCTCGACACCACCGGCGCGCTGGTACGCCGGCTGCGCGAGGTACCGGACGCGCAGATCCAGACGTACCAGACCCGCGACGCGGCCTACATCCGCCAGGACTTCTTCGGCGCCGACCCGGCGCTGGTGGAGATGGCGAAGCTGCTGAGCGACGACAAGATCCTCGAGTGCTTCCACGTCTCGCGCGGCGGCCACGAGCCCCGCAAGGTGTACGCGGCGTACCGGGCGGCCCTCGCGCACAAGGGCGCGCCGACCGTGATCCTGGCCCAGACGGTCAAGGGCCACACCCTCGGTGAGGGCTTCGCGTCGAAGAACGCCAACCACCAGATGAAGAAGCTGTCGGTGGACGAGTTCAAGGCCATGCGCGACCGCCTCGGCCTGCCGATCAAGGACAGCGACTTCGTCGACGGCGTGGTCCCCTACGGCCACCCGGGCGCCGACTCGCCCGAGGTCCGCTACCTCCAGGAGCGCCGCGCCGCCCTCGGCGGCCCGGCCCCGGCGCGCCGTGTGCACCCGGTCGCGCCGCTGCCCGCGCCCGCCGAGAAGGCCTTCACGTCCTTCGACAAGGGCTCCGGTTCGCAGAACGTGGCCACCACCATGGCCTTCGTCCGCCTGGTCAAGGACCTGGTCCGCGACAAGGAGACCGGGAAGCGCTGGGTGCCGATCGTCCCCGACGAGGCGCGCACCTTCGGCATGGAGAGCCTCTTCCCGTCCCTCGGGATCTACTCGCCCAAGGGCCAGACGTACGAGCCGGTCGACCGCGACCAGCTGATGTACTACAAGGAGGCCACGAACGGCCAGATCCTCAACGAGGGGATCACCGAGGCCGGTTCGATGGCCGACTTCATCGCCGCCGCCACGTCGTACGCGACGCACGGCGAGCCGATGATCCCCTTCTACATCTTCTACTCGATGTTCGGCTGGCAGCGCACGGCCGACCAGATGTGGCAGCTCGGCGACCAGCTCGGCCGCGGCTTCCTCATCGGCGCCACGGCGGGCCGTACGACGCTGACCGGTGAGGGCCTGCAGCACGCCGACGGCCACTCCCCCGTCATCGCCGCGACCAACCCGGCCGCGCTGACGTACGACCCGGCGTTCGCCTACGAGGTCGCCGCCATCGTCAAGGACGGCCTGCGCCGCATGTACGGCGAGCCGGCCCCGGGCGAGGACCAGGACGTCTTCTACTACCTGACGGTCTACAACGAGCCGCTGCCGCAGCCCGCCAAGCCGTCCGTGCCCGGCATCGACGAGGGCATCGTCAAGGGCCTGTACCGCTTCAACACGGCGGAGTCGGCGGGCCTGATCCCGGTGGCGAACGCGCCGCGCATCCAGCTGCTCGGCTCCGGTACGGCGATCCACTGGGCGCTCAGGGCGCAGCGGATGCTGTGCGAGGAGTGGGGCGTGGCCGCCGACGTGTGGTCGGCGACGTCCTGGGGCGAGCTGCGCCGTGACGCGCTGGAGGCCGACGAGGCGCTGCTGCGCGGCGAGGAGCGGGTGCCGTTCGTCCGCCGGGCGCTGCAGGGCGCCGAGGGTCCGGTGCTGGCGGTGTCCGACTACATGCGTCAGGTCCCGGACCAGATCGCGCAGTGGGTCGAGCAGGACTGGTCGTCGCTGGGCGCCGACGGCTTCGGCCTGTCGGACACCCGGGACGCGGCCCGCCGCCACTTCGGCGTGGACGCGGAGTCGATCGTCGTCGCCGCCCTGGCCCAGCTCGCCCGGCGCGGCGAGGTCAAGGCGACGGCCGTGAAGGAGGCGCGCGAGCGCTACGGCCTGTAGGTCGCGGTGTGTTCCGGGAGGCCCTCGCTCCGGCGGGGGCCTCCTGCATGATGTGGGGCATGCGTGCTGCCCGGCTGATCAAGATGGTGCTGCTGCTCCAGTCCCGGCCCTCGATGACCGCCGCCGAGCTGGCGCGGGAGCTTGAGGTGTCGGAGCGGACCGTCACCCGGGACGCGCAGGCGCTGTCGGAGGCGGGCGTGCCGGTGTACGCGGACCGGGGCCGGGCCGGTGGCTACCGGCTGGTCGGCGGGTACCGGACGCGGCTGACGGGCCTGCACCGCAGCGAGGCCGAGGCGCTGTTCCTGTCGGGGGTGCCGGGGGCGCTGCGCGAGATGGGCCTGGAGGACGCGGCGTCGGCGGCCCGGCTGAAGGTGTCGGCGGCGCTGCTGCCGTCGCTGCGGGACGCCTCGCGCACGGCGGCGCAGCGGTTCCACCTGGACGCGCCGAACTGGTTCCGGGAGCCCCGGACGCCGCGGCTGCTGCCCGCGGTCGCGGACGCGGTGTGGGACGACCGGCGGATCACGGCGCGCTACCGGCGCGGGGAGGACGAGGTCGTCCGGGAGCTGGAGCCGTACGGGCTCGTCCTCAAGGCCGGGGTCTGGTACCTGTGCGCGCGGGTGGCGGGCGGTGCGTCGTTCCGGGTGTACCGGATCGACCGGTTCACGTCGGTGGAGGCCGGTGCGGAGCGGTTCGCGCGGGAGGAGGACTTCGATCTTCCGGCGTTCTGGGAGGAGCGGGCGGAGCAGTTCGCGCGGTCGCTGCTGCGGGCGGACGTCCTGGTGCGGCTGTCCCCGGCGGGGGTGCGCAGACTGCCGTACGCGATGGACCCGCTGCCCGCGCGGGAGGCGCTGGGCACGGCGGGCGAACCGGACGGCGACGGCTGGGTCACGGTGACGCTGGCGGTGGAGTCGGAGGACGTCGCCCACACGCAGCTGGCGGCGCTCGGGCCGGAGGTGGAGGTCCTCGCGCCCGGGACGCTGCGGGCGCGGTTCGCGGCGGACGCGCGGCGGCTGGCGGCGCTGTACGGGATGTGACGATCCGCGGCCGGCCGGCGCCGTACGGCACATAACGATCCGCCGCACTCCGCGTGCGGCGGATGCGCCGAGGGCCGATGCTGGACCCGTGATGGACGAGACGGAGTTCTGGCAGCTGGTGGACGACGCCCGGGAGGCCGCCGACGGCGATCCCGAGGAGCAGGCCGACCAGCTCGTGGAGCGGCTGCTGGGCCTCGACCCGGAAGCGGTCCTGGACTTCGCCCGCCATTTCGAGGTGCGCTACAACCGCGCCTACCGCTGGGACCTGTGGGGCGCGGCCTGGGTGCTGCTGGACGGCGCGAGCGACGACGCCTTCGACTTCTTCCGGTGCTGGCTGATCGGCCAGGGGCGCGAGGTGTTCGAGGGGGCGCTGCACGACCCGGACGCGCTGGCCGACCTGCTGGACGACTTCGACGAGGAGCTGGACGGGGACGCCGAGGAGCTGGGTTACGCGGCGGACGAGGCGTACGAGCAGCTCACCGGTGCCGTCGCGCCGGACCTGGACATCCCGCCGCCGCCCGCCGAGCCGGAGGGCACGCCGGTCGACTTCGAGGACGAGCGGGCGCTGGCCGAGCGGTATCCCCGGCTGTGGGACCGGTTCCGGGCCTGACGGCGGCTCACGGCCTGCCCTGCAACCGGGCCGCCTGTCCGCGGATCGCGGGGAGGCGGGCGGTGAGTTCGGCGCCGGGGCAGCTGGTCATGTAGCCGTCGTTGTGGCCGGCGACGGCGGGCAGGGAGGCGGTGGCCCCAGCCGCGTACCGGCTGTGGCCGCTCGTGGAGACCAGCTCGACCATGGCGCGCGGGTCGGTGCCGGACGGGCCGAGTTTCCAGGCGGCCAGCGCGGCGATCGCGTCGGTGACCTCCTGCGGCACGGGGGTGCCCGCGGTGAAGGTGCCGAGGGCGGCGATGCCGGTGGTGCGGTGGTTGAAGCCCTGGGTGTGGGCGCCGGTGACGGCCCGGGCGACGCCTCCGGCGCGGCCCTCGTAGACGGTGCCGCAGCGGTCGACGACGAAGTTGTAGCCGATGTCGTCCCAGTCGCGGGCGCCGGTCTGGCCGGTGTAGAGGCCGCGCAGGATGCGGGGGGTGTCGGCGCAGTCGTAGTCGTTGGGCGTGTCCGTGTGGTGGACGAACACGGCGAGGACCTTGTCGTCGTAGCGCGGCCGGGGCTGCGGGCGGGCGGCGTCGCCCAGCCAGGCGGAGCGCGGCACGATGTGCGGCCGGGGGGCGTGGTACGGCGCGGCGGGGCGGGCCGTGGGGGCGGCGGGGTGCCGGTCGACGCCGTGCGCGCACAGCAGCAGCGCCGCGACGGCGGTGAGCCCGGGCAGCCAGCGCAGCGGCGCCCGGACGGTGCCCGGCAGGGCGGGGGCCCGGCCCGCGCGCGGCTGCCGTGCCCCTCGCGCGCTTCGGACGACACGCATGGTCCCACTGTCGGGCCGATCCGCCCGGCCCGCGCGGCGGGGCGTGCCACCCGTGGAACCGCGTCCCGGTCCTCGGCGTTCCGCCTCGCGTACCCGCGCGTGGCCCGGCCCGTGCGCACGGGGCGTGCCGGTGCCGTCGTGTCCGACCGCGCGCACGCGCGCGTGGCCGGTCGCCGGGGCCGGGCTGCCGTGGTTCGCGGGGGACGGCCGTGCGCACGCGCGCGTGGCCGGTCCGCAGGTCGCCGGCCGCCGGAGCGTCACCGTCCCCCTGTGCGCACGCGCGTGTGGCCGGCTGCCGGCGGCTTTCCGCGAATGGGTGATCAAGTGATCAACGAGAGCCCTGCCGGGCGGCGGTCAGTCGTCGAGCGGGACCAGGGACTGCCCCATCAGCACGTCGTCGACGTAGGTGCCGTCCAGGCAGAACTCCTCCGGCTGGACGCCCTCGACGACGAAGCCCTCGGACTCGTACAGCTTGCGGGCCGTGGTGTTGTGGCCCAGGACGCGCAGGGTGATGCGGCGGGCGCCGAGGCGGCGGGCCTCCTCGACGGCGGCCCGGACCAGGGCCCGGCCGACGCCCAGGCCGCGGGCCTCCTCGGCGACGGCGAGGCCGCGGATCTGCCGGACGTGCGCGTTGGAGGCGAGCTCGGTGGGGAAGCCGAGGCGCACGTAGCCCACGACGCGGCCGGCGAGTTCGGCGACGAGGTGGTCGCGCGGCCCGCAGCGCTCGCGGAAGAACGGCTCCGGGTGCTCGGGGCGCGGGGTGACGGCGTGCAGGTGCGACCAGGTGGCCAGGTCGAGCCGCGCGAGCGCGTCCTCGTCGGCGAGGGTGGCGTGGCGTATGGACGGATGCGGCATGACGGTCACTGTACGGCGCACGCCGCGCAGTTCGTCGGCTGTTTTTCGCGGGCGGAGCGGGCACGATGGGCGCATGGCAGCTTCCCGTATCGCGGTGGCCGGCGCGTCCGGTCTCGTCGGCAGCGCCCTGGTGCGGTCCCTGACCGCGGACGGGCACGAGGTGGTGCGCCTGGTGCGCCGGGCGCCCCGGGCGGCGGACGAGGTGCGGTGGGACCCGGGGCGGCGGTCCGTGGACGCGGCGGGGCTCGCCGGGTGCGACGCGGTGGTCAACCTGGCCGGGGCCGGGATCGGCGACCGCCGCTGGACGCGCGCGTACAAGGAGAAGATCCGCTCCAGCCGGGTGGACGGGACGGCGGCGCTCGCCGGGGCGCTGGCCGCGCTGGACCCGGGGACGCGGCCGCGGGTGTTCGTGAACGGCAGCGCGATCGGCTTCTACGGGGACACCGGCGACCGAGCCGTGGACGAGAGCGCGCCCCCGGGCGAGGGGTTCCTGCCGTCGCTGTGCGTGGAGTGGGAGGCGGCGGTGGCGCCCGCGCGGGAGGCGGGCGTGCGGACGGTGCTGGCCCGCACCGGGCTGGTGGTGGCCCGCGGTGGAGGTGCGTGGGGGCGGCTGTTCCCGCTGTTCCGGGCGGGGCTCGGGGGACGGCTGGGCGACGGGCGGCAGTACTGGTCGTTCGTCGCGCTGCACGACGAGGTGGCGGCGCTGCGCCATCTGCTGGACACCGACGGCCTGTCGGGGCCCTTCAACCTGACCGCGCCGCACCCGGTGACGAACCGCGAGGTGACCGCGGCGATGGGGCGGGTGCTGCGCCGGCCGACGCCGTTCGCGGTGCCCGCGCCGGTGCTGCGGGGGGTGCTCGGGGAGATGGCCGGGGACGTGCTGGGCAGTGCGCGGGTGCTGCCGGCGCGGCTGCTGGAGTCGGGGTTCCGGTTCGCGTTCCCCGAGGTGGAGGAGGCGATCCGGGCGGCGCTGTGAGGCGGGCGCCGGGGCGGCGGGGCCGCGGCCGGGCATGCGACCGGCGTGCGCCCGTGCCCTGTGCGTGCGCGACTCCGCGGGGCGGGACGCGGGCCTAATCTCGAGCCGGACTCGGGTATCCCTGGAGCCGGTTGGGGGCATGACGTCTCCAGCTGTCGCGCAACCTCGAGGAGGGGCACGTGCTTGAGCCCGTGAATCAGGCCGACGTCGTCGTCGTGGGAGCCGGGGTCGCCGGGCTCGCGGCGGCGCACCGGCTGACCGGCGCAGGAGTGTCGACCGTGGTACTGGAGGCCGCCCACGGGGTCGGCGGCCGGATGGCGACGGAGAAGGTCGACGGCTTCAGGCTCGACAGAATCGGGCAGCTGCTGTCCACGGCGTATCCGGCGCTGCGGCTGACGCCGGGTCTGGACGGGCTGGTGCTGCGCCCGTTCGCGCCGGGGGTGCTGCTGCACAGCGACGGGCGGCACCACCGCGCCGGCGCCCAGACCGGCGCAGGGGGCGCACGGGGCGCACTCCACGCGGTGCGCGCCCTCGCGGGCACCCCCAGGTCGGTACCGGCGCCCAGGAGGCCGGTCCCGGCCGCCGGGACGGCCGGGCGGCCCGACGCCGTGCCGCGCAGCCGGGCCGGCGCCCCGCTCGGCGGCGCCATGGACCAGGCGCGGCTCGGCTCCGCGCTGTCCCGGCTCGCGGGCACGCCCGTGGAACGGCTGCTGGTGCGGCCCGAGTCGCCGGCCGCCGAGGCCCTCGCGGCGCGCGGCCTGCCCGCCCGCACCGTCGACGGGTTCCTCAGGCCGCTGCTCGCGGCCCTGCTGTGCGACCCTGAGCTGAGCACGTCCAGTCGGTGCGCGGACCTCGCCCTGCGGGCCTTCGCGGCCGGGCGGCTGTGCCTGCCGGAGGGCGGCGCGGACGCGCTGCCCGAGCTGCTGGCGGGGTCGCTGCCGCCCGGCACGGTGCACACCGGGACGCGGGTGACCGCGGTGTCCACGACGTCGGTGACGACGGCCGAGCACGGCGAGATCCGCTGCCGCGCGGTGCTGGTGGCGACGGACGCGCGGGCCGCGGCCGAGCTGCTGCCCGGCCTGCGGGTGCCGGGCTTCCATCCGGTGACGGTGCTGCACCACACCACCGAGGAGCCGCCGCCCACGGGCGCGTCCCTGGTGCTGGACGCGGACCGGGGCGGCCCCGTGGCGCACACGGCGGTGGTCAGCCGCGTGGACCCGTCCCGCGCGCCGGCCGGCCGGGCGCTGGTGACGTCGACGGTCCTCGGCGCACCGCCGCCGGACGTGGACACCGCCGTCCGCGCGCACCTGGCCCGGCTGTACGGCACGTCGACCGCGGGCTGGGAGACGCTCGCCGTGCACCACACGCGCGAGGCGGTCCCGGCGATGGGCGCCCCGCACGACCTGTGCCGGCCGGTCCGTCTCCTGGCGGGGCTCTACGTGTGCGGCGACCACCGGGACACCAGCACGGTCCAGGGCGCGCTGCACTCGGGCGGACGGGCGGCGGCGGCCGTCCTGACGGACTTGGGCGCGGGCGGTCCGATGCACGCGGCGGAACCGCCGCGGACGATGCGCCCGGCGGCGTGAGCCGTGCGGTGACGGCCGGTCCGGGACTTTCCGGACCGGCCGTCACCGCAGTCAGTTCAGGGCCGCCACCCGGTCCCGGTAGCCCCGGACCGGGGCCGCGTCCTTGTAGGGCTCCAGGCGGCGCTCGAAGTCCCTGACGTACTCCACGGCGCGCACCGAGCGCATCTCCGCCGCCTGGCCCGCCGCCTCCGCGGCGAGCCGGCAGGCCTCGTCGAGTTCGCCGAGACCGAGGCGGGCGGTGGCCAGGACCACCTTGCAGAACACGCGGCTGCGGGCGTAGACGGGGGCGCGCAGTTGCAGCGAGCGCTCGGCGTGCTGGGCGGCGGCGCGGAACTGCTGGAGGTCCCGGTGGCAGTGCCCGAACTCGTCGGCGAGCTGCGCCTCGTCGAAGAACCGCGCCCAGTGCGGTACGTCGTCGCCGGGCCGGGCGGTCTCCAGCGCGCGCTCGGCCCGTACGAGGGAGGCGGTGCAGGCGCGCACCTCGCCGAGGACGCCGTGCGCGCGGGCCTCGGCGGCGTGCAGCAGCGCCTGGAGGGTGGGCGGCACGGTGGTCCCGACGCCCTGCTGCGCCACGCGCGCGAGCTGGACGGCCTCCCGGCCGTGGCCGAGGTAGACGGCCTGCCGGCTCATGGTGACCAGCACGTACGCGCCGTAGGCCCGGTCCGCCGCCGCCTGTGCGAGCCGCAGCGCCTGCACGAAGTAGCGCTGCGCGAGCCCGTGCGCGGCGATGTCGTACGACGTCCAGCCGGCGAGCCGGGTCAGGTCGGCCGCCGCCGCGAACAGCCGGCGCCCGGCCTGCTCGCCGTAGCTGCCGCGCAGCATGGGCTCGCACTCGTGCTCCAGGTAGCGCACGAGGGCCTGGCGGGCGTGGCCGCCGCCGTACATGTCGTCCAGGGTGCGGAACAGCTCCCCGACGGAGCGGAGCGCGGCGATGTCACCGCCGGTGACCCGCTGGCCGGGGGTGCGGTCGGTCCGGCCGCGCCGGCCGGACAGGGCGGCGGCCGATTCGGGTCCGGCCGGGCGGCCCTGGGCGGGTACCCGGGCGGGTGCCTCGCCGCGGGCGACCTTCTCGTCGGGGCGGCCGATCAGCCAGTCGCGGCTGGGCACGACGAGCCCCGCCGGGGTGAAGGCGATCTTGCGGAGTTCGGCGTGGCTGCCGGAGTCCTTGCGCCACAGCCCGCTGACGATGTCGACGGCCTCCTCGGGGGTGGCGGCGAACTCCAGCCCGGCGTAGACGGGGGCGCAGGCGTCGAGCCCGAGGTCCTGCGCGGTGAGCCTGCGGCCGAGGCGGCGGGTGAACACCTCGGCGATCAGGGCGGGGGTGGTGCCGCGCGGCTGCTGGCCGCGCAGCCACCGGGTGACGGACGTCTTGTCGTATCTGAGGTCCAGTCCGTGTTCGAGACCGAGCTGGTCGACGCGACGGGCCAGACCTGCGTGGGAGAATCCCGCTTCTGCGATGAGCGCGGCGAGCTGGCGGTTGGGAGTGCGCTGCGCGGGTCGTTCCGTCATCTGCGGTGCGGTCTCCTGCCTTCCGGGACGAAGTGCCCGGATTGCCTGTGAGCAGCCCTTATGGCCTCATGGTCGGCGCGAATGTAGCGGAGAGTAGCCAGGCGATTGCAGTTTTTTTCGAGCATTCATCCGATCGTGTGAGGATTGACCGCGAGGCTGACGACCGGAGGCGGTCGTACAGTGGCGTAGGCATGTTTCGTGCCTTACGACCTTCTAGGGAGGCGCTTGCCGTGAGTGAGCTGCGGTTCGTCCGCATGGGTTTCGGTGCCGAGGCCGTGGACTACCGGGTGGCGTGGGACGAGCAGCGCCGGGTGCACGCGGCGCGCTTCGAGGACCGCGTCCCCGACACCGTGCTGCTGCTGGAGCACCTTCCGGTGTATACGGCGGGCCGCCGCACGGAGGACAGCGAACGCCCCCTCGACGGCACGCCGGTCATCGACGTGGACCGCGGCGGCAAGATCACCTGGCACGGCCCCGGCCAGCTCGTCGGCTACCCGATCCAGAAGCTGCCGCGCCCGGTGGACGTCGTGGCGCACGTGCGCCGCCTGGAGGACGCCCTGATCCGCACGTGCGCCGACTTCGGCCTGGAGACGACCCGGGTCGAGGGCCGCAGCGGCGTGTGGGTGCTCGGCGACCCGGTCGAGCAGCGCCCCGCGCTCGGCGGGCTGTCCCTGGACTTCGACCCGCGCCTGCACGACGACGAGTTCGACCCGCGCCTGAACGGCCCCGAGTACGCCCCGTCCAACGCCGGCCAGCGCCGCGAGGACCGCAAGATCGCGGCCATCGGCATCCGGGTCGCCAAGGGCGTCACGATGCACGGCTTCGCACTGAACGTGAACCCCGACAACAAGTGGTTCGACAAGATCATCCCGTGCGGCATCCGCGACGCGGGGGTCGCCTCCCTCGCCGGCGAACTGGGCCGCGACGTGACGATCGAGGAGGTCCTGCCGGTCGTCGAGCGGCACCTGAGGGATGTCCTGGAGAACGCGGACCTCAAGCCGCGCGTGATCGACAGGACACCGGCAGCCGCCGGTCCGTCCGGCGCCTGAGGACGGGGCCGTCCGGGCCGCGGCGCGGGCCCGGGGCGGCAGCCCTCACCCAGGCCCGCACCCGCGCCGGGCAGGAAATCAACGGGCGTACCCTGGTGGACGCCGAGGAATCAATCGCTAGGGAGCCAGCCGTGTCCGCAGTCGCACCCGACGGACGCAAGATGCTGCGCCTGGAGGTCCGCAACAGCCAGACCCCCATCGAGCGCAAGCCCGAGTGGATCAAGACCCGGGCGAAAATGGGTCCCGAGTACACGAAGATGCAGAACCTCGTCAAGAGCGAGGGGCTGCACACGGTGTGCCAGGAAGCCGGCTGCCCGAACATCTACGAGTGCTGGGAGGACCGCGAGGCGACCTTCCTCATCGGCGGCGACCAGTGCACCCGGCGCTGCGACTTCTGCCAGATCGACACCGGCAGGCCCGAGGCCCTCGACCGCGACGAGCCGCGCCGGGTGGGCGAGTCCGTGGTCGCCATGGACCTCAACTACGCCACCATCACCGGCGTCGCCCGCGACGACCTCGAGGACGGCGGCGCCTGGCTGTACGCCGAGACCGTGCGCCAGATCCACCGGCAGACCGCGGACCGCGAGGCCGGCCGCACCAAGGTCGAACTGCTCGCCCCCGACTTCAACGCCGTCCCGGAGCAGCTGGCCGAGGTCTTCTCCTCCCGCCCCGAGGTCTTCGCGCACAACGTCGAGACGGTTCCGCGGATCTTCAAGCGCATCCGCCCCGGCTTCCGCTACGAGCGTTCCCTCCGCGTCATCACCGCCGCCCGCGACCACGGCCTGGTCACCAAGTCGAACCTGATCCTCGGCATGGGCGAGACCCGCGAGGAGGTCAGCGACGCGCTGCGGCAACTGCACGACGCGGGCTGCGAGCTGGTCACCATCACGCAGTACCTGCGTCCGTCGGTGCGTCACCACCCGGTCGAGCGCTGGGTGAAGCCGCACGAGTTCGTGGAGCTGAAGGAGGAGGCCGAGCAGATCGGCTTCTCCGGCGTGATGTCCGGCCCGCTGGTGCGGTCCTCCTACCGCGCCGGGCGGCTTTACCGCATGGCGATCGAGCAGCGCCATGCGGCCGCTCCGCAGCAGGACGGCGCCCGGATCGCCGCGCAGGCCGTCTGACACGCCGTCACCCGCCCGTACTCACACGGCCCGTGGCGAGCGTGTGAATTCCCGCACAAGCGGCTACCTGCCGGTAGTGACCGGTGGGACGCGGCCCCGACCGTCCTCCCAGTTGAGGACGTACGTCGGGGCCGCGTCCGTGTTCCGGGGCGCCACATCGGGGCTTCATGGGTGTTTGACCGGCCGGTCACGCCCTGGTAACACCAATCAGTGACCCTGGTTTCACAGGTCGTACACCCACTGTCGTTGCCGTTCCGAGGGGGGACCTCCACCATGCAGGCCGCGCCCGACCGCGCCACCGCCATTCCGTCGTTCGGCACCGCGCTGCGTGCCGTCGAGTCGCTGCTGCTGAGCAGCGGCCAGCGCACCGCCCGCCGCAACGCCTGGACCGCCGTGCTGGAGGACCGTCGCCGCGCCCAGGACCGGGTCGAGGCGCAGCGCGTCCTCGAGCAGACCGTGTCCGGCCGCGCCTGATCCTCCGCGCCCCGTCGCCCGGCCCCCGCGCCCGCGTCCCGCCGGGGCACCGCCGTCGTAGGCGCTCGACGGGGCACGTAGACTTCGTGCCATGGCGAGGAAGGAAACCGCGGCGGACGCCGCGAACCCCGGGCGACTGAAGCAGATTGCCCTGACCTACAAGATGACCCGCAGGGCCGACAAGAAGATCGGTCTTGTACTCGCGGCAGTGGGAATCGTCACCTTCGGTGTCTTCCTCGCGATCGGGTTCTTGATCGGTCACCCGATCTATCTCGGCATCCTGGGCCTCCTGCTCGCCTTGCTCGCCACGGCGATCGTGTTCGGGCGCCGGGCCGAGCGGGCCGCCTTCGGGCAGATGGAGGGCCAGCCGGGCGCCGCGGCGGCCGTACTGGACAACATCGGCCGGGGCTGGACCACCACCCCCGCCGTGGCGATGAACCGCAGCCAGGACGTGGTGCACCGCGCCGTCGGCAAGGCCGGCATCGTGCTGGTCGCCGAGGGCAACCCGAACCGGGTGAAGGGCCTGCTGGCCGCCGAGAAGAAGAAGATGAACCGCATCGTGGCCGACGTACCGGTGCACGACCTGATCGTCGGCACCGGCGAGGGCCAGGTCGAGCTGAAGAAGCTGCGCACCACCATGCTGAAGCTGCCGCGCGTGCTGACCGGCCCGCAGGTCACCGCGACCAACGACCGGCTGCGCGCGCTGGGCGACTTGATGAGCAACATGCCGCTGCCGAAGGGGCCCATGCCGAAGGGCATGAAACTGCCGAAGGGCGGACCGAAGGCCCGCTGACGCACGTCGTCCCGTCATACCGCGCACGGCGAAGGGGCGCCCGGATCACTCCGGGCGCCCCTTCGCCGTGTCTCGGTGGGCGGGTGCGGCGAGCGTCAGATACGGACTTCGACCGTGCGGGCCAGCCGGTCGTGCAGGCCGCGGCCGTCGCGGTCCCAGACCAGCGCCGGGACGGCCAGGCACAGCAGCACCGTGCGCAGCAGCACGCGCAGCGGGTTGATCGTGCCGGTGTCCAGGGCGAGCACCCGGAGGCCGAAGATCCGCTTGCCGGGTGTGCAGCCGACCGTGCCGACCGTCAGGACGCTGAGCACGAAGAAGATCAGCAGCGCCCAGTTGCCGGTCGCCTGGTTGTAGCCGTCAGTGATCAGGCCGTATGCGATCAAGACACACAGGGCCCAGTCCACGGCCAGCGCTCCGATGCGGCGGCCCGGCCGGGCGATCGAGCCGGGGCCCTTCTCCGGCAGACCCAGCTGCTCGCCCCGGTATCCGAGATCCGCACCCGCGTTCTCCAGGGCCGCGCGGGGCCCCGACAGCCATGATCCGAATGCTTCCCTGTTGTCCACCCGTCCACGGTACTGCGCAGGGGTGTGACCGGGGGACGCCGGGGGGCTCCGGGGCTACCGTGGAACGAGAGCCGGTTAACTTGTGCGAAACAAATGGGTCACGCCGGAGAAATCACGCGTCCCTAGGGTCGAGGTCAGCGTGTGCCACCCGCACTGGCCGCACGAACGAACTACCACCCCGGCGGGACGGTCGGGAGTAGGAGGAGCTGGATGTTCCAGAACGCCGACGAGGCCAAGAAGTTCATCGCGGACGAGGACGTCAAGTTCATCGACGTCCGGTTCTGTGACCTCCCGGGCGTCATGCAGCACTTCACGGTGCCCGCCGAGGCGTTCGACCCGGACGAGGAGCTGGCCTTCGACGGCTCCTCGATCCGCGGCTTCCAGGCCATTCACGAGTCCGACATGGCGCTGCGCGCGGACCTGTCGACCGCCCGGGTGGACCCGTTCCGCCGTGACAAGACGCTCAACGTCAACTTCTTCATCCACGACCCGATCACCGGCGAGCAGTACTCCCGTGACCCGCGGAACGTGGCGAAGAAGGCCGAGGCCTACCTCGCCTCCACCGGCATCGCCGACACCGCGTACTTCGGCCCCGAGGCCGAGTTCTACGTCTTCGACAGCGTCCGCTTCGCCACCGGTGCGAACGAGTCCTTCTACCACATCGACTCCGAGGCCGGCGCCTGGAACACCGGCGCCCTCGAGGACAACCGCGGCTACAAGGTCCGCTACAAGGGCGGCTACTTCCCCGTCCCGCCGGTCGACCACTTCGCCGACCTGCGCGCCGAGATCTCCCTGGAGCTGGACCGGGCCGGCCTGAAGGTCGAGCGCCAGCACCACGAGGTGGGCACCGCCGGCCAGGCCGAGATCAACTACCGGTTCAACACGCTGCTCGCCGCGGCCGACGACCTCCAGCTGTTCAAGTACATCGTGAAGAACGTGGCCTGGCGCAACGGCAAGACCGCGACCTTCATGCCGAAGCCGATCTTCGGCGACAACGGCTCGGGCATGCACGTCCACCAGTCGCTGTGGAGCAACGGCGACCCGCTGTTCTACGACGAGGCCGGTTACGCCGGCCTGTCGGACACCGCCCGCTACTACATCGGCGGCATCCTCAAGCACGCCCCGTCGCTGCTGGCGTTCACCAACCCGACGGTGAACTCGTACCACCGTCTGGTGCCGGGCTTCGAGGCGCCGGTCAACCTGGTGTACTCGCAGCGCAACCGCTCCGCCGCGATGCGCATCCCGATCACGGGCTCCAACCCGAAGGCCAAGCGCGTGGAGTTCCGTGCGCCCGACTCCTCCGGCAACCCGTACCTCGCGTTCTCGGCGCTGCTGCTCGCGGGCCTGGACGGCATCAAGAACAAGATCGAGCCGGCCGAGCCGATCGACAAGGACCTGTACGAGCTGGCTCCCGAGGAGCACGCGGGCGTTCCGCAGGTCCCGACCTCCCTCGGCGCCGTCCTCGACCGCCTGGAGACCGACCACGAGTTCCTCCTCCAGGGCGACGTGTTCACGTCCGACCTGATCGAGACCTGGATCGACTACAAGCGCGCGAACGAGATCGCGCCGCTGCAGCTGCGTCCGCACCCGCACGAGTTCGAGCTGTACTTCGACGTGTGACAGGCACCGGGCCGCAGCGGCCCGGGGTTCCTCCTGTCCAACCTGTTCGAGGGCCCGCCGTCCCCTTCATGGGACGGCGGGCCCTCGCGGTGTGGCGGAGGCGCGGGGCGGGTGCGGGGCTCGCGGCGCGCTTCACAGAAGCGGTCCGGGCGAGGGATGCTGGGTCTGAGCCGGGGTTCGAGTGATGACGGGGATGGCCGGGATGTCCGAGCGGGACGACTTCGAGCAGCGTGAGTACGACCTCCGGTGGGCGGACGGCGCCGCCCACAAGGAGCCGTCGGCCCGTGCCCGGATGCTCGCCGCGCGCTGGAGGCACAACCCGCCCGGCCCGGTCCCCTTCCGCCCCGAGCCCGCCCGCAGGGCGCACCGGCACCGTCCGGCCTGGCTGTCGGCCGTCCTGGTCCTCGGCGGCATGGCCGCGCTGATCGTGCTCCTGGGGTACGGGGGGTTCCGGCCGCCGTTCTGATGCCGGTGGAGGTGCCGGGCCGGCCCGGCGGTCCGTGAGCCGGGCCGGTCCGGCTTGCCGCCCCGTTGTCAGTGCCGTCCATGAGAATGGGCCGCACGATCGGTGTGACGGTGGAGGTGTCCATGGGTGACGGTGGGCGGCACATTCCGGTGGCGGAGCGCAGGGCGCGGCTCGCGGTGCGGCACCGGCTGGCCGGGGCGGCCCGGGCGGCGGCTCCCGAGGAGGTCGCCCGCTCCCTGGTGGCGCTGCACGGCACGGACCCGGCGACGGTGTACCTGGCGGTGGGCGCGCGGCTCGGGGACCCGGCGAAGACCGTACCGGAGACCGGGCGGGCGCTGTACGAGGACGGTGCGCTGGTCCGGATGCACGGCATGCGGCACACGGTGTTCGTGTTCCCCGCCGAGCTGACCGCCGTCGTGCACGCCTCGACGGGCCTCACGGTCGCCGCCCGGGAGCGTGCCGCGCTGCTCAAGGACATGGCGGCGGCCGGGGCGCCGGACGCGACCTGGCTGAAGGAGGTCGAGGAGTCGGCGCTCGCCGCGCTGGGCCGGCGCGGGCAGGCCACGGCGGCCGAACTGGCCGTGGACGAGCCGCGGCTGAAGGAGCAGTTCGTATACGCGGCCGGCAAGAGCTACGAGGGTGTCCACACCGTGTCGACGCGGCTGCTGAAGGTGCTGGGCGTGGAGGGCAAGGTCGTACGGGGCCGGCCGCTCGGTTCCTGGACGTCGAGCCAGTTCCGCTGGGCGCTCGCCCCCGAGCATCCCGAGCTGGACCCGGCCGAGGCCCGGGCGGTGCTGCTGCGGCACTGGCTGACGGCGTGCGGTCCGGCGACGGAGGCGGACCTGAAGTGGTGGACGGGGTGGCGCGTGACCGACGTGCGCCGGGCGCTCGCGGCGATCGGGGCGCGGCCGGTGTCGCTGGACGAGGGCACGGGGTATGTGTCCGACGGCGACGAGGGTCCGGTGACCGGTCCCGACGAGCCGTGGGCGGCGCTGCTGCCGGCCCTGGACCCGACGGCGATGGGGTGGCAGCACCGGGACTGGTACCTGGCGCCGGAGCTGCGGGCGGCCCTGTTCGACCGGAGCGGGAACGTGGGCCCGACGGTGTGGTGGAACGGGCGCGTGGTCGGCGGCTGGGCGCAGCGAGCCGACGGGGAGATCGCCTGGCGCCTCCTCGACCCGCGGGACGTGAGCCGCGACGCGGAGGCGGCCATTGCCGCGGAGGCCGAGCGGCTGCGCGGCTGGGTCGGGACGACGCGGGTGACGCCGCGCTTCCGGACGCCGCTGGAGCGGGAGTTGACGGCGTAGGCCGGCGGCGGAGGGCCGGCCGGTGCCGGGCACCCCGCACACGCGAGCTGCCCGGCACCGGTGGTGTCACCGGCAGTAGCGCATCAGCGCCCGCACCATGTGGCACGTCGTGTCCGACGGCGGGTGCACGCCGATCGTCTCCGCCGCCTCCCGGATGGTCTCGTTGCGGGCCTGGTTCGGGACGTAGACGCCGGAGTCGAGCAGGGCGATCGCGAGCCGCATCGCCTTCAGACGCCGGTTGTGCGTGATGTACCACTCGCGGGGACGGCCCGGCGGCAACGGGCGCTTCTCCACGGGGGCGTAGGGCAGGTCGAGCAGGACGGGACGCTTCGCGGTGGACTGGGTGGGCAGTGGCTTCGCCTTCAGTGCGGCAGCGGGCACAGGCATCCTCCTGTCGCGGAGAGAGCGCCGCCGGGGCCTCGCTGCACCCGCCGCCACTCTCGAACACTGCTTCTATTTTACTCCCCACCACTGACAGAAGCCCCTGGCCACAAGGGCTTTCGGGGCTGCTGGGGCGCAGGTGGGAGACGGGTTTTCGCGTACCGTGGGGCGCATGGAGATCTGGATCAATCCGGCCTGTTCCAAGTGCCGCAGCGCCGTCAGCCTGCTCGACGCGGAGGGCGCCGACTACACCGTCCGCCGGTATCTGGAGGACGTGCCGAGCGAGGACGAGATCAGGGGCGTACTGGACCGGCTCGGGCTCGAACCCTGGGACATCACCCGCACCCACGAGGCCGCCGCCAAGGAGCTGGGCCTCAAGGAGTGGCCGCGGGACGAGGCCTCGCGCGACCGCTGGATCGCGGCGCTCGCCGAGCACCCCAAGCTGATCCAGCGGCCGATCATCACGGCGGACGACGGCACGGCGGTCGTGGCGCGCACCGACGAGGCCGTGCGGGACGCGATGTCCCGGTGATCGGGCCTGCCGACGGTGCCGCCGGGATCGGCCGGTGCCTTCCGGCGGGTGGCGACCGTGCGGTTCGTAGTGTTCGCCGACGGGCGGTGGGGGGCGGCGCCGGGACCGGGGATGTGGTGATCACCGCGCTGACGGAGGACCTGCTCCGGTACGTCGACAACAGGGTCGCGGTGAATGAACAGGGCGGGGACGGGGCGTGGCGCCGCGCCCCCGGCGCACCGCGTGAATCGCGCCACACGATGCGCCGGTAACACGGGGTTCACGTACGGGCAATGGCCGGGAAATCGCCTGTTGACAGGCTTCCGGGCATCCGCAGCGCCCCAGTGCCGCAGCGCCGCAGCACCCGCAAGTGCGCCTAGACCCACCCCCGAAGGATGTGGCCCCGTGACCTTCAAGGCTGAGTACATCTGGATCGACGGCACCGAGCCGACGGCCAAGCTGCGTTCCAAGACGAAGATCATCACGGGCGAGCCCGCGGGCCTGGACGCGCTGCCGATCTGGGGTTTCGACGGTTCCTCCACGAACCAGGCCGTGGGTCACGCCTCCGACTGTGTGCTCAAGCCGGTCTTCACCTGCCCGGACCCGATCCGCGGCGGCGACGACGTGCTGGTGCTGTGCGAGGTCCTCAACACGGACATGACGCCGCACTCCAGCAACACGCGTGCCGCGCTGGCCGAGGTCGCGGAACGGTTCGCCGCGCAGGAGCCGGTCTTCGGCATCGAGCAGGAGTACACGTTCTTCAAGGACGGCTACCCGCTGGGCTTCCCCAAGGGGGGCTTCCCGGCCCCGCAGGGCGGCTACTACTGCGGCGTCGGCTCGGACGAGATCTTCGGCCGCGACGCCGTCGAGGCGCACCTGGACAACTGCCTGCGGGCGGGCCTCGGCCTGTCCGGCATCAACGCCGAGGTCATGCCGGGCCAGTGGGAGTTCCAGGTCGGGCCGCTGGCGCCGCTGGAGGTCTCCGACCAGCTGTGGGTGGCCCGCTGGCTGCTCTACCGCACCGCCGAGGACTTCGGCATCGCCGCCACCCTCGACCCGAAGCCGGTCAAGGGCGACTGGAACGGCGCCGGCGCGCACACCAACTTCTCCACCAGGGCGATGCGCGAGTCCTACGAGGCGATCATCACCGCGGCCGAGTCGCTCGGCGAGGGCTCCAAGCCGCTCGACCACGTCAAGAACTACGGCGCCGGCATCGACGACCGCCTGACCGGCCTGCACGAGACCGCCCCCTGGAACGAGTACTCCTACGGCGTCTCCAACCGCGGCGCCTCGGTGCGCATCCCGTGGCAGGTCGAGAAGGACGGAAAGGGCTACATCGAGGACCGCCGTCCCAACGCCAACGTCGACCCGTACGTGGTGACCCGCCTGCTCGTCGACACCTGCTGCTCCGCGCTGGAGAAGGCCGGCCAGGTCTGATCCGGCCGCCCGGCTTCCCGCGAGGGGGCGCCCACCGTCACGGTGGGCGCCCCCTCGCGTCGTCAGTGGCGCGTGTCATGGTGGAGGGCATGGAGATCGACGGGGGCCTGGCGGTGAAGGCCGAGACGGGGAACGGGCAGACGCAGTCGCCTGGTGGACTGAGAGGTGCGGCGCGGGGAGGCGTCCAGGGTGTGAGAGACGGCTGCTGCGGGAGGCAGGTGTCTGCTTGAATGGCTCCATGACCGGCTTCCAGAAGCACACCGCGACAGGTCGTCACGACCTCGAGCCCTTCTGGCCCTCCCGTCAGCACCACGACTTCGACCGGGTGTGTTGCCCCGCGGTGAACGCGCGGGCCCTCTAAAGCCGTCTCCCGGCCTTCGGCCCGCGCGGACGACGTACGTCCCGCGGCGCGCCCGACCACCAACTCGCGGCCGTCGCCCTTTCCCGACGAACTCCTCGCGCGAAAGAGCTGACCTCCCATGGCGACCTCCCGTTCCCTGTCCGACGCCACGCTTCCCGCCCACTCCTCCAGCGCCCCGCGGCACCGGCTGCGAGCCGTCGACCGGGACACGACCGTGGACGTGACGGACCTGCTGCCGCCGGGCGCCACCTGGCTGCCCGCCCCGCCGCACGCACTGCCCGCGCTGCCGGGCCGGCCGCCGATGGTCGGCTACCTGGTGCTCGTCCCGGCCGGACAGCAGCCGCCGTTCCGCACGGCGCCCGCCCTGCCGGAAGCCGGCGAACCGGCAAGCGCCCCGGTCGACGACCCGGCCGGCGGCGGGGACGGCGTGCCGCTCGTCCGCGTCGACACGGTGCGGCGCGTCGCCGAGGTCGCCGGGCGTGAACTCGACCTGACGTACCTGGAGTTCGAGCTGCTCGCCCACCTCGTCGCGCACCCCGGCCGGGTGCACACCCGGGACCGGCTCGTGAGCACCGTGTGGGGCTACGGGCACGTGGGCGACGGCCGCACGGTCGACGTCCATGTCGCCCGGCTGCGCCGCAAGCTGGGGGCCGAGCACCGGGCGGCGATCCAGACGGTGCGCCGGGTCGGCTACAAGTACGTGCCGCCGACCGGGCGCTGAGTTCGGCTGACGGCAGATTCCCGTTCCGTGCCGGGACCGGGCCGTGCACAGTGGCCGGCATGAGGCTTCTGGTGCTGGGTGGTACGGAGTTCGCGGGGCGGGCCGTCGTGGAGGCGGCGCTGGGGCGCGGCTGGGACGTGACGGTGTTCCACCGGGGGCGGCACGCGGCCCCGCCGGGGGTGCGGTCGCTGCACGGCGACCGCACCGCGCCGGACGGGCTCGCGGCCCTCGCCGCGGACGGCGCCGAGTGGGACGTCGTGGTGGACACGTGGTCGGCGGCGCCCCGCGCGGTGCGGGACGCGGCGCGGCTGCTGCGGGACCGGGCCGGGCGGTACGTGTACGTGTCGAGCTGCTCGGTGTACGCCTGGGCGCCGCCCGCCGGGTACGCCGAGGACGCGCCGGTGGTGGAGGGGTCGGCCGACGCGGAGCAGACGTCGTACGCGGAGGACAAGCGGGGCGGTGAGCTGGCGGCGCTGGAGGCGTTCGGCGCGGACCGGGCGCTGCTGGTGCGGGCGGGGCTGATCCTCGGCCCGTACGAGAACGTGGGGCGGCTGCCCTGGTGGCTGACGCGCATGGCGCGCGGCGGCCCGGTGCTGGCGCCGGGGCCGCGGGACCTGCCGCTGGAGTACGTCGACGTGCGCGACCTCGCGGAGTGGACGCTCGGCGCGGCGCGGGCGGAGCTGAGCGGGCCGTACAACCTGATGAGCCCTCAGGGCCACGCGACGATGGGCGAGTTGCTGGAGGCGTGCGCGCGGGTGACCGGCGGCGGCGCGGATCTGCGGTGGACGGAGCCGGAGGTGATCCTGGCGGCGGGCATCGAGCCGTGGACACAGCTGCCGGTGTGGGTGCCGCCGGGCAGCGACCTGCACGACGCGCTGCACGCCGCGGACGTCTCGCGGGCCGTCGCGACCGGGCTGCGCTGCCGCCCCGTGACGGAGACGGTCGCCGACACGTGGACGTGGCTCCAGCAACTCGACGGCACGGCACCACAGCGGCCGGACCGGCCCAGCAAGGGACTCGATCCGGAGGTGGAGGCGAGGGTGCTCGCGGCGGGTGGGGCGGGCGGCGGGGCCTGACCCTGGGGTTCGCCGGGGCTTTGCTCGGTGAGCGGTGTGCGGGGTTGCGTGGGCCGGGGGGCAGCGGCGGCGGTCGTCCGGGGGTGCCGGGGGCGGCGTCGGACGCGATGCGCGGGCCGGCCCCGGCGGCGCCGGCACCCGCAACTCCCGCAACGTCTGAACACCTCTGGGACCGGCTCCGTATGGGAGGGGGCCGCTTCGCTCCTGTCGGGCGTCTTGACGGCCCGCAACGACGTCAGAGGAGTTCCATGGGACGCACTACACGAAAACGCCGTACGCCGACGGCCGTCAGGGCGATGGCCGCGGCGGCGGCACTGGCCCTCGGCGGGGGCGGGCTGGTCTGGGCGAACGTCCATGCCTCGGCGCACGAGTCCGGCAGCCGGGACGGCCGGACCCGGGCCGCGGGGGCGCAGATCGCCACCCTCGACTGTCCGGACGTCGGTCAGCAGCTCGGCCGGCTGCCGAGCGGGGCCCGCCCCGGTGTCGACAGGGAACTGGCGAACCTGGACCGGCAGGTCACCGAGGCGTACGCCCGGCTCGCGTCGACACGTCGGGCGCAGGCCGCCGACCCGGGGTTCGTGCGCAACTCCGTCCTCGGCCCGCTGAAGTCCCAGCGCACCGCCGCCCTCCACCGGATCGGCGTCACCATCCGCCGGGCGGGCGGCAGTGAGCCGCGCGGCCTGGGCCGGTTCGCCGAGTGCCGGGGCGTCCCGGCCGACCGGCCCGCGCCCGGCGACAGCGGCAGCCAGGACCAGGACGGCGACGAGAACCAAAGCGGCCGGGACCAGGGCGGCAACGGCAACGGGGCCGCCGGCCCGGTCGCCGGCGACTTCGCCGACATCACGGCCGTCGAGCCCAACGTCCAGCGGCCGCAGCAGGGCGAGGACGCCTCGACGGGCACCTTCACCACCGAGTGCGGCGTGAACGAGAACGGCCTGTTCAACAGCGACAACCTGATCGTGGCGCCCGGCGTCGACAACGGCGCGCACCACACGCACGACTACGTCGGCAACCAGGACAACGACGCGTTCTCCAGCGACGAGGACCTGGCGAACGCGGCGACGAGCTGCCGGAACCAGGGGGACAGGTCCACGTACTACTGGCCGGTGCTGCGGCTCCAGGACGGCAGCCGGGAGTTCGACGCGGACGAGCCGGGTGGCGGCGCCGAGGGCAACGTCGGCACGATCCTGAAGGCGGAGGGTGCCGAGATCACGTTCGTCGGCAACCCGCGGAGCAAGGTCGTGGCGATGCCGAAGTTCCTGCGCATCATCACCGGGGACGCGAAGGCGTTCACCAACGGCGACGCGAACGCCAACGCGGGCTGGTCCTGCACCGGGTTCGAGGACCGGGTGCTCAAGGACAGGTACCCGCTGTGCCCGGACGGTTCCAAGGTGGTCCGGATCTTCGACTTCCAGAGCTGCTGGGACGGGCGGAACACCGACAGCGCCAACCACCGTGACCACGTGGCGTTCGCCGACCCGGCCACCGGCGCCTGTCCGGAGGGCTTCCGGGCCGTCCCGCAGCTGACGATGAAGCTGGTCTACGACGTGCCGCGGCCGACCGTCGAGGACGGGCGGGTGCGGAACCCGTTCGCGGTCGACGGTTTTCCGGAGCAGCTGCACAAGCCGGTCACCGACCACGACGACTTCATCAACGTCATGGACGAGGACCTGATGAACCGGGTGGTCGACTGCGTCAACAGCGGCGAGGACTGCCGGTGACCCGCTAGCGGGCCGGCACGGGAGGCCGGGACGCCGGAGCCGGCGGCGGGGACCAGTCCCGCCGCCGGCTCACGTGCGCGCTCAGCGGTGCGGGCCGGAGTGGCCGGCACCGCCCGGGTGGCCCTCGTGCGGCGTGCCCTCCTCCAGCGTCCCGCCGAGCCGCCCGCGCAGCGCCCGCACCACGTCCGCGTGGCCGACGGCGACCCACTTGCGGCCGACGAGGTAGTGACCGCCGTAGTCCTTGGCCGTGTCGATCCACTCGCGCTGGCCGCGGTCGGTGGCGAAGGTGGCGAGGACGTACGTGCCGTCGCCGGTCGTGCAGACGGCCTGGCGGATCTCGTCCGCGTCGGTCTGCAGCTCCGGCTCGCACCTCGCCTCGGCGGCCAGGTGCTCCAGGCCGGCGCTCGCCGTAGGGGGCCGCGCGGCCCCGCCCTCCCCGCCTCCGTCCCCGCCGGAACCGCAGCCCGCCAGGGCCAGTGCCGCCACGGCCCCGGTCAGCGCGAGCATCGGTCGGGTCGCTGTCATCCTGTTCCCTCCAGTCCCTCGCGGCGGCATGCCGAGGCCGGTCCTCCCCCTGGATACGGGCGGGGCGGGCGCCGCGCTCACATCCGGCTTCCGTGGCCCGCCCCGCCGTGCGAAAGTGTGCCGGTGAACCAGGACTGGGAAGACCGCGTGGCCGCCGCCTGGGCGTCCCTGGACGGCTACGGCGAGGACGGGGCGGCCGAGTTCCGCGCGGTGATCGACGAGCTGGTCGCCGAACTGCCCGAGGGCGGCCCGCTGGGGCCGTTCGAGCAGGCCTGCGCCTGGGACTCGACGGGCCACTCGGACAAGGCCGTTCCGCTGTACCGGGAGGCGCTGGCGCGCGGGCTCGGCGAGGTGAGCCCGTACAAGGCGCGCCGGGCGAAGATCCAGCTGGCCAGTTCGCTGCGCAACACCGGGCGGGCCCAGGAGGGCGTCGAGCTGCTCACGCCCGAACTGACCGCGTCCTCCGACGAGTTGGACGACGCCGTGCGCGCGGTGCTCGCGCTGTGCCTGTCGAGCCTCGGCCGCGACCGCGAGGGCCTGTCGCTGGTGCTGGGCGCCCTCGCGCCCCATCTGCCGCGCTACCAGCGGTCGATGGCGAACTACGCGCGGCTGCTGACCGCCGCGGAGGGCGACCCGCGCGAGTGAAGTGACCATCCAACGATTCGCTCGTTCTGCTGAACGTGCAGTCACAGGATGTCGCCCCGCTCCCCGCCCCCTCCCCCACCGACCCGGTCGTGGACGTCGAGCAGGCCGAGGCCGCGCTCGTCGAGCACTATCCCCGGCTGGTCCGGCTCGCCTACCTGGTGCTGCCGCCCCGCCTCGGCCGCAACCGGCGTGTCCTGACCGCGCACGCCCTCACCCAGCGTGCCCTGCCCCGCGGCCGGACGCCCGCGCCGCTCCTCCCGGCGCAGCGGTCCGGCCGGAACGCCGACCCGGGGTACGCCCTGGTGCGCCTGCGGGTGCTGCGCACCGCGCTGGAGGCGGACCTGCCGCCGCGGCACCGGATGCTGCCCCGGCGCGCCCAGCTGCCGCCGCTGCTGCCCCAGGTGTGGGGGCTCAGGCTGTTCCCGCGCTCCGGCGGAGCCGACGAACTCGCCCTGGACCAGGCGCTGTCGGCGCTGTCCGCCCCGGCGCGCGCCGTGTATGTGCTGCGCGGCCTGGAGCAGCTGCCCGAGGGCGATGTGCGCGGGGTGCTGGCCGAGGCGGGCGTCGCGGACGTGGCCGGGGCGCTGCGCGCGGCCGGGGAGGTGCCGGAGCGGTACGCGCTGCTGGACTCCCCCGAGTTCGACGCCTGTTCGCTCCAGGCGCGGCCCACCGACCTGATGCGGCGCAGGCAGCACATGAAGGCGGCGCTGGCCGCCGGGGCCGCGCTGGTGGCGTGCGGGGCGCTGCTGGGCCTGCCCGGCGACGCGTGGGGCCCGGACGGTGCCGCCGCGCCGCCGTACGCGCGCAATCCCGCGGCCGAGGCGGCGCTGGACCCGGCGAAGCTGACGAGGGTGGCGCCCGCCGCGTGGCAGACCTCGGCACGCACCGACTTCTCCGTGTGGCCCGCGCGCGGCCCCCTGACCGGCGACGAGGCCCTGCTGCGCCGCGCCCTCGCCGTGTGGGCCCGGCCCGGTGAGACGGTCCGGGTGTCGGCGACGCCGGGCACCCCGTCCGGCGGCCCGTCCGGGCCGCCGCAGCTGCTGTACGCCGGGGAGGTCGGCAACGCGCGCGTGGTGATCCTGCACGACGGTCTGCGCATCGCCCGGTACGCGGAGCCGAAGGACGGCACGCGGGGTGCCGCGCTCGACTTCGCGCGGGTCGACGGCGCGGGCCGGGCCGAGGCGAGCGCGGTGGTGCTGGAGCGGGCCGACGGCAATGTCCGCTATCTGACGGCGCCCTGGGTGAAGGAGGCGTCCGTCCGGGACCTCGCCGAGCCGGGCTCCCCGGAGCGGGACCTCGCGGTCACCGGCGGTGTGACGGCGCCGCTGGCGAGCCCGGCCGCCCGGCAGTCCGGGACGTGCACGTCGTGGCATGTGCTCCAGGTGACCGACGGCACCGGCAGCCGCCTGATGACCGACCTCGGTGAGCTGGTCCCGGCCCGCCTCACCACGGGCCGCCCCGGTTCGGCCGCCGAGGCCGCGGGTGCCGGAGCGCTGCGCGCCTGGGCGCCGTATGCCTGCTCGCTGGCGGCGATGCGCTCGGCGGGCGTGCGGAGTGTGAACGCCTGGGAGTACGCCGGGCAGCAGCTGCCCGGCGCGGGCGGGACGGCCGCGTGGGTGTGCACGCGCGCGGAGACCTGGCGGGGCGGCGGCGAGCGGGTGCTGGCGCAGTTCCGCACGCCGGGCGGGGCCCAGGGGGCGGTGGTGGCGCAGGCGGAGAACGTGACGGCGTGCGGCGCGAAGGACCCGCACGTGCTGGCCGGGGTGCTGTGGAAGTCGGAGGGCGGTGACTGGTTCCTGCTGGCGGCGGGCAGCCGGGACACCGAGTCGATCCGCACGACCGGCGGCGTCAGCGGTTCCGTACGCGGCAATCTGCTGGTGCTTCCGGCCAGGGCCGGGGCGCAGGCGGGTCTGAAGGGGACGCTGCGGGACGGGCGGACGGTCAGCGGCCTGGGGTGACGGCGTGCGCGCCGCCGGCCGGGTGACCGCGCGGGCGAACATCCGTGCCGTAACGGACCGGTTCGAGGCCGGATTCGATCGGTAAGGTGTTCGCATGTCTACCGGGGTTCGCCGCAGAATGGGAGTCGAGGAGCGGCGGCAGCAGTTGATCGGCGTTGCCCTCGAACTGTTCAGCCGCCGCTCGCCCGACGAGGTCTCCATCGACGAGATCGCCTCGGCCGCGGGCATTTCGCGCCCCCTGGTCTACCACTACTTCCCCGGTAAACTCAGCCTGTACGAGGCGGCGTTGAAGCGCGCCTCGGACGATCTGGCGGCCCGCTTCGTCGAGCCGGAGGAGGGCCCGCTGGGGCTGCGGCTGCTGCGGGTGATGCGCCGTTTCTTCGACTTCGTGGAGCAGCACGGGCCCGGTTTCTCCGCCCTCGTGCGCGGCGGACCGGCGGCCGGTTCCTCGACCACGAACGCCCTTGTCGGCGCCGTACGGCAGGCCGCGTATGACCAGATCCTTTCGCATCTGCGGGTGGAGGAGCCGCCCGCGCGACTGGAACTGGTCATCCGTTCGTGGATCTCGCTCGTGGAGTCGACGGCGCTGATCTGGCTCGACGGGCGGCGCATCCCGCGCGCCGAGCTGGAGACCCAGCTGGTGCACGACTTCGCCGCGCTCGTGGCCGTCGGCGCCGCCTACGACGACGGGCTGAGCGCCCTGCTGCGGGGCATCCTCAAGGACGAGCCGGCCGACGGGCCGTTCAACGGCCTGGCCTCCCGGCTGATCGCCCTCGCGTCCTGAACCGGGACGCGCCTCAGCTGTCGGACTTGCGGTAGGAGGGGTCGAGGTCCCGCACCTCGGCCGACACGTGCAGCGCGAGGCCGTCCGCGGGCTTCACGTACCGCTTCAGCAGCTCCACGGCCTCCTCGGTGAGCCGGGCCTTCGTCTCGTCGGTGCGGCCGGCCAGCAGGCCGATCACGACGTGCACGACGGCGTGCCCTTCGGTGTCCGGGCCGACGGTGGTCTCCTCCGTCCTGCGGAACTGCGTCTTGCAGGCGGGCGGCTTCGCGGCCGCGATCTCGACGGTCGCGGCGTGCAGGGCCCGCGCGAAGCCCGGGCGGTCGAAGTCGTCCGCCAGCCGGTCCGAGTAGTCGACGGTGATCTGCGGCACGGGGCACTCCTGTTCTACGGCAACGGGGCCACCCTAACCGCGGGTGGCCCCGTTGGCCGCACGTGTCCAGAAAGCGGTTTCCGTCAGCGGGTGAAGACGGCCACCGTCCTGGCCGGCACCGTGAACGTGCCGCTGTCCGCGTCGTACGACGCCTTCTTCACCACCGGGTCGGCGCCGGACGCCTGCACCGGGTGCAGCCGGTGGGCCGTCCCGGCGAGGGCCTCGACGCGCTGCTCCCGCGCCTCCGGCGTCGCGTTGAACACCACGACCAGGTCACCGAGCTTCATGGTGATCACGCCGGGTGTCTCGTCCGTGCCGGACAGCGGGAAGGACAGCTTCGCCTGCACCTGCTCGGCGGTGCCGAGGGAGAACGCCGGCTCGGTCGTCCGGATCCTCAGCAGGTCCCGGTAGGCGGCCGAGGCCCCCTCGATCTGCTCGCAGCCCACCCGCACCGACGTCAGCAGCGGCTTGGCGTACGGCCACTTGGACTCGTTGTCGGCCGCCGGGGGCAGCCCGCGGCCGAAGCCGTTGCCGTCGGCGCAGTCCCAGTGGATGGCGTTGAACCAGTCGCCGCTGTCGTAGGAGTTGCGGTCCAGGGACTTCGAGCGCAGCAGGTCGGTGCCCGCCTGCGACAGGGCCGGGCCCTGCGAGAGGGCGGCCGTGGCCATCGCCAGCACCTGCATCCTGGCCCGGTCCGCGGCCGGGGTGTCCTTCGGCAGCTTGAAGGCGAGGGCGTCGAACAGCGTCTCGTTGTCGTGCGCGTCGGCGTACGCGAGGGCGTCACCGGGGGCGTCCACGTACCCGGCCGGGGAGCCGTTGTAGTCGACCTGGGCTCCGGTGACCTCCTTGCCGTCGGTGCCGGTGAAGCGGTACCTCGCCAGGTTGCCGGACAGGCCGACCTTGATCAGGTCCTGGTAGTGCAGCAGGCGGGCCTTCTGCTCGGCCCGCGTGCCGTTGTCCGCCGCCGGGTTGGGGTCGGTGTAGAGGCCGGAGGCGAAGCCCTGGATGCCGGGGTCGGCGTCGAAGGGGCCGCCGCCGCGCACCGCGTCACGGGCCCGGTCGGAGAACGTGGCGATGCCCGTGCCCGCCATGTTCTTCTGGGTGGCCTGCTCGAAGCGGGCGTCGTCGGCGATCTCGCCGAAGTTCCAGCCCTCGCCGTACAGGATGATCTTCTTGCCGTCGACGCCGTCCTTGTCGACGGTGAGCGCGTCGAGGGCCTTGCGGACGGCGAGGATGTTCGCCTTCGGGTGGTGGCCCATCAGGTCGAAGCGGAAGCCGTCGACCTTGTACTCCCTGGCCCAGGTGACGATCGAGTCGACCACGAGCTTGCCCATCATGGCGTTCTCGGTGGCGGTGTTGGCGCAGCAGGTGCTGTTCGCCACCGAGCCGTCGGCGAGGAGCCGCTGGTAGTAGCCGGGCACGATCCGGTCGAGGACGCTCGTCCTCGCCTGGCCGCTCGCCGCGGTGTGGTTGTAGACGACGTCCATGACGACCCGCAGGCCGTCCTCGTTGAGCGCCTTGACCATCCTGCGGAACTCCACCGTGCGGGCGGTGCCGTCCGGGTCGGTGGCGTAGGAGCCCTCCGGGACCGTGTAGTGGAACGGGTCGTAGCCCCAGTTGTAGGCGTCCTTCGCGGCGGCCTTCGCCACGCACTTCTGCTGCTCGGCCGAGTCGGCCGGGAAGGCGGCCAGGTCGCAGTCGACGGTCGCCTGGTCCGACTTCTTCTCGGGGATCGTGGCGATGTCGAACGCGGGCAGCAGGTGCACGTACGACGTGCCCGCCTCGGCGAGTCGGCGCAGGTGCCTGCTTCCGGCGCTGTCCTTGTCGGTGAAGGCGAGGTAGCTGCCGGGGTTGCCGGCCGTCCTGTCCTCGACGGAGAAGTCGCGGATGTGCAGTTCCTGGATCTGGGCGTCCTTCAGCGGCACGGCCTGTGGCTTGCTCAGCGCCGACCAGCCCTTCGGGGCGAGCGCCCGGTCGCGCAGGTCGACGACGAGACTGCGCTCGGAGTCCGCGGTGAGGGCGAGCGAGTACGGGTCGGTGACCTTGTTGGTGACGACCTCGCGGACGCTGGGCGCCCACACCTTCACGACGTACCGGTACGGCTTGTTCTTCCAGGACGACGGGCCGGTGACGGACCAGACGCCGGTGGCGGGGTCCCGCTTCATGGCGGCCGTGGAACCGTCGATCTCCAGCCGCACCGACTGCGCGGTGGGCGCCCACACCGACAGCGTGGGGCGGCCGTCGCGGAAGACCGGGCCGAGGTCCGCCCTCGTCGCGTCGTACACATCGTCCAGGACTCCGGCGATCTGCACGCCGGTCGCGGCGAGGACGGCACCGTTCACGGCCCGCTGGGAGGCGACGACCTGGCCGCGCAGCGCCTCGCGCACGCGGTCCCGGTCCCGCGGGTCGACGGAGAAGGCGGTGTAGTTCCTCAGGTGCGGGAACCTCGCCTTCTGGGCGTCGGTCAGGGACGACTTGGACAACCGCAGCCAGCGCTCGTCGTCGCTGGTCAGCGTGGCGTTCTCGGCCTTGATGGAGCCGCTGCGGGAGTACAGCAGCTGGGTGGAGGCGGCGGCCTCTGAGCCGTTCCACGCGACCGTGTTCCGGTCGATCCAGACCGCCTTGGAGGTGGTCAGGTCGAGGGCCGCCGCGGAGCCCGCGGGCTGCGGCAGCAGGTACTTCTCCTGGCCGCTCAACAGCCACACCTCGTGGCCGTGCGCGGTGAGGTCCAGGGACTGGTCGGCGGGCAGGTCCTTCTGGTCGCCCTTGTGGATGATGTAGCTGAGGCTGGTGGCACCCTCGGTGAGCGGTACCTCGAAGACAGCGCCATAGGGGTCAGTCTTCACCGGCTTCAGCGGATTCGACCACTCGGTGGGGTGCGCGGCGCCGGTCCAGGCGTGCAGACCCCAGCCGTCGTAGTCGCCGTCGGCGCGGTGGTAGTGCAGGACCGCCTTCGTCCTGTCCTGCGCCGGGTACTCGGGCCGCTCGGTGCGGACGGTGTCCTTGCCCTGCTCGATCCAGATCTCGCCGGTTCTGGTGACGTCGATCGTGCGGTCGGCCGGGACGTCCTTGGTGCCGTTCTTGTCGATCACCAGGAAGCCGACGTTCTGCGCGCCGGGCTTCAGCTTCACGTAGGCGAACGCGCCGTACGCGTCGCGGCCGGTGAAGGGGTGGCTGTCCGGCCAGTTGGTGGCCTCGCCCTCGGCGAGGTCGCCCCAGGCGTACAGGCCCCAGTCGGCGTAGTTCCCGTCCTCGCGCTTGTAGTGCACGATCGCGTAGTCCCGGGACGACGCGGTGGGGGGCTCCTCGACGGGCGGCGTGCCCGTGCTGCTCTCGGCGGTGGCGCTCCTGGTGCGGCCGGCCGCGTCGATCACGACCGCCTTGTAGCGCAGGGCCGTGCCCGCCGGTACGTCCGCGCCGACGGTGTGCGTGACCTTGTACGGGGCGTGGTCGGCGGAGCCGAGGATCCGCCACTCGGCGTTGCCGGTCTGCGCGGCGAAGACGACGCGGTTTCCCTCGTCGGTGCCGGCGGTCACCTCCACCGTGCCGGTGGCGCCCGCGGCCGGGGCCTTCAGGGTGAGCGACGGCGCGGTGGCGGGCTCGGGCCGCGCGGTGGCGGCCTTCAGCACGATCGCCGACTGCGGCGGGACGGTGACGGTGATCTTCTTGTCGCCGTCCGACCGCACGGTCGCGTCGGTGCCGTGGATGCCGGTGAAGGCGGTGTCCGGCGAACCCGTGGCGAACGTCGCGGACTTGGCGTCGGTGGCGTTGTTGAACGCGACGACGTACTCGGTGCGGGACTCGGTGTCCGTGCGGGAGAACGCGTAAACGCCGGGGCCGTGCGCCGCGTGCCGCTCGGTCTGGACGCCGTCCGTGAGCGCCGGGTGCGCCCTGCGGAGCTTCGCCAGGGCCCTGATCTGCTCGTAGAGCGGGGCACTGGTGTCGTACGCGGCGTCGGCGTGCGTGCGGTCCGTGCCGATCCGGTCGTCGTCCAGGTAGTCGGCGGTGCGGGACGCGAACAGCGGCTGGCGGGCGTCCTTGTCGCCGCCGGAGCCGGTGAAGCCCTGCTCGTCGCCGTAGTAGACGACCGGGTTGCCGCGGCTGAGGAACATCAGCTCGTTGGCCAGCTTCGCGCGCTTGAGCAGGGCGGCGTCCGTGGCCTTCGGGTTGTCCTGGTTCAGGAAGTGCCCGATGCGGCCCATGTCGTGGTTGCCGAGGAACGTGACCTGCTCGTACGCGTTGGCCTTGTCCGTCGTGTACCGGTAGTCGTCGGCGAAGACCGACCGGAGCTTCTGGGCGCTGCCGCCCTGGGAGGCGTACTGGCGGGCCGCCTCCTGGAACGGGAAGTCCAGCGTGGCGTCCAGACGGCCCTGCGTGACGTACGGCGAGGTGATCGCCGTGTCCGCGGAGTAGACCTCGCCGAACATGAAGAAGTCGTCACGGCCGCGCTTGGCCGCGTAGGCGTCCAGGGCCGTGGCCCACTGCGTCCAGAACTCCATGTTGACGTGCTTGACCGTGTCGATGCGGAAGCCGTCGATGCCGAAGTCCCTGACCCAGCGCTGGTAGATCCTCGCCATGCCCTCCACGACCTCGGGGCGCTCGGTCCACAGGTCGTCCAGGCCGGAGAAGTCGCCGTAGGTGGTGGACTCGCCGGCGTACGTCGAGTCACCCCGGTTGTGGTACATCGCCGGGTCGTTGAGCCACGACGGGACCTTGAGGTTCTTCTTGGCGGCCGGGACGGTCGGGGTGCGGGGGAAGCTGTCGCGGTCGACGCGGGGGAACTTCCCGTCGCCCGCGGCGTGGTCGGCGTCGTCGAAGGGGGTGCCGTGGGCGGTCAGGTACGGGAAGGCGCCCTTGGAGAGGTAGCTGTAGGACTTCTCCTCGTAGTCGACCACGTCGGCGGTGTGGTTGGTGATGACGTCGAAGTAGACCTTCATGCCCTTGGCGTGGGCCTTGTCGATGAGGTTCTCGAGGTCGGCGTTGCTGCCGAAGTGCGGGTCGACCTGGGTGAAGTCGGTGATCCAGTAGCCGTGGTAGCCGGCGGAGGCGTTGCTGCCCTCGCCCTGCACGGGCTGGTTCTTGAAGAGGGGGGCCATCCAGATGGCGGTGGTGCCCAGGCCCTTGATGTAGTCGAGCTTCTTGGTGAGGCCCTTGAGGTCGCCGCCCTGGTAGAAGCCCTTGTCGGTGGGGTCGTGGCCGGTGGTGAGGCGTGAACCGGTCAGGCCGCCCTTGTCGTTGCCGGGGTCGCCATTGGCGAAACGATCCGGCAGGACGAAGTAGAACTGCTCGCGGGTGGCGTCGTGACGGGCCGGCTGCGCGGCGAGCTTCGCGTCGGACGGCGGGGCGGGTGGGGTGTCCGCCATGGCCGCCGGCGGCTGGACGAGGGATGCGGATGCGGCGAGTGCGGCGACGGTGACGGTGACGGCCGCGAGCCGTCTGCCGTGCGGGGTGCGGCGCGTGGGCCGCGCCGGCCATCTCGGTATCACGGGCGTGAACTCCTTGCGACTGCGGCTCATTCGGGTCCGACCCCTGCGCCTCGGTGATGGCCGACGTTTCTGTCCGTCTCCGTCGCCGGGCGTCCGCGCGACGGTATCGCCGGCGCAAGGGTTGCAGCAAGAGGCGTGAAAGGGGCGGTAAGGGGTTGCATGCCGGATTGTTACGGAGGTCTGCGGTGCTGTGCGGGTGGGGTGCCTGCGGCGGCCTGTGCGGGGTCGGTGGGGGGTGCGCGTGGGGCGGTGGCTCCGGTGGGTGCCGAGGGTGCGGCGGCCTCGTGGGTGCGGGTGGGGCGCCTGCGGCGGCCTGCGCGGGTTCGGTGGGGGTGCGCGTAGCGCTGTCTCTTCGGTGGGTGGGGCGGGGCCGCGCCGGGGGGTGTCCGTCCTCGGAACGGCGCGGAATCGGTGAGTCGTGAAGGGACCGGCGCGGACGCGCCAACCGCTGCGGGCGGACACCCCCCGACACGGCCCCTCCTCGCCATCGGCGACTGCGGCCCGGTGGTTCCTTCTGCACATACGCCCTTCCGGGCGTGGGCGACTGCGGTGGCTCCTTCTGCCCATACGTTCTTCCGGGCGTGGGCGGCTGCGGCCCGGTGGTTCCGCACACGCGGGAGGGCGCCGGGCCGCGCAACACCCCGGCGCTCCCGAAGCCGGCGGGGCGTTGCCGCTTCAGCGCGTCAGCAGGTCGACTTGCCCGCGTAGATCGCCAGCGCCGTGTTCGACGGCAGTGTCGCCGTCAGCTGGCCCGAGCCGTTCACCGTCACCTGCGTGTTGTTCTGCACGTTGCAGTACGTCCCCGCCGGCAGCGACGTCTGGTACGTGCGGGTCAGCGCTCCCGCCTCGTGGTTGATCGCCACGAAGCCCTTGCTGCCCCGGCCGAAGGCGATCGCGTCGCCCCCGTTGTCCCACCAGTTCGTCACCGCCTGCCCGCGCGTGGCGTTGCGGAAGCCCACCATCGACTTGATCTCCCGCCAGGCGTGCTGGCACTTCCAGCCGTTCTGCCAGCACGCGTCCACCCGGCCCCCGTTGGGCGGCCCCGCGTCGTGGTCGGTGAACTCGTAACCGGAGTTGATGTCCGGCGCCCCGTACGGCCAGGCCAGCATGAAGACGTTCGCCAGCGTGTAACGGGCGTTGTCCTTGTAGCTGAGCGTCGACCCGTTGCGCTCGGTGTCGTGGTTGTCGACGAACACGCCCGCGCTGGAGCTGCTCAGATAGCCCCAGCCCTCGCCGTAGTTCTTCAGGTAGGCGAGGTTCTCGCTGGTGAAGACCCGCTTGAGGTCGTAGGCGTAGCGGAACTCCTGGACGTCCCCGTTGCCGGTGTACTCGGTCGGCTGCACGGCCTCGCCCGCGCCGTGGATGACCTCCTGCTTCCAGTACGCCGAGGGGTTCGTCAGGCGGGACTTGATGTTCGCCAGGTCCGCCGCGGGCATGTGCTTGGCCGCGTCGACGCGGAAGCCGTCCACGCCGAGGGAGAGCAGGTCGTTCATGTACTTGGCGATGGCCGAGCGGACGTACTCCTCGCCGGTGTCCAGGTCCGCCAGGCCCACCAGTTCGCAGTTCTGGACGTTCCAGCGGTCCTGGTAGTTGGTGATCTGCGCCGTGCAGTTGTCGAAGTCGTAGGAGCTGTAGAGGCCGGGGTAGTTGTACTTGCTGTACGAGGAGCCGCCCGTGCCCGTGCCGCTGCCCGCGGACATGTGGTTGATGACCGTGTCGACGACGACCTTGACCCCGGCCGCGTGGCAGGTGTTCACCATGTTCTGGAAGGCGGCCCGGTCGCCGAGCCGGCCGGCTATCCGGTAGCTGACCGGCTGGTACGACGTCCACCACTGCGCGCCCTGGATGTGCTCGGCGGGCGGGGAGACCTGTACGTATCCGAAGCCGGCCGGGCCGAGGGTGCTGGTGCACTCCTTGGCGACGGAGGCGAAGTTCCACTCGAAGAGGACGGCCGTGACGTCCTTGGTGCCGGGCGGGGAGGCCTCGGCGGCAGTCGGGGCCATGACAAATGCGGCGGCCGTGAGGGCGAGCGCCCCGGCGAGGGTTCTGCGTGCCATGTGGGGTTCCTTCTTCGTCGAAGGCGGTGGGGATCCGGCCCGGGGAAGGCCGGTGGGACCGCTGAGGATTCTTGCTGAAACTTTCCAGCAACCTTGCGGTGACGCAGATGTTAAAGGCCTGCCACCTGAAAAGGCAGCAGGCCGTATGGAATTCAATGAAAAATCTTGCGAGGGCCCGCCGGGGCGGACCGTTCGTCCGCCCCGGCGGGCCCTCGGGTGACGGTTCTCAGGTCCTGGTGAACCAGACCGTGGTGTCGGCGGGGACCTTCGCCTCGCCGTCCACCTCGGCCACCTCACCGCTGGCGAGCAGCACCCGGCCGTACGCCGGTGTCGTCACCGACTCCCCCGTGGTGTTCGCCACGCACACGAACTCCCCGCGCCGGAAGGCCAGGACGCCCTCGGGCGCCCGCAGCCACTCCACCGCGTCGCCCGCGCCCAGGTCGGCGTGTTCCCGGCGCACCGCGAGCGCCGTCCGGTACAGCTCCAGCGTCGAGCCGGGCTGTCCCGTCTGCGCCTCGACGCTCAGCTCGCCCCAGCCCTCCGGCTGCGGCAGCCAGCTGCCGCCGTCGCCGAAGCCGTACGACGAACCGGCGCGCGTCCACGGGATCGGCACCCGGCAGCCGTCGCGGAAGCCGTCCTGGCCCGCGCCGCGGAAGTACGCCGGGTCCTGGCGCACCTCGTCGGCCAGGTCGACGACGTCCGGCAGGCCCAGCTCCTCACCCTGGTAGACGTACGCCGATCCCGGCAGCGCGAGCATGAGGAGGGTGGCCGCGCGGGCCCGGCGCAGGCCGAGGTCGCGGTCGCCGGCCAGGCGGATCTGGGTGCCGAGGCCGGGCGGGTTGGCGAACCGGGTGGCGTGCCGGGTCACGTCGTGGTTGGACAGCACCCAGGTGGCGGGGGCGCCGACCGGGCGCATCGCCTCCAGGGTGCGGTCGATGACCTCGCGCAGCTCGGCCGCGTCCCAGTGGGTGCTCAGATACTGGAAGTTGAAGGCCTGGTGCAGCTCGTCGGGGCGGACGTAGTTGGCGGTGCGCTCGATGGTCGGCGTCCACGCCTCGGCGACGAAGATACGCCCGCCCGTCTCCCGCCCCCGCCCTGCTGCGGAAGGCCCTTCGGGCCCCGGGTCGTTGCCCGCGTACTCGTCGAGGATCGTGCGCCACTGCCGGTAGATCTCGTGCACGCCGTCCTGGTCGAAGAACGGGGTGACATCGTTGCCCAGCAGTTTCAGCTGCTCGTCGGAGCCGAGGTCCGGCAGTCCCTCGGCCTTGACCAGGCCGTGGGCGACGTCGATGCGGAAGCCGTCGACGCCCATGTCCAGCCAGAAGCGCAGGATGGAGCGGAACTCGTCGCCGACCGCCGGGTGCTCCCAGTTGAAGTCGGGCTGCTCGGGGGCGAACAGGTGCAGGTACCACTCGCCGGGCGTGCCGTCCGGTTCGGTGACGCGGGTCCAGGCGGGGCCGCCGAAGATGGACTCCCAGTCGTTGGGCGGCAGTTCGCCGTTCGGGCCCTTGCCGGGGCGGAAGTGGTAGCGCTCCCGCAGCGGGGAGCCGGGGCCCTCCGCCAGGGCGCGCTTGAACCACTCGTGCTGATCGGAGGAGTGGTTGGGCACCAGGTCGACGATGATGCGCAGGCCCAGTCCGTGCGCGTCGCGGATCAGCGCGTCGGCGTCGAGCAGCGTGCCGAACATCGGGTCGACGGCCCGGTAGTCGGCGACGTCGTAGCCGGCGTCGGCCTGCGGCGAGGCGTAGAAGGGGCTGAGCCACACGGCGTCCACGCCGAGGTCGCGCAGGTACGGCAGGCGGGAGCGTACGCCTTCGAGGTCGCCCATGCCGTCGCCGTTGCTGTCGGCGAAGCTGCGTGGGTAGACCTGGTAGATCACCGCGTCCCGCCACCAGTCGCGGCGCTTGGTGACCGTGGCGACGGCTGCTTGGGAGGGGGAGGTTTCGGCCGGGGCGGCGGAGTGCTGCTGGCTCATGGCGTCCTTGGAACCTAACGGGGTCATCGGGTGTGGGTTGCGGCTGCGGGTGACGACGAGGCGGCCGCGGTGCAGCGGGGTCGGACGGGCACCGCGGCCGCCGCCCGCGCGGTCAGGCGCGCGGGAGTCCGGTCACCGGCGTCAGCCCTTCGTGCCGCCGGCGGTGAGGCCGGTCACCAGGTTCTTCTGCACGAGGTAGAAGAACGCGGACACGGGTATCGCGACCAGCACGGCGGTGGCCGCCATGAGGTTGCGCTGCGCGTCGTGCTCGCTGACGAAGCTCTGCAGGCCGACCGCGAAGGTGTACTTGGTGTCGTCCAGCAGGAACGTCGACGCGAAGGCGACCTCGCCGAACGCGGTGATGAAGCTGTAGAAGCCTGCGACGGCCAGGCCCGGCCTGGCGAGCGGCAGGATCAGCCGCACGAAGGTGCCGAACGGGCTCAGTCCGTCGACCCGGCCCGCTTCGTCGATCTCGAACGGGATGGTGTCGAAGTAGCCCTTGAGGAGCCAGGCGCAGTACGGCACCGCGGTCGAGCAGTAGACCAGGATGAGGCCGAGGTAGGTGTCGATGAGCTGGAGCTCCGACAGGATCTGGTACATCGGCACCATCAGGACCGCCACCGGGAACATCTGGGTGACCAGCAGGACCCACATGAACTTGCGGTACCCGGGGAAGCGCATGCGGGACACCGCGTAGCCGGTGCTGGCGGCGATGACGACGCCGATCAGCGTGGTGCCGAGCGAGACGACCAGCGTGCTCTTGAGCCAGTCGAAGAAGTTGGTGTCCTGCAGGACGAACGCGTAGTTGTCGAGCGTCATCTTGCCCCAGATGTCTCCGGGGTGCAGGTAGTCGTCCTTGTCCGGGCCGAGGGACAGGAACACCAGCCAGGCGATCGGGAACAGCGCGGCCAGGCTCGCGGCGATCAGGATGCCGTGGGAGGCGAGGGCGGCGCCGAGGCCGGTCTCGCCGCGGCGGCGGACCGTGCCGGGCCCGGGGGCCGCCGCGCCCTTGTCGCCGGCCGCGGCGGGGGTCTCGACTGTGGTGGTACTCATGGGGACTCCTGCCTCAGATCGCGAGCTGCTGGTCATTGCGGTTCAGCCAGCGGCGGTAGAAGGAGGTGAAGACGATCAGGATGGCCAGCAGCAGGATGCCGTAGGCGGCGGACTGCGCGAAGTCGCGCGGCTGCTGTCCGAAGCCCAGGTAGTAGGCCCACGTCACGAGGATCTGGGCGTCCGGGGCGGTGTTGCCGAACAGCAGGAAGATCACGGCGAACTGGTTGAAGGTCCAGATGACGCCGAGCAGGACGACGGTGGAGCTGACCGACCTCAGCCCCGGCAGGGTGACGTAGCGGAACCGCTGCCAGGCGGTGGCGCCGTCCATCTCGGCCGCCTCGTACAGGGTGGAGTCGATGGACTGCAGGCCGCCGAGCAGGGAGACCATCATGAACGGCACACCGCACCAGGTGTTGACCATGATCGCGGCGAACCGCTGCCAGAAGGTGTCCTCCAGCCACAGCGGCGTCGGCAGGTGCAGCATGTCCAGGCCGGAGTTGATGATGCCGCCGTCGGCGAGCATGAAGCGCCAGCCGAAGACGGTGACGAAGGTCGGCACGGCCCACGGCAGGACCAGGATCAGCCGGTACAGGGTCCGGCCGCGCAGCTTCTGGTTGAGCAGCAGGGCGAGGCCGAGGCCGATGGTGTAGTGCAGGCCGACGCACAGCGCGGTCCACACGATCGTCCAGATGAAGTGCGACCAGAACCGGTCGTACGCCGTCGGGCCCCACAGGATGTCGGCGTAGTTGTCGAGTCCGATGAACTTGTAGGTGGCCTCGATCTCGTTGACGCCGATGGTGCGGGCCGTGTTGAGGCTGTTGGCGTCGGTGAGCGTCAGATAGAAGCCGTACGCCAGCGGATACAGCACCAGGACGCCGAGCACGACGGCCACGGGCGCGATCATGGCGTAGGCGTACCAGTATTTCCGGTAGCTGTGCTGGAAGCGCCGGCCCAGCCCGGGCCGCGGCGCGCGGTCACCGCGGCGCTTGCCGGTCGCGCGGTCGATGGCGACTGTCATGTTCGACACTTTCTGGAAAGTTCTACGGCACTGAAGGGGTGGCCGGGCAGGCCGACGGCCGCCGGACCCGTCCCGTGCGGGGCGGATCCGGCGGCCGGCCGGATCACTTGCTGAAGTCCGGCACCAGCTTGGCGATGGCGAGTTCCGCGTTGCTCAGGCCCTTGTCCAGGGACACCTTGCCGCTCGCGATCTTCGGCAGTTCCTCGTCGAGCGGGCCCCACAGCGAGCTGTACTCCGGCAGCGCCGGGCGCGGCTGGGCGGCGGACAGCACGCCCTGGTAGCCGGCGATGCCCGGGTCGGCGACGACCTTGACGCTGTAGGCGTCCTCGCGCGTCGGCAGCGTGGAGTTCTTCAGCGCGATGGTCTCCTGCGCCTTGGCCGAGGTCATGAAGTTGACGAACTTCAGCGCGGCCTTCTGCTTCGCTTCGCTGGAGCCGGCGTAGACGGCCAGGTTGTGGCCGCCGGTCGGGGCGCCCGCCTTGCCGCTGGAGCCGCCCGGGACGGGGGCGATGCCCAGGTTCTTCTTGTCCTTGAAGGCGGCGCCCTTGTAGAAGTTGGTGATCTCCCACGGGCCCTGGATGATCGCGGCGACCTTGCCGTTGACGAACGCGTCCTGGATGTGGGCGTAGGCGTCGGCGGTGGTGTCGGCCTTGTGCAGGCCCTTGCCGTCGAACAGGCTCAGCCAGGTGCCGTAGGCCTTCTTGGCCTCGGGGGAGGCGACGGTGATCTTCTTGGCGTCGGCGTCGACCGTGTCGGTGCCCTCGCCGTAGAGGAACGACTGCGCGTAGTAGGCCTGGGTGGAGCCCCAGTAGCCGTCGACGCCCGTCTTGTCCTTGATCGTGGCGGCGGCCTTCTTCAGCTCGTCCCAGGTCTTGGGGGCCTCGACGCCGGCCTTCTCGAACAGGGCCTTGTTGTAGACGAGGGCGAGGGTGTCCGTGGTGAACGGCACGCCGTACGTCTTGCCCTCGTACTTGGCCTGCTCGATCAGGCTGGACTGGAACTTGGCCTGGTCCTCGAGGGCCTCGGTGCCGTCCAGCGGCAGGAAGTAGCCCTTCTTGGCGAAGGCGGGGGTCCAGCCGACCTCGGAACGCAGCACGTCGGGGGCGCCCTTGGAACCGGCGGCGGTGTCGAACTTGTTCTGCGCCTGGTCGAACGGCACGTTGACGTACTTGACCTTGATGTCCTTGTTGGCGGCCATGAATTCCTTGACCAGGGCCTGGTACGTCGGCGCCTCGTTGGTGGCGTTGGACGTGTCCCACCAGGTGAGGGTGACCGGGCCGTCGGCCTTGTCGCCGCTGTCGCTGTCGCCGCCGCAGGCCGTCGCCGCGAGGGCGAGGGACGCCACCAGAGCGGTGGCCGCTATGCCACGCCGCATGAGTTCTCCTTGAGGGTGAAAGCCCGTGTGGTGCAGGGGGCCCCGTCTGCCGCTCCTGCCGACTTGCCGACCGCGCCGATGGGGGCCCCTCCCGCTCGAGTGGTCCGAGAGTGGGGGACGCTGCCGGGCGACGTGAACGTAACAGCGATGCAATGCCCGCGAAAGACCTTGCAGCAAAAAAGTGCAAGGCCTGCCGAGAGTTATGCCGCCGTGACCTGTCCGCCACCGCCGCGCGACCCTGTGTCCGGGCCCTACGCGCCCCGACGGGGCCTGTGCAAGACTCTGCAAGCACTTGCCATCCGTTTCCGCCGGGTGAATCATCCGTTGCGGTACCGGACACCGACCACGACATGAGGGATCGCGATGACGCAGCAACCCGCGGCGCGCCGCTCACCGGTGCGCACCAGGCGTCCGGTCGGTGGGCAAGGCGACATGCGCCCGCTACAGTCCCCTGCTGTGACCACACGGCTTGCCGACATCGCTGCTCAGGCGGGGGTGAGCGAGGCGACCGTCAGCCGCGTCCTCAACGGCAAGCCGGGCGTCGCCGCCACCACCCGCCAGTCCGTGCTGGCCGCGCTCGACGTCCTGGGCTACGAACGCCCGGTGCGGCTGCGGCAGCGCAGCGAGGGCCTGGTGGGCCTGATCACGCCGGAGCTGGAGAACCCGATATTCCCGGCGCTGGCCCAGGTCATCGGGCAGGCGCTGACCAGGCAGGGCTACACCCCGGTGCTGGCCACCCAGACCCCGGGCGGGTCGACGGAGGACGAGCTGACGGAGATGCTCGTGGACCGCGGCGTCGCCGGGATCATCTACGTCTCCGGACTGCACGCGGACACCACGGCCGACACGCAGCGCTACGAGCGACTGCGCGCCCAGGGCGTGCCGTTCGTGCTCGTGGACGGCTTCTCGCCCAAGGTGCAGGCGCCGTTCATCTCGCCCGACGACCGCGCGGCGATGGCGCTGGCGGTCACGCACCTCGCCTCCCTCGGCCACACCCGCATCGGCCTGGCCCTCGGCCCCAAGCGTTTCGTGCCGGTGCAGCGCAAGATCGAGGGGTTCGTGCGCTCGGTGCAGGAGCAGCTGGGCCTGAGCGCGCAGACCGTGGAGACGGAGCTGGTGCAGCACTCGCTCTACACGCTGGAGGGCGGCCAGGCCGCCGCGACGGCGCTGATCGAGCGGAACTGCACGGCGGTGGTCTGCGCCAGCGACATGATGGCGCTCGGCGCGATACGGGCGGCGCGCCAGCACGGCCTGGAGGTCCCCACGGACATCTCCGTGGTCGGCTTCGACGACTCCCCGCTGATCGCGTTCACCGACCCGCCGCTGACGACGGTCCGCAAGCCGGTCCCGGCGATGGGACAGGCCGCGGTGCGCACGCTGCTGGAGGAGATCGGCGGGACGCCCGCGCCGCACAGCGAGTTCGTGTTCATGCCGGAACTGGTCGTGCGGGGTTCCACCGCTTCGGCCCCCGGTGACCGGAATCGTCCCTGAGGGGGAGGCGCGGGGCGACGCACCGTGCCCGCGTGGTAGCCACCGGCCCTCCTCGCGGTGGAGAACATGCGTCCCGGGCCCGACCGGAGGATGATCGGTCGGGAAAGGCTTGTCTGGCAGACTCTGTGCCCATGGGTGAGACGACCGTGACGACTCTGGAAGGCCGCGAAGCGGCCGTTCCGCACTCCGTCACGGACGACGCGGGCCAGGGCTTCCTGCGGCGGCTGCGCGCGCCGCGGCGGCCTCGTCTGTGGTTCGAGGTCCTGCTGATCGCGGTGAGTTACTGGACGTACTCCCTCATCCGCAACGCCGTCCCGGAACAGCGCGGCGAGGCGCTGCGCAACGCCGACTGGATCTGGAGGTTCGAGCACCAGCTCGGCCTCGCCTTCGAGCAGTCCGTCAACCACGCCGCGAATTCGGTGACGTGGCTGATCGTCGGCATGAACTACTACTACGCCACGCTGCACTTCGTGGTGACGCTCGGCGTCCTGGTGTGGCTGTACCGCGCGCACCCCGGGCGCTACGCGGCGACCCGGCTGGTGCTGTTCTCCACCACGGGCGTGGCCCTGGTCGGCTACTACCTGTATCCGCTGGCGCCGCCCCGGCTGATGAACGGCGGCCACTTCGTCGACACGGTCGTGGTCCACCAGACGTGGGGCTCGATGGCGTCGGGCGACCTGAAGAACATGTCGAACCAGTACGCCGCGATGCCGTCGATGCACATCGGCTGGTCCCTGTGGTGCGGCCTGACGATCTTCGCCCTCGCCACCGTCCCCTGGGTGCGCGTGCTGGGCCTGCTGTACCCGGCGGGCACGCTGGTGGTGATCGTCGCCACGGCCAACCACTTCTGGCTGGACGCGGTGGGCGGCGTGCTGTGCCTGGCGTTCGGCTACGCCCTGGCGGGCGCCTGGTACGGGGCGACGCCGTACGCGCTGCCGAGGACGGCGCCGCCGCCCCGGCCCCTGCTGACGCCGAGCGCGCGCCGGCGCGCTCAGGTGCCGTAGAACAGCTCGTCGACGACCGCCCGCGCCCGGCGCGTGGTGCGGCGGTACGCGTCCAGCATGTCGCCCGCGTGACCGGCCCCGTACCCCAAGTAGCGGCCCACCGCCGCCAGTTCCCGGCTCTCCGAGGGAAACGTGTCGCCGGCCCTGCCGCGCACCAGCATCACCGCGTTGCGCACCCGGGTCGCCAGCACCCACGCCTCGTCCAGCGTCGCCGCGTCCTCCGCCGTGATCAGCCCGGCCTCGCGGGCCGCGGCCAGCGCCTGCCGGGTGCGCGTCGTGCGCAGCCCGGGCACCTGAGCGCCGTGCCTGAGCTGCATCAGCTGCACGGTCCACTCCACGTCGGACAGCCCGCCCGGCCCGAGCTTGGTGTGCAGCCGGGGGTCGGCGCCGCGCGGCAGCCGCTCCGCCTCCATGCGGGCCTTCAGCCGCCGGATCTCCCGCACGGCCTCCTCCCCCAGCCCGTCGGCCGGGTAGCGCAGCGGGTCGACCAGCTCGATGAACCTGCGGCCCAGCTCCTCGTCCCCGGCGACCGCCTCGGCCCGCAGCAGCGCGTGCGACTCCCACACCAGCGACCAGCGCCGGTAGTAGGCCTCGTACGACTTCAGGGTCCGCACCAGCGGACCCGACTTGCCCTCCGGGCGCAGGTCGGCGTCGATCAGCAGCGGCGGGTCCGAGCTGGGCAGTTGCAGCAGGCGGCGCATCTCGGAGACGACCTTGTTCGCCGCGTCGGCGGCCTCCCGCTCCTCGACGCCGTCCCGGGGCTCGTGCACGAACAGCACGTCGGCGTCGGAGCCGTAGCCCAGCTCGTGGCCGCCGAACCGGCCCATGGCGATGATCGCGAACCGGGTCGGCAGGGTGTCGCCCCAGCCCTCCCCGACCACCGCCCGCAGCGTGCCCGCCAGCGCCGCCGCCGTCAGGTCGGACACCGCCCCGCCGACCAGGTCGACGAGCGCCCCCTGGTCGGCCTCGGCGGGCTGCGCCTCCGTGCCGTACGAGCCGACGATGTCGGCCGCCGCGGTGCGGAACAGCTCGCGGCGCCGCACACCGCGGGCCGCCGTGACGCCCTGCGCCGCGCCGTCCGCACGCCGGACCGCGGCGAGGACCTCCTGCTCCAGCTGGGCCCGGCCGCGCGGCTCCAGACCGCCGCGCCCGCCGGTGTCGCCGTCGCCGAGCAGCGCCACGGCCTCCGGGGCCCGCATCAGCAGGTCGGGGGCGAGCCGCCCCGCCGACAGCACCCGCGCGAGGTTCTCCGCCGCCGCGCCCTCGTCGCGCAGCAGCCGCAGGTACCAGGGGGTCTTGCCGAGCGCGTCGGACACCTTGCGGAAGTTCAGCAGGCCCGCGTCCGGGTCGGCGGAGTCGGCGAACCAGCCCAGCAGCACCGGCAGCAGCGTGCGCTGGATGGCGGCCTTGCGGCTGACCCCGGAGGCCAGCGCCTCCAGGTGCCGCAGCGCGGACGCCGGGTCGGCGTAGCCGAGGGCGACCAGGCGTTCCCGGGCCGCCTCGGTGCTGAGCCGGGCCTCGCCGGGGGCGAGCTGGGCGGCGGCGTCGAGCAGCGGCCGGTAGAACAGCTTCTCGTGCAGGCGCCGAACGGCTCCGGCGTGCCGCTTCCACTCCCGGTGCAGGTCGGCCACCGGGTCCGCGCGCAGGCCCAGGGAGCGTCCGATGCGGCGCAGGTCGGCGTCGTCCTCGGGCACCAGGTGGGTGCGGCGCAGCCGGAACAGCTGGATGCGGTGCTCCATGGAGCGCAGGAAGCGGTACGCCTCGTCGAGCTGCGCGGCGTCGGCGCGGCCCACGTAGCCGCCCGCCGCGAGGGCCTTCAGCGCGGCCAGCGTCGTACCGCTGCGCAGGGAGGCGTCCGCCCGGCCGTGCACCAGCTGGAGCAGCTGCACGGCGAACTCGACGTCCCTGAGGCCGCCCGGGCCGAGTTTGAGCTGGCGGTCGACCTCGGCGACGGGGATGTTCTCCACCACCCGGCGGCGCATCTTCTGCACGTCGGCGACGAAGTTCTCCCGCTCCGCCGCCTGCCACACCAGGGGCTCGACGGCGGCGACGTACTGCTCGCCGAGGCCGAGGTCGCCGGCGACGGGGCGGGCCTTGAGGAGCGCCTGGAACTCCCAGGTCTTGGCCCAGCGCTGGTAGTAGGCGACGTGACTGCTGAGCGTGCGGACGAGCGGACCGTTTCTGCCCTCGGGGCGCAGGTTGGCGTCCACCGGCCAGATGGAGCCCTCGACGGTCGTCTCCGAGCAGATCCGCATCATGTGCGAGGCGAGCCGGGTCGCGGCGCGCAGCGCCTTGCCCTCGTCGGCGCCGTCGACGGCCTCCCCGACGAAGATCACGTCGACGTCGGAGACGTAGTTCAGCTCGTGGCCGCCGCACTTGCCCATCGCGATCACCGCGAGCCGGCACAGCTCCGCGTCGTCGGGCGCGGCGGCCCGCGCCAGGCCGAGGGCGGCGCGCAGCGTGGCGGTGGCGAGGTCGGCGAGTTCGGCGGCGGTCTCGGCGACGTCTGTGGTGCCGCACACGTCACGGGCGGCGATGGACAGCAGGCAGCGCCGGTAGGCGACGCGCAGCGCGACCGGGTCGCGGGCCTCGGCGAGGGAGCGCTCGAACTCGTCCACGCCGGGGTGCAGGTCGCGCGGCTCGTACATCACCAGCGCCCGCCAGTCGCCGGCGTGCCGGGCCAGGTGGTCGGCGAGCGCGGCGGACGCGCCGAGCACGCCGAGGAGGCGGTCGCGCAGCGGCTTGGCCGCGGTCACCGTGTCGAGCAGTTCGCGGCGCGCGGTGGCGTCGGGCTGCGCCTCCAGCAGCCGTACCAGGCCCTGGAGGGCGAGGTCGGGGTCGGCGGTGGCGCCGAGGGCGTCCAGCAGGACCGGGTCGTCGCGGAGGGGGGCCAGCTCGGGGGTGTCGAGGAGCCGTTCGGCGGCGGAGGCATCGGTGAAGCCGTGCCGCAGCAGTCGCGTGAAGGTGCTGCTCCTGCGCCCCGGCGCCGTCATCCCGGCCTCCTGTCCTGCGTCGATGCGGTACGGGGTCGAGCCTAACCGCAGCCGCGGGGCGCGGGAGCGATCAGTTCCGCCGGGGTGCGGGGTCGGTCCTGCCGGGAGCACGTCCTGAGGCAGGGGGGCACGCGGAAAGGACAGCGAGGACGGCCCGGCCGCGGGCCCGTCCGGTGGGCAGAACACGCCGTGACACATCCGACGAGCGGCCGGTGGCCCGGAGACGGCCCCGGGACCCGTCTCGACCCGCGCTACAGCGACCCGTCGGCCAGGGCGACGCCGTGGGCGGACGCCGAGCCGATGCTCGCCCCGGCCGGACCGTTCCGGATCTCCGCGGTGTGCCCGGACGGGCGGCCGTACGTGGCGCCGCTGCCCGTGGTGTGGTCGCGGGGCGTGCTGCATTTCTGCGCCGGGTCCGGGAAGCGCAAGGCCAGCACCATCGCCGCCGACTCCCGCGTCGCGGTGACCACCGGCGCCACCCTCTGGAACCGGGGCTGCGACCTGGTCGTGGAGGGCGGGGCGGTCCGCGTGTCCGACGGCGGCAGGCTGCGCGAGCCGGCCGCCGCGTGGGAGGCGAAGTACGGCGGCTTCTGGCACTTCGAGGTGCGCGCCGGGTACTTCCACCACGGCCCCGGGCACGCCGTGGTGTTCTCGGTGGCGCCCCGCACGGTGTTCGGGTTCGGCAAGGGCGAGCCGTTCAGCCGGACGCGGTGGCGGTTCGGCCGAGGCCCGCGCGACGGAGGGAGCCGCCGCACACGGTGCGGCGGCTCCGGCGGGCGAGGGCGGCGGGAGCGGCGCGGGGGCCGTCAGCCGGACCGGTCCCCGCGCCGCCGCGCACTAGCCGGCGTACGTCTCGAACTCGGCGATCTTCGGGGTGCCGGTCGAGCCGGTGATCTGGAGCGTGATCTTGCTCAGCGAGGTCGCCGGGAAGCCGACGAGGCCCGCGCCGCTGCCGGAGGCCAGGACGGCGCCGGTGTCGTAATTGACCAGCTTCCAGGAACCGAGGGCCGAGGAGCCCGCCGCCTCACGGATGTTGACCTTGGACACCGTGGTGGCCGAGCCCCACTTGACCGACACGGAACCGGTCGAACCGGCCGGTGACCAGTAGGTGCTCATGTTGCCGTCGCGCACGTTGCCGTAGCTCGTCCCGTCGGCCTTGCTGGTGCCGTCGGCGCCTGCCCCGAGGCTGAGGTTGGTGCCGCTGGGCTGGGTCGGGGTGGGCGTGGGCGTGGGCGTGGGTGTCGTCGGGGTGGGCGTGGGGGTGGTCGGCGTCGGGCCCGGCGTCTGCGGGGTGCAGCTGCCGTCGGACACGCGAAGTCCCTTGTTGGCGCCCGCCGTCTGGCTCACGACGCTCGGCACGCAGGTGGCCGGGTCGGCGCTGAAGGCGTACGGGAGCGAGACGGTGGTGTTCGACGTCGGGTTGGGCCCGGCCGGGTAGTTGTCGGTACCGGGGCTGGACCAGGTCACGTTGTCGAAGATGTTGCCGCTGACCTGCCAGTAGCCCTTGGCGTCGGTGTAGAAGGTGCCGAGGACGTCCTTGGAGTCCTCGAAGTAGTTGTTGTCGACCTTGGCGCGGGCGCCGGCCCGGGAGTTGATGCCGGACGAGGTCAGGTTCTTGTAGTGGTTGTTGTACATGTGGCCGATGCCGCCGCGCAGCAGGGGCGCGCGGGAGCCGATGTTCTCGTACAGGTTGTGGTGGAACGTGACGTAGCCGTTGGACAGGTCGCTCTCGCTGGACCCGATGAGGCCGCCGCGGCCGGAGTTGCGCAGGATGCTGTACGACAGGGTGACGTACTGGGTGTTGTTCTTCATGTCGAAGAGGCCGTCGTAGCCCTCCGACTCCCCGCCCGACGCCTCCAGCGTGGTGTGGTCGACCCAGATGTTGCGGACGTTGCTCTCCATGCCGATGGCGTCGCCGCCGTTGGAGAGGGGCGAACCGGACTTCTTGACGTTCTTGACCGTCACGTTCTGGATGATGATGTTGCGGGAGTCGCGGATGTGGATGCCCAGCTGGTCGAAGACGGCACCGCTGCCGACGCCGACGATCGTGATGTTGCTGACGCCCTTGAGCTCGATGCGGTCTGCGGCCGTGCTGCAACTGCCGCCGGAGACCTGGCTGGTGTTGCCGTGGTTGATGGTCCCCTCCACCTGGATGGTGATCGGGGTGCTGGTGCTGGCCCTGCCGCACAGGGCCTGGTGGATCGCGGTTCCGGTGCTGGCGCGGACGGTCTGGCCGCCCGCTCCGCCGGTGGTCCCGCCGTTCTGGGCCGCGAAGCCGGTGGCACCGGCGGTGGCGGCCGACGCCTGGGGCGTCACGAGGGCCACACCGGCCGCGGCGGCAACGGCTCCCGTGGCCAGTACCGCTCCGAGTCGCAGGGCGACTGGTCGTTTCATGATGGGTTCGCCTTTCGTGTCATGGGCATGACAGGGCACCGCCGGGGCGGTGGCCGTTCCGTGGTCGGGCAGGCCGTGGATCCGGGGCGGTTCGTGCAGGTGGTGCGGCTCTCAACGGGCGGCCGGGGCCGCGGGGTTCACTGCGATGGGATCGCTCCCACGCCCTGGGAAAGCGCTTTCTGTCTGCGCACCATAGGACGCCCTCGACGGGGGTGGCAAGGCTCCGGGCAGTTGTGGATTATGTGGTTCCGGATATCGCGGGGCGGGCCGGGAAAGCCGCGGGCGGGTCCCCGGCCGACCGGAACCGGCCCGTTTTCCTCCGCCGGTTGTTCCAGGCGTGTCCCTCGGCCGGTTTCGCGCCGGCCCGTTCCCTCAGCCGGTTTCCCGCCAGCCGTTCGTGATGGGCAGGCGGCGGTCCTTGCCGAAGCCCTTCGGGGAGATCTTGGTGCCCGGCGGGTACTGGCGCCGCTTGTACTCGGCGGTGTCGACCATCCGCAGCGTCTTCGTCACGAGCGCGGGGTCGAACCCGGCGGCGACGATCTGGTCGGCGCCCTCGTCCCGGTCGACGTACCGCGCCAGGATCGCGTCGAGCACGGCGTAGTCGGGCAGCGAGTCGGTGTCGACCTGGCCGGGCCGCAGTTCGGCGCTCGGCGGCTTGGTGAGGGAGTTCTCCGGGATGGGCGGGGTCTCCCCCCGCTCGGCGGCGGCGCGGTTGCGCCACTCGGCGAGCCGGAAGACGAGGGTCTTGTAGACGTCTTTGATGGGCCCGTACGCGCCCACGGAGTCGCCGTAGAGCGTGGAATAGCCCACCGCCAGCTCCGACTTGTTGCCGGGCGCCAGGACGATGTGCCCCTCCTGGTTGGAGACGGCCATCAGCAGCGTGCCGCGCAGCCGGGACTGCAGATTCTCCTCCGCGAGCCCGGTCAGCCCCAGCGCGCCCATGTACGCGTCGAACATCGGCTCGATGGACACGGTGCGGAAGTTGAGCCCGGTGCGGCGCGCGAGCTCGGCGGCGTCGTCCCTGGAGTGCTGGGAGGAGTACTGGGACGGCATGGAGATGCCGTACACGTTCTCCGGGCCGACCGCGTCGCAGGCGATGGCGGCGACGAGGGCGGAGTCGATGCCGCCGGACAGCCCGATCAGCACGGACCGGAACCCGTTCTTCTCGACGTAGGCGCGCAACCCGACGACCAGGGCGGAGTAGACCTCTTCGTCGTCGTCGAGCCGGGCGGCGTAGGAGCCGTTCGCCTCGGCCTCGTAGGCGGGCAGGGGCTCCTCGGACAGCACGACGCGCTCGATGCGCAGCCCGTCGTCCACGACACCGCTGGGGGCGTCCGCGGCGGCGGCGGGCAGGTCCAGGTCGAGCACCAGGCACTCCTGCGCGAACTGCGGGGACCGCGCGAGGACTTCGCCGCCGGCGTCCACGACGATCGAGTCCCCGTCGAAGACCAGCTCGTCCTGCCCGCCCATCATGGCGAGGTAGGCGGTGGTGCAGCCGGCTTCCTGGGCGCGCTTGCGGACGAGTTCCAGCCGGGTGTCGTCCTTGTCGCGCTCGTACGGGGAGGCGTTCACGGACAGCAGCAGGCCCGCCCGGGCGGAACGGGCCGCCGGTACCCGGCCGCCGTCCTGCCAGAGGTCCTCGCAGATGGCCAGGGCGACGTCGATGCCGTGCAGGCGCAGGACGGGCAGGGTGTCGCCGGGCACGAAGTAGCGGAACTCGTCGAAGACGCCGTAGTTCGGCAGGTGGTGCTTGGCGAAGGTGAGCACGATGTCGCCGCCGTGGAGGACCGCCGCGGCGTTCTGCGGGGCGCCCGCGGGCTGGCCGTACTTCGGCTGGGCGGTCTCGCAGCGGTCGAGGTAGCCGACGACCACCGGGAGGCCGCCGAGGCCCTCGGCCGCCAGGCGGGCGGCGAGGTCGCGCAGGGCGGCGCGGGACGCCTCCACGAAGGAGGACCTGAGGGCCAGGTCCTCCACGGGATACCCGGTCAGCGCCATCTCCGGGAACGCCACGAGATGCGCTCCCCGCTCGGCGCAGCGGCGGGTCCGGCGGACGATGGTCTCGCTGTTCCCGGCGAGGTCGCCGACGCGTGAGTCGATCTGATTCAGGGCGACGCGTAGTTGAGGCACGGGGCCAGTGTAATCGTCAGAGCGACGCGATGGGGGGGCGGGCGGGGGCACGGCCGTCGTCGGGGCCCCCGGGCCTCCCGGCGCGGGAGGGCTACGCGCCGCGCTCCCGCAGCATGTCCGTCATCAGCCCGATCTCCGACTCCTGGGCCTCCGCCATCCCGCGCGCCAGCCGCTTCTCCACGCCGACCGTGCACCTCGCGGCGCAGGCCTGCGCCATGTGCACCCCGCCCTTGTGGTGCTCGGTCATCAGCCGCAGGTAGTAGACCTCCGCCTGGCGCCCCCGCAGCTTCCCGAGCCTCGCCAGCTCCGCGTCGGTCGCCATCCCCGGCATCAGCGCCCCGTCCCCCTCCGACGGCGCCCCGCGCATCCCCATCCACGTCATCGGCGGATCCGCCGACACCTTCGGCAGCTCCCACAGGTCCAGCCAGCCGAGCAGCATCCCCCGCTGGTTCGCCTGCGTCTGCGCGATGTCGTACGCGAGCCGCCGCACCTCCACGTCGTCGGTGCGGTCCCGCACGATGTACGACATCTCCACGGCCTGCTGGTGGTGCACGGCCATGTCCCGGGCGAACCCGGCGTCGGCCGACGACGCGGCGGGCGGCGGGGCGCCCGCCCCGCCGCCGTCGTCCCCGGCGACCGCGCACGTCACCCCGCCGGCGGCGACCAGCACCGCCGACGCGGCCCCCGCGATCCAGCCGGCCCTTCTCACTGCGGCAGCCCTCCCGTGCACGCCGCCCCGGGCTCCGGCGTCTGCGCGCCCTGCACGAACTTCTCGAGGAACGTGTCGACGTTCGGGTCGTCGGCCCCGCTCACCGTCCGCTGGTGCCCCCACGCCGACAGCATGATCGGGTCCTGCTGCCCCTCCACGGGGCTCATCAGCGTGTACGGCGTCTTCTTCACCTTCGCCGCGAGCGCGTCGACGTCGGCCTTGTCGGCCTTCGCGTTGTACGTCACCCACACGGCCCCGTGCTCCAGGGAGTGCACGGCGTTCACGTTGTTGATCGGCTTGGTGTAGACGTCGCCGTTGCAGTTCATCCAGACCTGGTTGTGGTCACCGCCGACGGGCGGCTCGGTCGGGTAGTCCACGTCCTTGGTGACGTGGTTGCGGGACAGCTTGCCCTGCCACTTCCTCACCCCGTCCGCGTCCGTCACGAACTTCCCGGACGTCTTGGAGTCGCCGTTGGCGCTGTCGGACGCGCCGGAGTCGGACTGCGACCGCACCAGCACCACACCGCCCACGACGAGCGCGGCGACTATCACGGCACTCGCGCCGATCGTGAGGAGCCGGTTGCGCCGGTCGCGTGCCTGCTCCGCACGCCGCATCTCGGCTATCCGCGTCTGACGCGCCGAGCCGCTGCTGTTCTTGCCGGTCTTGCCGGAGCCGTTCTTCGCGGAACCCATGGTTCGTGTCCTTCGGGGCAGGTGACGGAGGAGGCCAGCTGATCGTACTGGGATGCGAAGGAACAGCCGAGCCCTCCGGACGGGTTCCATCCCCTCCCGCCGTTACGCCCGCAACCGCCAGGAGGCAATATGGGCGGCACAGCGGTAACCGCCGTACGCCGGACGTTCAGACCGGAGCCGGCCGCCCGATCATGGTCCGCAACGCGCGTGAAACGGTGTTGTGGTGGGATGCTCAGATGCCCGACCGCCACCCTCGGGACCGGAGACAGGCGGCCTGACCAGCAAGGATGGGGAAGCGGAAGATGGACAAGCAGCAGGAGTTCGTGCTCCGGACGTTGGAGGAGCGCGACATCCGTTTCGTACGCCTGTGGTTCACGGACGTGCTGGGCTTCCTCAAGTCGGTGGCCGTGGCCCCCGCCGAGCTGGAGCAGGCCTTCGACGAGGGCATCGGCTTCGACGGCTCCGCGATCGAGGGCTTCGCCCGGGTGTACGAGTCCGACATGATCGCCAAGCCGGACCCCTCCACCTTCCAGGTGCTGCCCTGGCGCGCGGAGGCCCCCGGCACCGCACGCATGTTCTGCGACATCCTCATGCCGGACGGCTCCCCGTCCTTCGCCGACCCGCGCTACGTCCTCAAGCGCGCCCTGGCCCGCGCCTCCGACCTGGGCTTCACGTTCTACACGCACCCGGAGATCGAGTTCTTCCTGCTGAAGGACAAGCCGGTCGACGGCTCCCGCCCCACCCCCGCCGACAACTCGGGCTACTTCGACCACACCCCGCAGAACGTCGGCATGGACTTCCGCCGCCAGGCGATCACCATGCTGGAGTCGATGGGCATCTCGGTCGAGTTCTCCCACCACGAGGGCGCCCCCGGCCAGCAGGAGATCGACCTGCGCTACGCGGACGCGCTGTCCACGGCGGACAACATCATGACGTTCCGCCTGGTGATGAAGCAGGTGGCGCTGGAGCAGGGCGTGCAGGCGACGTTCATGCCGAAGCCGTTCTCCGAGCACCCCGGCAGCGGCATGCACACGCACCTCTCCCTCTTCGAGGGCGACCGCAACGCGTTCTACGAGTCGGGCGCCGAGTACCAGCTCTCCAAGGTCGGCCGCTCCTTCATCGCGGGCCTGCTGAAGCACGCGGCGGAGCTGTCCGCGGTGACGAACCAGTGGGTCAACTCGTACAAGCGCATCTGGGGCGGCACGGAGCGCACGGCGGGCGCCGGCGGCGAGGCCCCCTCGTACATCTGCTGGGGCCACAACAACCGCTCGGCGCTGGTGCGCGTGCCGATGTACAAGCCGGGCAAGACCGGCTCGGCCCGCGTCGAGGTCCGCTCCCTGGACTCCGGCGCCAACCCGTACCTCTCCTACGCCGTCCTGCTGGCCGCCGGCCTGAAGGGCATCGAGGAGGGCTACGAACTCCCGCCGGGCGCCGAGGACGACGTGTGGGCACTGTCCGACGCGGAACGCCGCGCGATGGGCATCGAGCCGCTCCCGCAGAACCTGGGCGAGGCCCTGGACCTGATGCAGCGCAGCGACCTGGTCGCCGAAACCCTCGGCGAACACGTCTTCGACTTCTTCCTGCGCAACAAGAAGCAGGAGTGGGAGGAGTACCGCAGCGAGGTCACCGCGTTCGAGCTGCGGAAGAACCTGCCCGTGCTGTGAGCACGCCGAGCAGGGGGCGTCCGGCTCGTGCCGGGCGCCCCCTGCCCGTTTCGCTCGGCGGGCGGGTCAGGTGCAAGGAAAGGCAGCGTGCGTCCGGGGTTTTCAGGACGCCGTCGGGGCGACCTTCACACGGGCCGCGACCGGGAGGTGGTCGCTGCTCGTGCGGGGCAGGGTCCAGGAGCTTTCCGGTTCGATGCCCTTGACCATGATCTGGTCGATGCGGGCCATCGGGAACGACGCCGGCCAGCTGAAGCCGAAGCCGCTGCCCGCCGCGCCCTGTGTGGAGCGCATCTGGGAGGTGACGGCGTTCAGCGCGCGGTCGTTCATCGTGCCGTTGAGGTCGCCGAGCAGCACGACCCGGGTGAGCTGCTCGCCGGCGATGGCCTCTCCGAGCGCGTCGGCGCTCTTGTCGCGCTGCCGGGCCGTGAAGCCGGCCTCCAGCTTCACGCGGACGGACGGGAGGTGGGCGACGTAGACGGCGACCTGCCCGGCCGGGGTGGTGACCGTGGCGCGCATCGCGCGCTTCCAGCCGAGCTTGATGTCGACGTCCCTGACGCCGCTCATCGGGTACTTGCTCCACAGTCCGACGGTGCCCACCACCGCGTGGTGCGGATACGTCGACGCCAGCGCCTTCTCGTACGTGGGGACCGCCGCCGCCCTCAGCTCCTCCAGCGCCACCACGTCCGCGCCGGAGGCGGCGACGTCGCGGGCGGTGCCGGACGGGTCGGGGTTGTCGGCGTTGACGTTGTGCGTGGCCACCGTCAGATCACCGCCGGCTGCCGCCTTGTCGGTGAGCAGCCCGCCGAACAGCGTCAGCCAGACCACCGCCGGCACCAGCACCGCGATCAGCGCGGTCACCGAGCGGCGCACCAGGGCCGACACCAGCAGCGCCGGCACCATCAGGCCCAGCCAGGGCAGGAAGGTCTCCGTGAGGCTGCCGAGGTTGCCGACCGCGTTCGGGATGCGCGAGTGGGCCAGCATCACCAGCGCCAGCAGCACCGCCGCGGCGGCCACGAGCACGCCGCGCCGCCGGCTGTCCCGGTCGCCCCACCGGCCCGCCGGCCGGGAGAGCAGGCGCCGGAACCGGGATCGCGGGCGCTCGGCCGGAGAGCCGCCGTGGTCCGAGTCCGTCACGTACGCCTGCTGCGCCATACCGTTGCCTCACTACCTGCCGTGCGCACACCGTCACCCCCGTGGCTACGACCCTAGGGGATGATCGGCTCCGTTCCCCGCCGTCCGGTGACGGCCGTACAGGCACGAGGACGAGCGGGGGCGCGTCCCGAGTTCCGGACCGCGGCAACCCGCGGGGCACTGTGACGAAACACGCACATTCCGGCTGCGGCGTCACCGGTCCCCGTGGGCCTCCCGCGCCGGGGCCAGGCCGCCCAGCAGGGTGTCGACGATCTGCTCGGCCAGGCCCTCGGGGAGTTCGGCGCCCGGCCGGAACACGGTGCGCACCAGCATGGGGCCGACGAAGACGTCGTAGAGCAGTTCGACGTCGAGGTCGGCGCGGAGTTCGCCGTCGCGCTGGCCGCGGCGCAGGATCTCCAGGCCGAGGCGGCGTCGGGGCTCGATGACGCTCTTGTGGTACTCGGCCCAGATCTTCGGGCGGTCTTCATCTGGGCGTACACGCTGTGGAAGATGGCCGACGAGCGGCTGACCAGTCCGCGCCGGCGCACCGCCTCCAGCAGGACGACGAGGTCCTCGCGCATCGACGTGCCGGGCAGTTCCGCGTCGGGCGGTTCGGCGGCGCGCATGACGTCGACGAAGAGTTCCTCCTTGCCGCTCCAGCGCCGGTAGATGGTGGCCTTGCCGACGCCCGCGGTACGGGCGATCCGCTCGATGGAGACCTCCGCGAGCGGCACGCCGTCCTCCAGGAGCTTCATGACGCCCTCGATGATGGCGTGCTCCACGGCCTCGCTGCGGGGGCGGCCCCTGGCCGGGCCGTCCTGCCTGGTGTCGCTGTCGGCGAGGCTCACGTCTGCTTGCTCCCTTCCGCTGCCGGGCGGCGGCCCGGGCCCGGTCGCACGGTCACCCGGTGATGATCCCCGATTCTGCGCCACTGCCCTGCGTCCCTGCGCCGCTGTCCCTCCTACTCCCCCGCGGACACGAGCTGCCCGTCCTTCTCCTCCTGCCGCTGCGCCCGCTGCCTGCCCGGCAGGAACAGGGCCACGACGACCGCGCCGAGCACCGCGACGCCCGCGCCCAGCAGGGCGGTGACGTGCATGGCCTGGAGGAAGGCGTCGTGGGCCGGGGCCACCAGGGACCTGCCGGCCGGGCCCATCCCGGCGGCGACGCCGAGGGTCGCCTCGATGGACTCGCCGGCGGTGTGGCGCAGGTGCTCGGGGACCGCGCCGAGCTTGTCCTCGATGCCGTTGCGGTAGGCGGTGGACAGCACCGAGCCGAGGACGGCGATGCCGAGGGCGGCGCCGACCTGCCGGAAGGTGTTGCTGAGGGCGGACGCGGAGCCCGCCTTCTCGCGCGGCACGGTCTGCATGACGACGACGCTGACCGGCGTCATGATGTGCGCCATGCCGGAGCCCATGGCGAACAGGATCGCCTCCAGCAGCCAGAGCGGGGTCTGCGCGTCGAGGAGCGCGAACGCGGCGAGCGCCACGGCGACGAGCGTCATGCCGGCGGTGGTGGTGGCGCGGTTGCCGAAGCGGTTGACCACCAGCCGGGCGCGCGGCGCGAAGATCAGCTGCGCGACCGCCAGCGGGAGCAGCAGCAGCCCGGACTCCAGCGGCGAGTGGCCGAGCACGCTCTGCATGTAGAACACCGCGAAGAACGTCACGCCCATCAGCGCGAAGAACACCAGCGCGATGGCGGCGACAGCGGCCGAGAAGGCCTTGTCCCGGAAGTACGTGACGTCGATGGAGGGGTGGTCGCTGCGCTTCTCGAACACCACGAACGCCACGAGTACGGCGAGGCCCGCGCCGGTGGCCGCGAGGACGGTGGGGTCGGTGAAGTCGGCGAGCCGGCCTCCCTCGACGATGCCGTAGACCAGCAGGACCAGGCCGACGACGGACAGCAGCACGCCGACGGGGTCCAGGCGGCCGGGCCTCGGGTCGCGGGAGTCGGGCACCAGCCAGAGCATCAGCGCGAGCGCGACGACCACGATCGGCACGTTGACGAGGAACACCGAGCCCCACCAGAAGTGCTCCAGGAGTACACCGCCGGTGACCGGGCCGATGGCGATGGCCAGGCCGACGCCGCCCGCCCAGATGCCGATGGCCTTGGGCTGCTCCTCGCGCTCGAAGACGTTCATGAGGACGGCGAGCGTGGCGGGCATGACGAAGGCGGCGCCGAAGCCCATCAGCGCGCGGAACGCGATCAGCTGCTGCGGCGAACCCGACTGGGCGGCCAGCGCCGAGCTGACGCCGAACACCAGCAGCCCGGCCATCAGCACCTTCTTGCGGCCGAGCCGGTCACCGAGCAGGCCCGCGGTGAACAGCAGGCCGGCGAAGACCAGGGTGTAGGAGTTGATCGCCCACTCCAGCTGGCTCTGGGTGGCGCCCAGGCCGGCCGGAGCCGCGGTCGAGATCGTCTTGAGGGCGACGTTCAGGATCGAGTTGTCCAGGACGACGACGAGGAGGCTCAGCATCAGGACGGCGAGGATCGCCCAGCGGCGCCGGTGCACCGCTGCCGGGATCCGCGGGCCGGTAGGGGCAGGGTCGTTCATGCCGTCCACGGTAGACCATTTACGATACGAGACCGTCTCGTATCGCATAACTGCGCCGGGAACGTGCGTGGAGCGCGTCACAGGGGCCGCTCTGGCCCTCGCCGACCCGAAGTGCCACCATGGAGGAGATCCGGGGACGCCGTCAGGGCGCCTCGAGATGACTTGTGAGGAGCGTTGCCATGACGCAGCTTCCGGCTGCCCAGACTGCGCAGCCCAACCCCTCCGACGGCAGCAAGGCGCTGTACGGGGGCAAGAGCACCCGTCGCATCACCGTCCGCGACATCGCCGCCGCCAAGGAGCGCGGCGAGAAGTGGCCCATGCTCACCGCGTACGACGCGCTGACCGCCTCCGTCTTCGACGACGCCGGCATTCCGGTCCTGCTGGTCGGCGACTCGGCGGGCAACTGCCACCTCGGCTACGACACGACGGTCCCCGTCACGCTGGATCAGATGACCATGCTGTCCGCGGCCGTCGTCCGCGGCACCAGGCGCTCGCTCATCGTCGGCGACCTGCCGTTCGGCTCCTACCAGGAGGGCCCGGTGCAGGCGCTGCGCTCGGCGACCCGGCTGGTGAAGGAGGCCGGGGTCGGCGCGGTCAAGCTGGAGGGCGGAGAGCGCTCGCACGAGCAGATCCGGCTGCTGGTGGAGTCCGGCATCCCGGTGATGGCGCACATCGGTCTGACGCCGCAGTCGGTGCACGCGATGGGGTACCGCGTGCAGGGGCGCGGCGAGGAGGCGGCGCAGCAGCTGCTGCGGGACGCGAAGTCCGTGCAGGACGCGGGCGCGTTCGCCGTCGTGCTGGAGCTGGTGCCGGCCGAGCTGGCCGCCGAGGTGACGCGCACGCTGCACATCCCGACCGTCGGGATCGGGGCCGGGGCCGAGACGGACGCGCAGGTGCTGGTGTGGACCGACATGCTCGGGCTGACCGGGGGGCGGGTGCCGAAGTTCGTGAAGCAGTACGCCGATCTGCGTGAGGTGATGGGCGGGGCGGTGAAGGCGTTCGCCGAGGACGTGGTCGGTGGGGCGTTTCCGGCGCCGGAGCACGCCGTTCACTGAGCGGCCGTCCCCGCTGGGCCCGCCGTCCCGGCCCCCGGGCCGGCCTCCCTGACCGGGCCGAGCGTCCCGGCTCGGCCGACTGAGCCACTGCGGTAACACCCGGGCAGCCCTCGCCGATCTTCCCCCGTCGGCGGGGGCTGCCGTCTTTGCGAGAGCGGGCCTCGCCGGGTTTCGCCCCGCCGCCCCTTCCCGTTCCCGGCCCTGGGGGCTGCGCCCCCAGGCCCCCTTCGGCGGTTCGCGCCTCGTCCTCACGCTCCGGACGGGCTGGATGTCCAGCCCTGCTGTCGGTTCGCTGTCGGTTCGCTGTCGGTCGTTTGTCGGGCGCGGCTGGGAGTGTCGTCGGCATGACGGGAATCGACGTAGGGAAAGGCGGCGCGGCCGTCGCCGTGCGGGGCATGGTCAAGCATTACGGGGCCACGAAGGCGCTGGACGGGGTGGATCTGGAGGTGCCGGAGGGCACCGTGATGGGGGTGCTCGGGCCGAACGGGGCCGGGAAGACCACCCTGGTGCGGATTCTGTCCACGCTGCTCGCGCCCGACGCCGGGACGGCGACCGTGGCCGGGTACGACGTCGTACGGCAGCCCCGGCAGCTGCGGCGGGTGATCGGGCTGACCGGGCAGTACGCGTCCGTGGACGAGAAGCTCGCCGGGTGGGAGAACCTGTATCTCATCGGGCGGCTGCTCGACCTGTCCCGCACGCAGGCGCGGGCCCGGGCGGACGAGCTGCTGGAGCGGTTCGCGCTGACCGAGGCGGCCCGCCGACCGGCCGGCACGTACTCCGGCGGTATGCGGCGACGGCTCGACCTGGCCGCGTCCATGATCGGGCACCCCGCGGTGCTGTTCCTGGACGAGCCCACGACGGGGCTGGACCCGCGCACCCGCAACGAGGTGTGGGCCGAGGTCAGGCGCATGGTCGGCGACGGGGTGACCGTGCTGCTGACCACGCAGTACATGGAGGAGGCCGAGCAGCTCGCCTCGGGGCTGACCGTCGTGGACCGGGGGCGGGTCATCGCGCGCGGCGGCATCGACGAGCTGAAGGCGAAGGTCGGCGGACGCACCCTGCGGGTCCGCCCGGCCGACCCGGCGCAGCTGCGCCCGCTGGCCGCCGCGCTGGACGACCTCGGCATCACCGGGCTCGCCACGACCGCCGTGGACGCCGAGCGCGGCGCCGTACTGGTGCCGGTGCTCAGCGACGAGCAGCTGACCGCCGTCGTGGGCGCCGTCGCCGCGCGCGGCATCACGCTCGCCTCCATCAGCACCGAACTGCCCAGCCTGGACGAGGTGTTCCTGTCGCTCACCGGCCACCGGCCAAGCGCCCCGCAGGACACCGTGGCCGCCGACGACCGCGAGGAGATCGCCGCATGACCGCCACCACCCCGCACCCGGCCGACGCCCGGATCCCGCTGCGCGGGCATGTGCGGCACACCGGCGCGCTGGTGCGCCGCAACCTGCTGTGGATCCGGCAGGACCCGGAGTCGATGTTCGACGCGGTCCTCTTCCCGGTCGTCTTCACGTTGCTGTTCGTGTACGTCTTCGGCGGCTCCATCGGGCAGTCGCTCGGCGGCGGCCAGGAGCAGTACGTGCAGTACATCGTGCCCGGGCTGATGGCCATGATGGGCATGAACATGGCTCAGGGCGTGGGCACCGGCTTCAACCAGGACTTCGGCACCGGGGTCATGGACCGGTTCCGTTCGCTGCCCATCGGGCGCGGCTCCGTGCTGTTCGCCAAGATCGCGGTGGAGCTGGTGCGGATGCTGTTCGCCACCGTCGTACTGCTGGTGGTCGGCGTCCTGGTGGGCTTCGACGTCACCGACTGGGCCGGGCTGTTCGCCGCCGTGGGGCTGTCCGTGCTGTTCGGCTCGGCCCTGATGTGGGTGTTCCTGACGCTGGGCGTGGTCATGAAGAACGCGCAGTCCGTGCAGGCGATGGGCTTCCTGGTGCTGATGCCGTTGCAGTTCGGCTCGTCGATCTTCGCGCCGCCGCAGTCGATGCCGGGCTGGCTGGAGAGGTTCACCGAGTACAACCCGCTGTCCTCGCTGGCCGACGCCGCGCGCGGGCTGATGGTCGGCGGGCCGGTCGCGGGCGACCTGTGGATGACGATCGGCTGGTCGGTGGCGATCACGGCGGTGATGGCGCCGGTCGCGGTGCACAAGTTCCGCACCAAGGCCTGACCCCCACCGGTCCGTCGGCCCGCCGACCGGCGTCAGACCAGGGCGGTGGCCTCCGCGGCGGAGAGGCCGCCGCCCTGCGCGTATGCGGCGGCGTACGCCTCCTCGCCCAGCGCGGCCCGCACCCGCGTCTGCGCGCACTGGTACACGTACCGCTCCCAGGCGGAGGCGACGTGGCCGGGCGGCAGAGCCGCGTCGGCGGCGCCGAGCAGCCGCGCGGCGTCGTCGGCGCGGCTGCCGCCGTCGGCGTCGGCGAGGGCCGTCGCGGCGACGACGAAGTACGCGGAGCGCATGTGCGGCGAGATGGTCTGCGACAGCGGGTCGCCGGCCAGTTCGATGGCGCGCCGGGACTTCTCCAGGCTCTGCGCGCTCAGGCCCTCGGCGGCGTCCAGCCAGGCCTCGGCGCCGAGGATGATCGCGTCGAAGACGACGAAGTGGGCGATGCCGAAGCCCTCGCGGAGCAGTCTGAGCTGCTCGCGCGCCTCGGGGACGCGGCCGGTCACGCCGAGCCGGCCGGCCAGGAAGAGGCGGGCGGCGGGCAGCGCCTCGCTGTGGCTGCCGTGCTGCTTGTCGATCACCTCGCGCAGCATCCGCTCGCCCCGCTCGGTGTCGCCGCACTCCAGCAGCGCGCCGGCGAGGCGGGCCCGCAGGACGGCCTGCTGGGCGCGGGCGCCGAGGCGTTCGGCGTGCGCGATGGCCGACTCGTAGTCGGCGGCGGCGAGGCGGTGATCGCCCTTGCGTTCGTGGGCCTCGCCGCGCGCGGACAGCGCCTCGGCGGCGCCCCAGGAGTCGCCGAGGCGCCGGTAGACCTCCAGGGCCTCGTCGGCGTCCCGGAAGGCGTCCCCGGCCCAGTCGGCGCGGTTGGCGAGGATGTTGGCGCGCATCTGGAGGCAGGCGGCGAGTTCCCACTCGTAGCCGGGGGTCTCGCGGCAGGTGCGGACGGAGGCCTCGATGATGCCGCGCAGCCGGTCCGTGCCGCCGGTGAGCATGACGGCGTAGAACCAGAGGAGGCCGGGGCTGCGGCAGGTCTGCGGCATGCCCGGCTCGTACACCTCGGTGATGACGCGCAGCTTCTCCTGGGCGGCCGGGGTCTGCCAGGTCGCCAGCTCGGTGTCCATGCAGGCCAGGTGGGCCAGGTGGACGCCGCGGCGGGCCTCCGCCAGGATCTCGCCGGTCATCGGGGGCGGGTGGTCCGTGCAACGCTGCCACACGGGCGTGGCGCGGCGGGCCGGGGTGGCGAACGGGTCGGGGCCGAGGGCCATGACGTCGCGGCACCAGTTGCGGGCCTCGACGCGCAGGTCGCGCATCTGCCAGTACCAGGCCAGGCTGAGCACGATGCACAGCGCCTCCTGCTCGTCGCGTTCGGCGACGGCGTGCCGCAGGGCGGTGCGGAGGTTCTCGTACTCGCGCTCCAGCCGTCCGACGGCGGCGAGCTGGCCGGGGCCGCGCAGCAACGGGTCGGTGGTGCGGGCGAGTTCGCGGTAGTACGTGAGGTGGGCGCGCGCCGTTTCCGGGCGCAGGCCCGCCTCGTCGAGCCGCTCCCCCGCGTACTCGGCGACGGTCTCCAGCAGCCGGTAGCGCATCTCGCCGTCGGGTGACGGGGCGGCGACGACGAGGGACTTGTCGACCAGGGAGCCGAGCGCTTCGAGGGCGCCGGGGCCGCAGACGGCCTCGGCGGCGGTCAGGTCGCAGCCGCCCGCGAAGACCGACAGGCGGCTCAGCACGTCCCGTTCGTCCGCGTCGAGCAGGTCCCAGGACCAGTCGACCACGGCGCGCAGGGTCTGCTGGCGGGGCAGCACGGTACGGCTTCCGGAGGTCAAAAGGCGGAAGCGGTCGTCCAGCCGGTCGGCGATCTGACGGGGCGTCAGCATGCGGAGCCGGGCGGCGGCCAGCTCGATGGCGAGGGGCAGGCCGTCGAGCCGGGCGCAGATCTCCGCGCAGGCCCCGGGGTCGTCCTCGACGCGGAAGCCGGCGCGGGCGGCTCCTCCCCGGTCGGCGAGCAGCCGCAGCGCGACCGGTTCCGGCAGCGGTTCCACCGGGCGCACCAGTTCGCCCGGCACACCGAGGGGTTCGCGGCTGGTGGCGAGCACGGTCAGGCGCGGGCAGCGGGCCAGCAGCTCCGCCGCGAGGCGGGCGGCGGCACCGACGACGTGCTCGCAGTTGTCCAGGACGATCATCATGCGGCGCCTGCCGCAGTGCTCGGCGAGCCGTTCCACGGGGTCGCCGTGGCGGTCGGCCACGGCCCGCATGCTCTCGGCGCCGGCGCCGTACAGCACGGTCTCGCGCGCTCCCACGGCGGTGAGCACGGCCTCCGGTACGGCGCCGGGGTCGTCCACGGGCGCGAGTTCGGCCAGCCACACCCCGTCCGGGGCGGCGTCCCGCGCGGCCTCGGCGGCCTCCTGCGACAGGCGGGTCTTGCCCGCGCCGCCGGGGCCGGTGAGCGTGACGAGCCGGGCGGTGCCGAGGTCGCGGCGGATGGCCTCGATGTCGGCTTCCCGCCCGACGAAGGAGGTGAGGCGGGCGCGCAGGTTGCCGGGGCTCCCCGGCCCGGGGGCGCGGGCCGCCCGGTCTCCCTCGGCGGGGCCGCCCTCCTGCCGCAGCAACTCCTCGTGCAGGGCGCGCAGTGCGGGGCCGGGGTCGGAGCCGAGGCGGTCGGCGAGGGTGCGGCGTACGTCCTCGTAGGCGGCCAGGGCCTCGGCGGTGCGGCCGGTGTCGCGCAGGGCGCGCAGCCGCAGGGCCTGGAGGGGTTCGTCCAGGGGGTGACCGTCGCACAGGGCGGTCAGCTCGGGCAGCGACTGCCCGGCGTGGCCGAGGGCGAGGGCGGCGGAGTGCCGGGCGCGCAGCACGTCCAGGCGCCGGGTCTCCCAGCGGGCGGCCTCGGCGGTGCGGTCGGGGAGGTCGGCCAGCGGCGGGCCGTGCCACAGGGCGAGCGCGTCGTCCAGGACGACGGCGGCCTTGGCGGGGTCGCCGTCGGCGAGGGCGCGGGTGCCCTCGGCGGCGAGGCGCTCGAAGCGGTGCAGGTCGACGTCGTCGGGGGCGGCGGTCAGGCGGTAGCCGCCGTCCACGGAGGCGACGGCCTCGGCGCCGAGCGCCCTGCGGAGGCGGCCGACGAGGGCCTGGAGGGCGCCGGGGGCGTCGGCGGGCGGGTCGTCGGCGTGCCACACCTCGTCCACGAGCAGCCCGGCGGGCAGGGTGCGGCCGGACCGCAGGGCGAGGACGGTCAGCAGCGCGCGCAGGCGGGCCCCACCGACCGGCACCGGGGTGCCGTCGGAACGCAGGGCCTGCGTGGGACCGAGGATGCGGTAGCGCACGGGGTCCATTGTCTCCGGTGGGGCGGGGAGGGCACGGGGGCGGGGCGGTGACGGCGGGGATCCCCCGGCCCGTGGGTGCGCGGCAGGCGGGCCGGGCGGCTCGGGGTGACGTGGGTGACCGGTGCTGGCGTCGGTCCAGTACCGTCGGGCCGTCCGCGGTGTTCGTTTTCTCGTTCGGGGGGTTTCATGGCCACCACCGCCAGTCGGCGCAGTGAGCGGCGGGTCAGTCCGGTCTTCCTGGGGATCGTGGCCGTCATGGCGGTCACGGGGTGGGCCACCTGGACCGGGTTCGCCGCGCAGCCCGGTGTGGCGGTCTTCCTGTTCGTGACGGCGGCGTGGGTCGTCTCCCTGTGCCTGCACGAGTACGCGCACGCCCGCACCGCGCTGCACAGCGGCGACCTGTCCGTCGGCACCAAGGGCTACCTGACGCTGAACCCGCTGAAGTACACGCACGCCCTGCTGAGCATCGTGCTGCCGGTGGTGTTCGTGATGCTGGGCGGCATCGGCCTGCCCGGCGGCGCGGTGTTCATCGAGCGGGACCGCGTCCGGGGCCGCTGGCGGCACAGCCTGATCTCGGCGGCGGGCCCGCTGACGAACGTGCTGTTCGCGGTGGTGTGCACGGCGCCGTTCTGGCTGGACGCGCTGGACGGCGTGCCGCGGGACTTCCGGTTCGCGCTGGCCTTCCTCGCCCTGCTCCAGGTGACGGCGGCGATCCTGAACTTCCTGCCGGTCCCGGGCCTGGACGGCTACGGCGTGCTGGAGCCCTGGCTGTCGTACAACGTCAAGCGGCAGGTGGAACCCTTCGCGCCGTTCGGCCTGCTGTTCGTGTTCGCGCTGCTGTGGGTGCCGTCGGTCAACGCGGTGTTCTTCGACGCGGTCGACGCGATCCTGCGGGGGCTGGGCATCGGCGACGTCGAGACCTACTGCGGCTACGACCTGTACCGCTTCTGGCGCGGCTCGGACGAGTACTGCTCGGTCAGCCCGTGACGGACCGGTCCGCCCCGCCCGTGGCCCGGCCCCGCTTGACGTAATACCAGGTCATGTTGGACGACAGGCCCGCGATCAGCACCCACACGATCCCGAGCCACAAGCCGTTCACGAACGAGACCACGGCCGCGGCCACGGCGAGGAGACAGACGGCGAGGCTGTAGAGGGCGAGACGGGGCATGACGTTCGGCTCCTGTCGGGGGACACTGCTGGCACCTGCTGCCGCCACCAGTGTCCCCCATCGCCTCATACGTCCGTGACGCGGAGTCCGGCGTGCGCCTTGTAGCGGCGGTTGACGGAGATCAGGTTGGCGACCAGCGCCTCCACCTGGTGCGCGTTGCGCAGCCGCCCGGCGAAGACGCCGCGCATGCCGGGGATGCGCCCGGCCAGCGCCTGGACGGTCTCCACGTCGGCGCGCTCCTCGCCCAGCACCATCACGTCGGTGTCGATCTCCTCGATCCCCGGGTCCTGGAGGAGGACGGCCGACAGGTGGTGGAAGGCGGCGGTGACGCGGGAGTCCGGCAGCAGCGCGGCGGCCTGCTCGGCGGCGCTGCCCTCCCCCGGCTTCAGCGCGTAGGCGCCCTTCTTGTCGAAGCCGAGCGGGTTGACGCAGTCCACGACGAGCTTGCCCGCCAGGTCCTCGCGCAGCGACCGCAGGGTCTCGGCGTGGCCCTCCCACGGCACGGCGACGATCACGACGTCGCTGCGGCGGGCGGTCTCGGCGTTGCCGGCGCCCTCGATGCCGTGGCCGAGTTCCGCTGCGGCGGCCTGCGCGCGGTCGGCGGCGCGCGAGCCGATGATCACCTTCTGGCCGGCCTTGGCGAGGCGGTACGCGAGGCCCTTGCCCTGCGGGCCGGTGCCGCCGAGCACGCCGACGACGAGGCCGGAGACGTCGGGCAGGTCCCAGGGGTCCTTGGTAGAGGTCATGGGCCGACTGTACGTGCGGGCCGCCCGCGCCCTCGGCTCAGGTGGGCCACCGGCGCCGGGGCCCGCGCCCGTCCCGGACGGGCGAATTCCCGCCGAACCCGGCGTCGGGCCTGTCCGGTTGCGGCAGGATGCGGCCCCATGGATGCCGTACGGGTCGCGTTGCTGCGTGAAGTGCTCGCCGGGACGGAGTGGCTGGGGGCCACGCGGCGGTTCGCGGGGGTGCTGCGCGGGTCGGTCGTCTCCCACGGGGGCGGGCTGCTGCTGGTGGGCACGGCGGAGTACGAGCCGTGGCACCTCGCGGCGCATCTGGTGGACGAGGCCGCGTGGTCGGGCACGCCGGAGCTGGCGCCGACGCTCGTACGGCACGACGCGCGGCCCTCGGACCCGGCGCACCTGGCGGTGGGCCTGGGCCGGCTGGCGGCGGCGCGGCGGGGCGAGACGCTGTTCGTGGTGGCGCCCGGGGAGCCGGGCGCCGGGCTGCTGGAGCGGGTGTACGACGCGCGGCGGGCGGGGGCGAGGGTGCTGGCGCTGGGGGGCGGGGCGGAGGAGGGGGAGCTGGGGGCGATGGCGCACGAGGCGCTGGCCGTGCCCGGGGACGGGGAGCTGGATCTGGACACGGTGCAGCATCTGGTGAGTGCGGCGGCCGGGGAGAACGCGGTGCCGGTGCCGCGGGGGCGGCGGAGGTTTCGTGACCGGTTGTCCGAGCTGGCGGAACGGATCACGGCTCCGCCGCCGGCGCGGTGGTGACGGTGCGGGTGCGCCGTGGTCGCGGTGCGGTGGTGGGCGCGGGTGGGCTTCGGTTGCCGTCACGGGGTCGCGCCTGCCCGGCGTTGCCGGGTGCCGCCTGCGCCCGCCCTCCCCCATCGCCCCGGGCGGCACGATGACCCGCGGGTCGAGCAGCACGGCTGCCCCGCGGGTCGGGCGGCGCGGCTGTCGCGCGGGGCGGCTTACTCCTCCGTGTTGCGGGTCGGGGTGTCGTGCCAGTTGGGGTCTGTTTCCCATTCCTGGTTGCGTTCGCGGGCGATGTCCATCGCCTTTTCCGCCTCCTGACGGGTCGCGTACGGGCCGAAGCGGTCCTTCGCGGGGCACTCCGGGCCCTCTTCGACCTTCTGGTGCTTCAGGCAGTAGTACCACTCGCCCGGTTTTCCGACCGTGCGCTTCTTGAACAGGGCCATGACCGGCTCCTTTCGCCGCGGACATGGTCCCCCACGCCCGCTGGTTAGACTCGCTGGCATGTCTGGCCAGTCGCTGCTCGTACCAGGGGAGCTGTCTCCCACCCGTTCCGTACCCGGAAACATCCGCCGACCCGAGTACGTGGGCAAGCCCGCCCCGGCGCCGTACACGGGGCCGGAGGTGCAGACCCCTCAGACCGTGGAGGCGATGCGGGTCGCCGGGCGGATCGCCGCGCGGGCGATGGCGGAGGCCGCCCGGCACATCGCGCCGGGGGTGACCACGGACGAGCTGGACCGGGTGGCGCACGAGTACATGTGCGACCACGGCGCCTACCCGTCGACGCTGGGCTACCGCGGCTTCCCGAAGTCGCTGTGCACGTCGGTCAACGAGGTCATCTGCCACGGCATCCCGGACTCCACCGTCCTCAAGGACGGCGACATCGTCAACCTCGACGTGACGGCGTACATCGGCGGGGTGCACGGCGACAACAACGCCACGTACCTGGTCGGCGAGGTCGACGAGGAGAGCCGGCTGCTGGTGGAGCGCACCCGCGAGGCGCTGAACCGCGCCATCAAGGCGGTCAAGCCGGGCCGCCAGATCAACATCATCGGCCGGGTCATCGAGTCGTACGCGAAGCGCTTCGGCTACGGCGTCGTGCGGGACTTCACCGGCCACGGCATCAGCACGGCGTTCCACTCGGGCCTGATCGTCCCGCACTACGACAGCCCGCACGCGACGACGGTGATGCAGCCCGGGATGACGTTCACGATCGAGCCGATGCTGACGCTCGGGACGCACGAGTACGACATGTGGGACGACGGCTGGACCGTGGTGACGAAGGACCGGAAGCGGACGGCGCAGTTCGAGCACACCCTGGTCGTGACGGACACGGGCGCGGAGATCCTCACGCTGCCCTGACCGCCGCCGGCCGCCTTTCCCCTGCCCTCTTCCTCCCCGGCCCCGTTTTCCCGGCCGCGTTCGCCCGGCTTCCTTCCGGGCCGGCCTGGGTACGGTCTTCCCGACAGCCTGTCGGCAAGGGAGGATCGGGCCCATGGACGCGTTCTCGGCACAGATCCGCACCGCCTCGCACGAGCAGCACGTGGAGGCGGAGACCTCGACGTTCATGAGCGACCTGCTCGGCGGGCGGCTCGGCGTGGACGCCTACGCCCGCTACACCGAGCAGCTGTGGTTCGTGTACGAGGCGCTGGAGACCACGGCCGGGCCGCTGGCGTCGGACCCGGTGGCCGGGCCGTTCGTCCGCCCGGAGCTGTTCCGGCTGGCCTCGCTGGAGCGGGACCTGGCGCATCTGCGGGGCCCTGGCTGGCGTTCGACGCTGCGGGCTCTGCCGGCCACGCGCCGGTACGCGGCGCGGGTCGAGGAGTGCGCCCGCACCTGGCCGGGCGGTTATGTCGCCCACCACTACACGCGCTATCTCGGCGACCTGTCCGGCGGCCAGATCATCCGCGACACGGCGGAAAGGACGTGGGGCTTCGCGCGCAAGGGCGACGGCGTCCGCTTCTACGTGTTCGAGGAGATCGGCAACCCGGCCGCGTTCAAGCGGGCCTACCGGGAGCTGCTGGACGGCATCCGGGTGGACGAGCTGGAGAAGCAGCGGGTCGTGGCGGAGTGCAAGCGGGCCTTCGCGCTGAACACGGCCGTCTTCCGGGCGCTGGGCGAGGAGTTCCCGCTGTCGGCCTGACCGGCGCCCGCCGGGACAGGACCGGGCCCCCGCACGCGGACGTGCGGGGGCCGGGTCCGTACGGCCGGTTCAGTGACGGCCGTCGTGGTCACCGCCGCCGTAACCCTTGTCGTCGTCCCGGCCGTCATGGCCCTTGTGGCCGTCCCAGCCGTAACCCTTGTGGTCGTCCCGGCCGTCGCCCTTGTGGCCGTCCCAGCCGCCGTAACCCTTGTCGTCGTCCCGGCCGTCGCCCTTGTGGCCGTCCCGGCCGTCGTGGCCCTTGTGGCCGTCCCAGCCGTAACCCTTGTGGTCGTCCCGGCCGTCGCCCTTGTGGCCGTCCCAGCCGTCGTGACCCTTGAAGTCGTCGCGGCCCTTGTGGCCCTTGTAGTCGTGATCCTTGTAGTGGTCACGGCCGTGCTGACCGAAGTGGTCGATGCAGCGGATGCCACCCCAGGTGAGGTCGCTGGTGGACGTGTCGATGCTTCCGAAGTAGGTGTCGCAGTCCCCGCCGTAGGGGCCGTCCCCCTGGCCGCCGGCCACGGCGGTGGCCGAGCCGGTGGCGGTGAGGGCGGCGGCGAACAGAGCTGCTGCCACAACTGATCGGATACGCATGGGGCTCCTCTCACGAAGCTGAGTGATCGGGCCAGAGGTCCCCGTTCCCGCGCTCGCACACACCCCCCTACACCCGTACGGACGCTCGAAAGGACCCGGACGTGCGACGCGCCCCGGACTACGGAAGCGGCCCGGCGCTCCAGCCGCACCCGTCCCCCGGCCTCCGTCCAGCCGCCCGGCGGGGGCGCTCCGCGCATCACCCCGGTCCGGTTCTCCACATGGACCGGCGCCGTGCTCGTCCGTACCCGATCCCGACGCTCGCGCTGTTTCTCGCCCCGGTAGGGTTCGCCTCCGGAAAGGGGAAGGTGAAGGGACCTCATGAGCAGGGATCGCGGCCCTCGAAGGCTCCGCAGGCTTGACCGGAGCGCCCTGATAGCGGCGTCGGTGACCGCATTGTCGGTGACGGCGAGCGGATGCGTGGTGGTGCACGGGGAGCGCGAGGTGCTCCCGGCGGCCACCCGCGCCGAGGCCGCGAAGGCGCTGCGCCAGTTCACGGCCGCGTACAACAGGGCCGACAAGGCCTACGACCGTTCCCTGGACGCCGGTCACGTCACCGGCGCCCTCGCCGACATCGACGGGGCGCGGCTGAAGGCGGGCCGGGCGAACCACCCGGGCGGCAACCCCGCGCACACTCCGCTGAGGCTGACCGACGCCAGGTTCACCATTCCGAAGAAGGCGGGCTGGCCGCGCTGGTTCCTCGCCGACGCCCGGGGCAACAAGGGCGGCGACGCGCGCTGGCTGCTGGTGTTCACGCGGGGCGGCACGGACGAGCCGTGGGAGGTGGCGTACCTGACGCTGCTCGACCCGGCGGACGTACCCGAGTTCGAGACGGACAAGGACGGCTGGGCCGAGGCCGTGGACGCGAACTCCACGGACGTCGCCGTCGCGCCGGACAGGCTGAGCGGTGACTACGCGACGTATCTGAAGGACGGCGAGGGTTCCTTCGCGGCGGGCGCCCACACCACGGTGTGGCGGCAGTTGCGCAAGAAGGAGGCCGCGAAGCCGGGCCTGGCCACGCAGTACATCGACGAGCCGCTGACGAACGGCGACTACGCGCCGCTGGGGCTGCGCACCGCGGACGGTGACGCGCTGGTGTTCTTCACCACGCGCCACTACCAGAAGCAGACGGCCGCGGCGGGCGCCACGGTGCCGACGCCGAACAAGAGCGTGCTCGCGCTGACGACCGGCGAGATCAAGCAGTCGCTGACGATGGAGTTCGTCTCCAACCAGGCCGCCCTCGACCCGAAGGGCTCCGGGGACGTGGCGATCCTGGGCCGCGTGCAGGGCCTGACGTCGGCCCAGGGCGAGTAGCCCCTACCGGCCCGCCGCCGCGAAGGCCCGTGCCACGGGGGTCATTGGCGCATGGGCCAGGACGCCTGCGCCGGCTCCTCGCCCGCGTACCGGGCGCAGGAGTCGGTGAGGACCTCCAGCAGGCTGAGCGGGTCGGGCAGTTCGTGCTCGGGGCCGCGCACCCAGTGCACGGACTGGTCGCCGGGGAGCCGGGCGGGCGGCACCAGGACGTAGGAGCCGCGGCAGTGCCAGCGCAGGCCGGGATGCTCGTCCATGGTCTCCGGGTGGCAGTCCAGTTCGCACGGCCACCACTCGTCCTCGTCCTCGGGGGTGCCGCGGGTGAGGGTGAAGAACAGCAGCCGGCCGTCGTCGCTCTCGGCGACCGGCCCCACCTCGATGCCGGCGGCGAGCAGCCGCTCCAGGGCCTCGCGTCCGGCGTCCAGGGGGACGTCCAGCACGTCGTGCGTCATGCCGGTCGCGGTGATGAAGTTGGCCTGCGGCTGGTGGCGGGCCCAGCACTCGATCTGGGCGCGGTCGGTGGTGGACTGCGTCTGCCAGGCGAACGACACGGGGTGGCGGGCCGGGGTGGGACAGCCGACGCGGTCGCAGGAGCAGCGGTAGCCGGCCGGGTGCGCGGCGGGCGCGAGGGGCAGTCCCGCAGCGGCGGCGGCGAGCAGCAGGGCCTCCCGGTCGTCGGCGCCGACGGCCTCCTTCGGGCGGCGTCCGGGCAGCCACTGGGTGAGTTTGCCCCGAAGGCCGGTACGGCCGCCGAACCTCGCGCTCATCTATCCCCTCGCCTCGCCGTCGTGCGTGCCAGCATGCCCTATCGTCCCACCATCGTGCGCCTCGGGGGGCCGGAGCCCGCAATCGGGGTGCGGCGGTCCCGGGTCAGGCGCGGGGCGCGAGGCCGTGCAGGGCGTAGTCGACCAGGGTGTCGGTGTACTCGTAGGAGATCGGGGCCGTGCGCTGGAGCCAGCGCTGGGCCAGCGGGGAGACGAACAGCTCCAGGGCGATGCGCGGGTCGACGTCCGGGCGGACCTGGCCCGCGGCCTGCGCGGCGCGCAGCCGGTCGGCGTAGAGCCGGAGCGAGGGTTCCAGCAGCTTGGTGACGAACTCCCGGCCGAGCTGCTCGTCCACGACGCCCTCGGCGGCCAGCGCACGCGACGGCGCCTCGAACGCCGGGTCGCACAGCTCGTCCACGGTGGCCCGCAGTACGGCCTTCAGGTCGGCGGCGAGGTCGCCGGTGTCGGGGACGGCGGTGCCCTCCTGCCCGGCGGACCGCGCGGCCTGCTCGCCGAGGTCGAGGAAGGCCTCCAGCAGTACGTCGGCCTTCGACGGCCACCAGCGGTAGATCGTCTGCTTGCCGACGCCGGCGCGGGCGGCGATGCCCTCGATGGTGGTCCGCGCGTAGCCGATCTCGGCGACGAGGGCGAGGGCGGCGTCGTAGATGGCGCGGCGGGAGCGCTCGCTGCGGCGGGAGGAGTCGGGGGTGCGGGGGTGGCGGGCGGCGGGGGTTTCGTCGGGGGCATTGTCCGGGGCGGGCTCGGTGACCATGGGTCGACGGTAGCAAGGGGGTGAGACGGGGCGTCTCGCGGCCGGGGCGTCGGGGCGGCGGGTCAGCTCGGCGGCGTGTCCTGCCCGGGTGGCGGCCAGGCGTCGCCCCAGGCCGCGTCGCGCGCCGCCTTGTAGAGGTCGCCATGGCGTTTGGTGACCGTACGGCGGTCCAGGCGCTCGTCGGGCTCGCACAGGTCGAGCAGGACCTGGCCCTTGCGGATCTGGGGGCGGCGGACGACACGGGCGGGGGCCGGGGCGGCCGGGAGCCGGGTGGCGGCGACGTAGCTGAACTTCTCGTCCTCGTAGGCGAGGGAGCCGCCCTTGACCTGGCGGTGCAGGGAGGAGCGGCTGACGCGCGCCGAGAAGTGGCACCAGTCCGTGCCGGGGGCGATGGGGCAGGCGGCGCTGTGCGGGCAGGGCGCGGCGACGTGGAAGCCGGCGGCGACGAGGCGGTCGCGGGCCTCGATGACGCGGGCGTAGCCGTCGGGGGTGCCGGGTTCGACGATGACGACGGCGCGGGCGGCGCTCGCCACCGCGTCGACGAGGGTGGCGCGGTCGGGCGCGGACAGCTCGTTGAGGACGTAGGAGACCGTGGCGAGGTCGGTGCTCTCCAGGGTGAGCGCGGCTGAGATCCGGGAGCGCCGCCAGCGGACGTCCCGCAGGTCCGGGTGGGCGGCGGCGATCTCCCGGCCGAGCGCGAGCGCGGGCTCGGCCCAGTCCAGGACGGTCACGGGCCGGGCGCCGGGCCAGGTGGCGGCGGCGGCCCAGGTCGCCGCGCCGGTGCCGCCGCCGACGTCGACGTGGCCGCCGGGTGTCCAGCCGGGCACGGCCGCCGCGAACCGCGTGAGCGCCGACCGCACCGCCTCGAAGGTCGCGGGCATGCGGTACGCGGCGTACGCGACCGTGTCGGCGCGGTCCCTGAGGATCGGGGCGTCGGTCGGGGTGCTGCCCCGGTAGCTGGCGATGAGCCGTTCGACGGCCTGCGCGGCCCGCCGGGGCGGGAGCCCGTCGAGGAGGTCGCCGAGCGCGGCGCGCAGGGTGTCGGAGACGGGGGGCAGGGGGGCGTTCACCTGGCGATTGTAGGGCGGGCGTTGGGGGGCGGCGCTTCGCGCCTGGTCCCCGAGCGCCGGGCGGGCCGGGATCAGCCGGGGGCGCCGAAGGCCTCAGCTGCGGACCGCTCTCGCCACCCGTGTCCCCGCCGCCGCTCTCGGGCGGCTGTCCGGGGGGCGTCGTTTCGGGTGGACGGTATTGGCGAGGAGGATCAGGAAGGTGTCCGTCGCCCGGTCCAGGACCAGGGACGTGCCGGTGAAGCCCGTGTGGCCCGCCGCGCCCCGGCCGGACAGCTCGCCCATGAACCACGGCTGGTCCATGGCGAAGCCCAGGCCCGGCGGGGTGAGCAGGAGGTCCACGAGGTCGGGGCCGAGGATGCGGGCGGGGCCGTACGAGCCGCCCGCCAGCAGGGCGCGGCAGAACACCGCGAGGTCCGGGCCGGTGGCGAACAGGCCGGCGTGACCGGCCACGCCGCCGAGCGCCCACGCGTTCTCGTCGTGGACCTCGCCGCGCAGCATGCCCCGGTCCGCCTTGGCCCACGGCCGGCGCTGGTCCTCGGTGGCCGCCGCGCCGGGGCAGGGTCCGAAGCGGGTCGAGGTCATGCCCAGGGGGCGGGTGATGCCGTCCCGGACCAGGACGTCCAGGGGGCGCCCGGTGACGCGTTCCAGGACGTGCTGGAGCAGGAGCATGTTCAGGTCGGAGTAGCAGTGCGTGCCGGGTTCGGCGGCCGGTTCCGCGGCCTGGAGCAGCGCCAGGCGTTCCGCGGCGCCGGCGCAGTCGTACAGCGGGAGTTCGGGGCGCAGCCCGGAGGTGTGGGTGAGCAGGTGGCGCACGGTGAGGCCGTGCCGGGCGGCGGCGTGGAAGTCGGGCAGGTAGGCGCCGACCAGCGCGTCGATGCCGAGGGTGCCGCGCTCGATCTGCTGCACGGCGGCGACGGACGTGAACAGCTTGGTGAGGGACGCCAGGTCGAAGGGTGTGTCGACGGTCATCGGCACGCGCGCGTGGGCGGGCAGTTCCACGCCCCGCCCGGTCGCCGGGTCGTGGGCGACGTACCGGACGGCCCAGCCCGCCGCCTGGGCGACGGCGAGCACGGGGCCGCGTCCGGCGAGGACGACGGCTCCGGCCGCCCAGGGGCGGTCGCCGGTGGTGAGGTCGTGGACCTCCTGGACGAGGCGGCGCATCTCCCCCGGGTCGAGTCCGGCCCGTTCGGGGCTGCCGCCGCGCAGTCTCGGCGCGCTCAGTTCCTCGCCTCCTCGGCCGGGGCCGCCGCCACCGGGGCCCTGCGGGTGCGGCACAGGCCCGCGAAGCAGGCCAGCGCCACCAGCGCCGAGGCGAGCTGGACGACGGCCATCGGGACGGCGGTGTCCTCCCCGGCGACGCCGACGAGCGGGGAGGCGACCGCGCCGATGAGGAAGGACGAGGTGCCCAGCAGCGCGGACGCGGACCCCGCGGAGCGCTCCACGCGCATCAGGGCGAGGGTCTGCGCGTTGGGCAGGGCGATGCCCATGGCGGACATCAGGACGAACAGCGCGGCGGCGACGGCCCAGAGCCCCACCTCGCCGAACACGCCGAGGGACATCAGCAGCAGCGCGGTGGCGGCGCCGACGACGACCAGGAGCCCGGCGGCGAGGACGCGGTTCAGGCCGACCCGGCCGACGAGGACCCGCCCGTTGAACTGGCCGACGGCGATCAGGCCGACGGAGTTCAGCCCGAACAGCAGGCTGTACGTCTGCGGGGAGGCCCCGTAGATCTCCTGGACGACGAACGGCGAGGCGGCGATGTAGGCGAACAGCGCGGCGAAGGCGAAGCCGCCGGTGAGCAGGTAGCCGGTGAAGGCGCGGTCGGCGAGCTGGACGCGCATGGAGCGCAGCGCCTCGCCGACGCCGCCGGAGTGCCGTTCGGCGGCGGGCAGGGTCTCCGGGAGCTTCGCCCACACCAGGGCGGCCAGCAGGGCGCCGACGCCGGTGAGGACGACGAACACGCCCCGCCAGTCGGTGACGCGCAGGATCTGGCCGCCGATGAGCGGCGCGACGATCGGGGCGACGCCGGAGATCAGCATGAGCGTGGAGAAGAACCGGGCCATGGCCATGCCGTCGTACAGGTCGCGGACGACGGCCCGCGCGATGACGATGCCGGCGGCGCCGGCGAGGCCCTGGGCCAGGCGGAGGGCGACGAGGAGTTCGACGTTCGGTGCGAGGGCGCACAGGGCGGTGGCGACGACGTAGACGGCGAGGCCGGTGAGCAGCGGGCGCCTGCGGCCCCATCGGTCGCTCATCGGGCCGATGACGAGCTGGCCGAGTGCCATGCCGGCCAGGCAGGCGGTGAGCGTGAGCTGGACGGTGGCGGCGGGCGCGTGCAGGGAGCGGGTGACCTCGGGGAGCGCCGGGAGGTACATGTCCATCGCCAGCGGCGGGGTGGCGGTGAGGCCGCCGAGGACGAGGGTGACGAGCAGGCCGGTGCGGCGGAGCGCGGCCCTCGCACGGCCTGCTTCCGGTATGGCCGCCTTGGGTGTGCTGTCCGTTGTCGGCGCCCCGCGCTCGGGCATGTGCCCTCCCTCTCCTGGTGATCCGCCACCTATGCTCTCAGCTCGAACGGGCTGCTCGTACGACGTGGCGAGGGTCACACGATCGAGGTGGGGACCGGTAATGACGGAACGCAGCGTGCGCTGGGGCATCCTGGCGACCGGCGGGATCGCGGCGTCGTTCACGGCGGACCTGGTGGACCTGCCGGACGCGGAGGTCGTGGCGGTGGCGTCGCGCACGCAGGCGGCGGCGGACGCGTTCGCGGACCGGTTCGGCATCGCGCGGGCGTACGGCGCGTGGGAGTCGCTGGCGCGGGACGAGGACGTCGACGTGGTGTACGTGGCGACGCCGCACGCGGCGCACCGGGCCGCCGCGGGCCTGTGCCTGGAGGCCGGGCGGAACGTGCTGTGCGAGAAGGCGTTCACGCTGAACGCGCGCGAGGCGCGGGAGTTGGTCGCGCTGGCGCGGGAGCGCGGCAGCTTCCTGATGGAAGCGATGTGGATGTACTGCAATCCGCTGGTGCGACGGCTGAAGGCGCTCGTGGACGACGGGGCGGTCGGTGACGTGCGCACGGTGCAGGCGGACTTCGGGCTTGCGGGGCCCTTCCCGCCGTCGCACCGGCTGCGTGATCCGGCGCAGGGCGGGGGCGCGCTGCTCGACCTGGGCGTGTACCCGGTGTCGTTCGCGCACCTGCTGCTCGGGGAGCCGTCGGACGTCACGGCGCGGGCGGTGCTCTCGGAGGAGGGCGTCGATCTGCAGACGGGGGCGCTGCTGGCGTGGGAGAGCGGCGCGCTCGCCTCGGTGCACTGCTCCATCGTGAGCGGCACGGCGACGTCCGCGTCCGTCACCGGCTCGGCGGGCCGTATCGACGTGCCGGGCGGGTTCTTCTTCCCGGACCGGTTCGTGCTGCACCGGGACGGCCGTGACCCCGAGGAGTTCACGGCCGACCCGGCGGACGGTCCGCGCGCCGGCCTCAAGCACGAGGCGCGCGAGGTGATGCGGGCGCTGCGGGCCGGTGAGACCGAGTCGCCGCTGGTGCCGCTGGAGGGCACGCTCGCGGTGATGCGGACGCTGGACGCGGTCCGGGACCGCGTGGGGGTCCGCTACCCGGGCGAGGCGGACCCGGCGGCGGAGCTCGTCCCGGCCTGAGGCGCGGCGCGCCGTGCCCGACCCGGCGTCCGGTGCGTCATGCCGGCTTGAGGCCCGGCTGCCCCGCCTCGGTGACGAAGGACGCGGCCGTCGTGACCGGCGCCCCCGGCGTGGACACGTACGGCACCGTCTTGTAGTCGGCGCGGGCCTGCTGCTGCCCGAGCGTGACGTTCACGTAGCCGCGGCGGCCGTTGTAGAACCTCAGGTGCGGGTTGGCGGTCATGTACGTGTTCCAGTTGGCGGGCTTCTCGGCGCCGTCCCTGCCGCTGGATATGGACGTGGCGACGATCTCGGTGCCGCGGGTGCGGGAGGCCGGGTCGCCGAAGTCGTCCTTGATGTCGAAGGCGTAGCCGACGTGCACGTCGCCGGTGAGGACCATCAGGTTCTCGATGCCGGCGGCCTCGGCGCCGTCGAGGACGCGGCGGCGGGAGGGGCGGTAGCCGTCCCAGGCGTCCATCGACACGCGGGACGGCTCGGTGAGGTCGAACTTCCGCTGCGAGAAGACGACCTGCTGCGGTACGACGTTCCACAGCGCCCGCGAGGTGCGCCAGCCGTCGAGCAGCCAGCGCTCCTGCGTCTCGCCGGTCATGGTGCGCGCCGGGTCGTCCACCTCGGGCCCGGGCACCCGGGCGCCGTCGCCCTGCGCCTGGTTGGAGCGGTACTGGCGGGTGTCGAGGACGTCGAACTGGGCGAGCCGTCCCCAGTGCAGGCGCCGGTAGAGCTGCATGTCGGGGCCGCTGGGCAGCTGCGGGCGGCGCAGCGGCTGGTGCTCCCAGTAGGCGCGGTAGGCGGAGGCGCGGCGCAGCAGGAACTCCTCCGGCGGGACGCTGTTCTCGGGGGTGTCGTCCGCGTAGTTGTTCTCGGTCTCGTGGTCGTCCCAGGTGACGACGAAGGGGTGGGCGGCGTGCGCGGCCCTGAGGTCGGGGTCGGTCTTGTAGAGGGCGTAGCGCAGCCGGTAGTCCTCCAGGGTGACGGTCTCGCGGTTGAAGAGGGCCGGGAGGGTGCGGTCGGTGTAGTTGCGTGTGCCGCCCGCGGAGGTGACGGCGTATTCGTAGAGGTAGTCCCCGAGGTGGAAGACCACGTCGACGTCGTCGGCGGCGAGATGGGCGTACGGGGTGAAGTAGCCCTCGTGGTACGCCTGGCAGGACACGGCGGCGAGGGTGAGCGGGCCGGTGTCGCTGCCGGGCAGCGGGGCGGTGCGGGTGCGGCCGGTCTCGCTGACCCAGTCGCCGACGCGGAAGCGGTAGTGGAGGACGCGGTCGGCGGGCAGGTGGCCGACCTCGACGTGGACGGTGTGGTGGAACTCGGGGTGCGCGGTCGCGGCGCCGCGTCTGACGATCCGGCGGAACCGCTCGTCGTGGGCGAGTTCCCAGTGCACGGTGACGCGTTCGGCGGGCAGACCGCCGTCGGGCTGGTAGGGGGCCGGGGCCAGCCGGGTCCACAGCAGCACGGAGCCGGGCAGCGGGTCGCCGGAGGCGACGCCGAGCGTGAACGGGTCGTCGGTGATGCGCCGGGCGTCGAGTTCGGCGGCGCTCGCCGTGCCGGCGGCGGGCAGGTTGACCGCGAAGGCGAGCGCGGCGGCGGCACCGGTGGCGGTCAGGAAGCGGCGGCGGCCGATGTGGCGGGCGGCGGCGCGCAGTTCGGGTGCGTGCTGGGACTGACGGGCCTCGGATGTCATCCGGTCCTCCCCTGTGGAATGAGTACAGGGGGGCATTGGACTGGCCGGGGACGACACCCGACAGGCGCGTACACGACAAACTCATGGCGGTTTGATGAGGTCCGGATGGCGGGCCGTGCCGTGCGCGGGCCGGGGGCCCGGCTTTCACGCCGCACGAATCAGCACAAACGGAATGTGACCGTCCGTACCATTGCGGCCGGTCAAGGACTTATGCTCAACTCATCTCCACCGGAGCTTCACACTTGAAGCACTGGCCTTCCGTCGACCGGGCCCGACGTCGACGGGCCCGCCCGGACCATTCCGAGGGGGAGGGGGCAGCCGCTCCACCGCACCGGGTGGGGGTGGATCCCGCGTGACAGCGCGGGATGCGCACCGGTCGGTGGAGCGGCTGCCGCACGGCCGCCGGTCGCGGCGGCGCCGGGAGGCGTCAGGCCTGTCCCGTCTCGAAGCGGGTGATGCGGCCGTCGCCGTCCACGGTGAAGCTCCAGCGGGTGCGCATCTCGCCCCACACGTCGTTCCGGTGGCGGGCGAGCAGCGAACGGCCGCCCCGCGACTCGTTGTCCACCTCCAGGTGACCGTGCGAGGAGAAGATCTCCCGGTCCACCCACTTCGCGAGGTCCCGGTCCGAGCCGTCGTCGGACATCGTCGCGCCCGGCGCGAGCAGCGCCATGAGGCCCTCCCGGTCGTGGGAGTTGACCGCGTCGACGAAGGCCCGCACCGCGGGATCGCTGAGCTTGGCTGTCTGAATGGTCATGCGGGCAGCGTCACACCGCCCCCCGGCCCCCGCCACCCGAACGGCCGCCCGGACGGGCCGGACGGGTGGCAGCGGTGCGACGGTGGAGGACGGAGCCGCAGACGGGGCGCGGGGAACCTGTCGGCGCCCGCCGACCTCTGCGGCACCCACCGACCCCGCCGACCCCGGCCGGCCCCGCCGACCCGGTCGGCACCCACCGACCCCGTACCGCGACCCGGGAGACACCGTGACCTGTTACGACCGAGGCGATCTGGGCCTGTTGCTGCTCCGGCTGGGCGCCGGGGCCACCCTCGCCGCGCACGGCGCGCAGAAGCTGTTCGGCTGGTTCGGCGGCGGCGGCATCGAGGGCACCGGCCAGTTCATGGAGTCCATCGGGTACGCGCCGGGCACCGCCAGCGCCACCGCCGCCGGGATCGCGGAACTGGGCGGCGGCACCCTGCTGGCGCTGGGCCTGGCCACGCCCGCCGCCGGTGCGGCGGCGGCGGGCGCGATGGCGGGCGCCGCCGCGGTGCACGCCCCGAACGGCTTCTTCAACCAGAGCGGCGGTTACGAGTACGCCGCGACCCTCGGCCTCACTGCGGCCGGTCTCGCCGTCACGGGCCCCGGCCGGATCTCCCTGGACCACGCGCTCGGCCACGCCGTCAACCGGGGCTGGATGATCCCGGCGGCCTTCGCGGTGACGGGCGCGGCGACGGCGCTGGTGGTGGCAGCGCGGGGGCGCAGGCTGCGGCAGCAGAGGGAGGGCGAGCAGGAGGCGCTGTTCGAGGAGTAGGCCGGTCGGTCCGCCAGTCCGGCGTGGCAGGCTCGGGCGCATGAGCGAGCACATGACCGAGCGCAAGACCGAGCACGACGGGGCCGGGCACGACAGGACCGCGCACGGGATGACACGGACGGTTCCCGCGCCCGCCGCCGACTCGCCCGACCTGTGGTCCACGGTGGAAGAGCTGTGGGCCTGGCTGGACTCCCACCGCGCCCACGACGGCCGCGAGGGCCTGGCCCTGCGCATGCTGAAGCTGTCGGAGGAGGTCGGCGAGGTCGCCCAGGCGGTGATCGGGGCGACCGGCCAGAACCCGCGCAAGGGCGTGACGCACACCTGGGAGGACGTCCAGGCGGAACTGTGCGACGTGGTGTTCGCGGCGCTGGTGGCGCTGCGCACGCTCACTCCCGACGCGCGCGAGGTGTTCACCCACCACCTGACCAGGGTCCGGAACCGCTCGCTCGCCACCGGCAACGCGCCACGCCCTCTGGACAGTTGACGACGCGGACTCACATGGAAGGTGGGCACTCGCGCCCGCGCCGGCCGACAGGTTCGACGGTCCGGTTCCGCCGGGTCACCTCGTGTCGCGCGGGGACCTGCCGTCCGCGGCGTTCGCGGTTGACGCGGCTCGGGTGGCGGGTCGCCGACGGCTCGGCGCCCGCGACGCTGTTCGCGCCGCGGGCCAGGGCCGTCGGGCGTGGAGACGCAGTTACGGGAGGACGATGTTGCGGCCGGGGCCGCCTTCGAGGGCGTCCTCTCCGGTGCCACCGCAGAGGAGGTCGTCGCCGCCTTCGCCGTGCAGTGTGTCGTTGCCGGGGCCGCCGAGGAGGATGTCGCGGCCGTCCCCGCCCATGGCGTGGTCGTCGCCGGGGCCGGTGTGCACGGTGTCGTTCCCGCCGTAGCCCTCGATCATGTCGTCGCCCCGGTCGCCCCACATCTGCTGGTTGCCACTGTCACCCATCAGGTGGTCCATGCCGTCGCCGCCGTGCAGGGCGGCGGGTCCCATGACCATGTCGTTCCCCGCGCCGCCCAGCACCGTGCGTGCGGTGTGGGCGTGCAGTTCGTCGTCGCCGGGGCCGCCGCTGACGGTGCCGACCCCGGGGGTGAAGGCGGCGACCGTGTCGTTGCCGTCGCCGAGGAAGACGTCGATCCTGTCGGGCCGGGGGCTGTCGGCGGGCAGCTCGCAGACGACGGAGGTGGTGTCCTCGGCTCTGGAGTACGCGCAGTGGTCGCCCGGTTCGAGCGGGACCACGTCCCTGAAGCCGATCCGCCGGATCCCGTCGCTGGTGTACATGGGGAATATGTTGAGGTCGTTGGTCTGCCCTGCGGCGGCGGTGAAGACGATCGACTGAGTTGCCCAGTCGGCTCCGACGCGGGCCTTCGCCTCGGTGGTGGCGGCTGCCGGGCCGACGGCGAGGCTGGCGGTGAGCAGGGTCACGGCGGCCGCGCTGACGGCGGCTCGGTTTCGGTTCACGAGACCTCATCTCGGTGGAGTGACGGTGGACCGACCTGCGTGGCGTGGTGCTGCCGGGGACCGGGAGGACCCGGTTGTGAAGGCAGTCTCCCCTGCTGGTCCGGATTTGCAAGACCGCGTGCTGACGCGGCGTCATGCCACGTCCCGCTGTCCGGTCCCGGGAACGGTTCTGGCTCCCGGTTTCACGGCAGATTCCCTGCTCACCACCCGCCTCTTTGATCAACTCCGTTCGTTTCATTGACATTTCACGCAGAAGTCCTACCGTTGGGAGCGCTCCCATAACAGCCTTGCCACTGGAAGGAGTTCCCCCCACATGCCCAAACAGAGTCCGTTAACAGGGCGTTCGCGGTCGTTCCTCCGCCGTCCTCTCCAAGCGCTCGTCATGCTGTTCGCCGTGGTTGTCGGCGCACTGACCTGGTCGGCCCCCGCCCAGGCTCACGGCACCGTCATCGGCCCCGCCACCCGCGCGTACCAGTGCTGGAAGACGTGGGGCAGCAACCACACGAACCCGGCGATGCAGACCCAGGACCCCATGTGTTGGCAGGCCTGGCAGGCCAACCCCGACACCATGTGGAACTGGATGAGCGCGCTCCGCGACGGCCTCGGTGGCCAGTTCCAGGCGCGGACCCCCGACGGGACGCTCTGCAGCAACAACCTCTCGAGGAACGCCAGCCTGAACAAGCCCGGGCCGTGGAAGACCACCACCGTCGGCAACAACTTCTCGATCCAGCTGTACGACCAGGCGTCCCACGGTGCCGACTACTTCAAGGTCTACGTGAGCAAGCAGGGCTTCGATCCCAAGACCCAGACCCTGGGCTGGGGCAACCTCGACTTCATCACGCAGACCGGCCGCTTCGCCCCGGCGCAGAACATCACGTTCCCCGTCCAGACCTCCGGCTACACCGGACACCACATCGTGTTCGTGATCTGGCAGGCCTCGCACCTCGACCAGGCCTACATGTGGTGCAGCGACGTGAACTTCGGCTGAGCCGGGGAGCGCCGCACACGGCACCGGCCTCTGCCGGGCGCCGGTAACCCGCCGCCCGGCCGACCGAGCCCCGTCGGGGCAGGGGACCCCTGTGGTCACCCTGCCCCGACGGGGCTTCCCGTCCCCGCCTGCTGAGCACTGAGGACGAGAACCTCATCGTCGAGACGGCCACCACCCGGCCCACCGCACTGGGCACGCCCTTCACCCGCTGGTCGGTCCGCAGGCTCGCGGACCACCTCCGGCAGCTACGCGTCGTCCAGGCCGGAGGAGAAGTTGCGCCGCAACGGCGTGGACCCGGGTGAGCTGAAGCCGGTCGTCGTGGAGGCCATCGCGGCCGGGGACCTGGGGCGCGGCATCGAGCTGACGTCTGAGGAGATCGCCGAGCGCCTGTCCGTCGCGGGGATGCTGGAGGAGTGCCTGGAGAAGGTCCGGCGGGACATCGCGCCCAGCGGGGTGAACCACATGATCTGCGCCGTCACGGACCGCGCCCCGGTGCGGGCGTCCACCGGCCGGGACCTGGCGCGGGCGGCGGACGTGGACAGCTGCGGCCGATCGCCGAGCGGATCATGCCGGCGTTCGCGTGGCGCGGCCCCCGCCTTCCACCTCCGCCCGCCGCGGACGTGACGGAGCCCGGGAGCGGTGCCCGGCTCCCGGGGCCCTGCGGATGGGGTGCGGGTGCGGGATGCCGGCCTCCTCCGCGCGGTTACGCGGCGTTCTGCGCGGCGAGTGCCAGCTTGCGGTGGGTGCGGACCATCATGGTGCGCGCCATGAAGGGGTGGACCCGCTTCACCACGCCCCAGTACAGCCGGGAGCGCAACGCGGTGGTCTTGACCGAGCTGCACAGCGTGACGCGGTTGTCGTCGATGACGATCGAGGCCCAGGCGTCGAGGCCGGCCGTGCTCACGTTCATCAGGGCCTCGCCGTCCTGCTGCGCCGCGATCGGGAAGGCGTCGCGCAGGATGCCGGTCCAGGCCGCCGGATCGCGCGGCATTCCGGGGCGCAGCTCCATGGCGTACGCGTCCTGGTAGTCGGGGTGGTCCACGGCGTTCCTGATCAGCCGGGCGCCTGCGGGAAACGCCACCGCCACGGGCTTGTCCTTGAGCATCGCATCCTCCATACGCTGACGTATGGAAACCATACGGTACCGTATGGTCATGGTGCAACGGGAGAAGGCGGAGCAGCGGCGGCAGACCAGGAAGGCCCGGCTCAGCGCCCGCGACTGGGCGGATGCCGCGCTCGCCGCCATCCGGGAGGGCGGCGGCCTCGGGGCCGTCGCGGTCGAGCCGCTCGCCGCCCGGCTCGGGGCGACGAAGGGCAGCTTCTACTGGCACTTCGGCAACCGCGAGGCGCTGATCGAGGCCGCCCTCGCCCGCTGGCTGGAGGCGGACACCGAGGAGATCATCGCGGCGGTGGAGACCGAGCCGGACCCGGAGAAGCGCCTGCGCCGGCTGTTCTCCGAGGTCACCAAGCCGGCCGCCGTCGATCCGCTGGAGGTCTCCCTGCTGGCCAGCGCCGACCACCCCCAGGTCGCCGCCGCGCTGCGGCAGGTCACCGAACGCCGGATCGGCTATCTGACCCGGCTGTTCACGGAGCTGGGCTTCGGCGAGGACGCGGCGCGGCAGCGCGGCCGGATGGCGTACAGCTTCTATCTCGGCCACACCCAGCTCGGCCACGCCGTGCCCTCGGCGCTGCCCTCGCCCGAGGAGTTCCCCACCTACCTGGAGGAGACGATGGACGCCCTCCTCCGGCGCGGCTGACACAGACGCCCGGTCATGCCGCCAGGGCGCCCGGGGCGAGCAGGCCCAGTTCCACGGCGTGCACCCCGGCCTGGAAGCGGGAGACCGCTCCCAGCTCCTGCATCAGCTCGGCGACGTGACGGCGGTAGGTGCGCACCGACAGGCCGAGGCTCTGGGCCGACGCCTCGTCGGTGTTGCCGGAGGTGAGGCAGACCAGCACCTGCCGGGCGATCTCGCTCCGGCCGCGTGCAGAGACCCTGCGGTAGCTCTGCGCGGGCGTCGCGGTGGACCAGGCGCCCGTGAACAGGGCGTCCAGCGCCCGCAGCACGATCGGCACGCGGAACGTCACGGTCTGCGCGCCCGCCCGGCCGAACTCGGCGCGCAGCAGCGCCATCCGCTCGTCCACGATCAGGACGGCCTGGTGCTGGTGCTCCGCGATCCTGACGTCGAAGCAGGCCCGCGGCGGCAGGGGCACCAGATGGCGCCGTACGTTGCGGTCGTCGAGGATCTCCGGGCCGCCGAGCACGCGGACGGCGACGCCGACGGCGGAGATCTCACGCAGCCGGTCGAGAAGGCCGCTGAGCGCCCCCGACATGGTCGCCTGGCACGACGGCAGCGCCAGGGTGACCGAGCGGCGCGCGGTGGAGATGAGGCGCTCGGCGGTCCGCCGGATGCGCTCGTCGCTGGGATCGGTCACCACGGTCACCGCGCTCTGGGCGGCTCCTGCGCGCTGACGGGTCTTGGAGACCGCGTCCTCGACCAGCGCCCGCATCTGGAGCAGCGTCTGCTCCAGCTCGTCCCCCATGTTGGTCCTTTCCTGTCCGGTGCTGATGGTTCTGATGGTTCCGGCTGATGGTGGCGGTGTGCCGAATCGCGTCTGCCGGGTGCTGCCTGCCGCCGCCCGGGCCCCGCCGGGCCCGGGCGCGTCACGTCGTGATCTCGCAGATGACCGCGCCGGAGGTGAGGGCCGCGCCGACCTCGGCGGACAGGCCCGTGACGGTGCCGGAGCGGTGCGCGTTGAGCGGCTGTTCCATCTTCATCGCCTCCAGGACGACGACCAGGTCGCCCTCCTCGACCCGCTGGCCCTCCTCTACCGCGACCTTGACGACCGTGCCCTGCATCGGGGAGGCGAGGCTGTCCCCGGAGGAGGCCGCGGGGCCGGATCGCCTCGCCGTGCGGCGTACGGGACCGGCGCCGCCCGCCGGGGCCGTACGGGCCGGGGCGGCGAACAGGGACGACGGCAGCGCGACCTCCAGGCGCCTGCCGCCGACCTCGACCACGACCGTCTCCCGGCCGCCCTCCTCCTCGGCCGCGTCGGCGCCGGGGGCGGTGAACGGCTCGATGCCGCCCGCGAACTCGGTCTCGATCCAGCGGGTGTGCACGGTGAACGGCTCGGCGGTGAAGGCGGGGTCCACGACGACCGCGCGGTGGAAGGGGAGCGCGGTGGCCATGCCCTCCACGCGGAACTCCGCCAGCGCGCGGGCGGCCCGCTGCAGCGCCTGCTCACGGGTGGCTCCGGTGACGATCAGCTTGGCCAGCAGCGAGTCCCACGCCGGGCCGATCACGCTGCCGGACTCCACGCCCGCGTCCACGCGCACCCCCGGGCCGGACGGCGGGAGGAACGCCGTCACCGTGCCCGGCGCGGGGAGGAAACCCCGGCCCGGGTCCTCGCCGTTGATGCGGAACTCGAAGGAATGACCGCGCGAGAGGGGGTCGTCGTAGCCGAGTTCCTCGCCGTCGGCGATGCGGATCATCTCCCGCACCAGGTCGATGCCGGTGACCTCCTCGCTGACCGGGTGCTCGACCTGGAGGCGGGTGTTGACCTCCAGGAAGGAGATCGTGCCGTCCTGGCCGACCAGGAACTCCACCGTGCCCGCGCCGACGTAGCCGGCTTCGCGCAGGATCGCCTTCGAGGCGCGGTACAGCTCCGCGTTCTGCGCCCGCGACAGGAACGGCGCCGGCGCCTCCTCGACCAGCTTCTGGTGGCGGCGCTGCAGCGAGCAGTCGCGCGTCGACACCACCACCACGTTGCCGTGGGCGTCCGCGAGGCACTGCGTCTCCACGTGCCGCGGCCTGTCGAGGTAGCGCTCCACGAAGCACTCGCCGCGCCCGAACGCGGCCACCGCCTCCCGCACCGCCGACTCGTACAGCTCCGGCACCTCCTCCAGGGTCCGCGCCACCTTCAGTCCGCGCCCGCCGCCGCCGAAGGCGGCCTTGATGGCGATGGGCAGGCCGTGTTCCTCGGCGAAGGCGACGACCTCCCCGGCCCCGGACACCGGGTCGGGGGTGCCGGCGACCAGCGGCGCCCCGGCGCGCTGCGCGATGTGCCGGGCGGCGACCTTGTCGCCCAGGGCGCGGATCGCGGCGGGCGGCGGGCCGATCCAGGTCAGGCCCGCGTCCAGCACGGCCTGGGCGAAGTCGGCGTTCTCGGACAGGAAGCCGTAGCCGGGGTGGACGGCGTCCGCCCCCGCGTCGCGTGCCGCCTTCAGCACCTTCGCCATGTCCAGGTAGCTGGTCGCCGGGGTGTCGCCGCCCAGTGCGAACGCCTCGTCCGCCGACCGGACGTGCGGGGCGTCCCGGTCCGGGTCGGCGTAGACGGCGACGCTTGTGATGCCGGCGTCCCGGCAGGCCCGGGCCACGCGGACGGCGATCTCGCCGCGGTTGGCGATGAGGATGCTGCGTATCGGGCGGGCGGGTACGGGCGTCCGCCGCGGGGCGGGCCGGTGTTTCATCGGTGTGACCTCCAGGATCCGGCCGGGAGACAGGTCGCGCGGTGGGTGCGGTCCCAGCCCGCCCGCAGCGGGCCGGGGTCCACCGGTTCGGGCGCGCCGCCTCCGCTCATCACCACGGCGAGCAGGGCCGCGAGGTCCTCCGGGTCCGGGTCGCCCCGTAAGACCGTCAGGTGCGGGGCGGCCGGGCGGGCAGGTGTCGTCATCGCCATCACACCGGCGGGTTGCCGTGCTTGCGCGACGGCAGGTCGGCGTGCTTGGTGCGGAGCATCTCCAACGAGCGGACCAGGATCGCGCGGGTCTCGGCCGGGTCGATCACGTCGTCCACGAGGCCGCGTTCGGCCGCGTAGTACGGGCCCATCAGCTCGGTCTGGTACTCCTTGATCTTCTGGGCGCGCATCGCGTCCCGGTCGTCGGCCGCCGCGATCTCCTTGCGGAAGATGACGTTGGCGGCGCCCTCGGCGCCCATCACCGCGATCTCGTTCGACGGCCAGGCCAGCGACAGGTCCGCGCCGATGGAACGCGAGTCCATGACGATGTAGGCACCGCCGTAGGCCTTGCGCAGCACGAGCGAGATGCGCGGGACCGTGGCGTTGCAGTAGGCGTACAGCAGTTTGGCGCCGCGCCTGATGATGCCGTCGTGTTCCTGGCCGACGCCGGGCAGGAAGCCGGGCACGTCCACCAGGGTGACGAGCGGGATGTTGAACGCGTCGCAGAACTGGACGAAGCGTGCGGCCTTCTCGGAGGCCTCGATGTCGAGCACACCGGCCATGCTGCCGGGCTGGTTGGCGACGATTCCGGTGACATGGCCGTCGAAACGGGTGAGCGTGCAGATGACGTTGGTCGCCCAGCGCTCGCTGACCTCGAAGTGCTCGCCGTCGTCGACGATCTCCTCGATGACCCGGCGCATGTCGTACGACCTGCTGGGGTCGGCCGGCACCAGGTCCACCAGGCGCCCGGTGGCGCGGGTCGGCGAGTCCGCGGCCGGTGCCCTCGGCGGTACTTCGCGGTTGTTGGAGGGCAGCAGGGAGAGCAGGTAGCGGACCTCTTCCAGGCACTGTTCCTCGTCGTCGTACGCGAAGGCCGCGACGCCCGAGGTGCCGGCGTGCACGTCGGCGCCGCCGAGTTCGTCCTGGCTCACCCGTTCCCCGGTGACCGCCTGCACGACGTCGGGGCCGGTGATGAACATCTGCGAGGTGCCGCGCACCATGAAGACGAAGTCGGTCAGCGCCGGGGAGTACGCGGCGCCGCCGGCACACGGTCCCAGCATCACGCTGATCTGCGGAATCACCCCGGAGCAGCGGGTGTTGCGGCGGAAGATGCCGCCGTAGCCGGCGAGGGCGGTGACCCCTTCCTGGATGCGGGCGCCCGCTCCGTCGTTCAGCGACACCAGCGGGGCGCCGGCCGCCTCGGCGAGGTCCATCACCTTGTGGATCTTCTGGGCGTGGGCCTCGCCGAGCGCGCCGCCGAACACGCGGAAGTCGTGCGCGTAGAGGAAGACCGTGCGGCCGTGCACGGTGCCCCAGCCGGTGATCACGCCGTCGGAGTGCGGGCGGCGCTGCTCCATGCCGAAGCCGGTCGCCCGGTGCCGGCGCAGCGCCTCGATCTCGGTGAAGGAGCCCTTGTCGAGGAGGAGTTCGATCCTCTCGTGGGCCGTGAGCTTGCCCTTGGCGTGCTGGCGTTCGGTGGCGGCCGGGTCGGGGCCGCGCCGTATCCGGGTCTTGAGTTCGGTCAGTTCGCCCAGCCAGGTGCTCAGGTCCCGCACCGGAGCGGTGGGCGGGGGATTCTCGTCGGTGTCCGTGACGCTGCGCATGTGCGTGTCCCCCTTCATGCCGCGGTGCCGGGCCGGGCCGTCCGGTGGCCGGTGAGCGCGACGGTCCTGGCGAGCCTGCGGGCGTCGTCCGTCCGGTGGCCCGGCACCTCGGGCGCGATCCGCCGGCACAGCCCGGACAGCACGTGGCCGGGCCCCACTTCCACGAACGCCTCGGCGCCCGCGGCGGCCAGCGCGCGCACCGCGCCGGTCCAGCGGACCCGGCCCGTGAGCTGGCGGCGCAGGCAGTCGCGGATGTCGACGGCCGAGCCGAGCAGGTCCGCGGTGACCCCCGAGACCACCGGCACCCGCGGCGCGCGCAGGTCGACCTCGGCGAGTTCGGCGGCGAACTCCTCCTCGATGTCGGCCATCAGGCTGGAGTGGAAGGGCGCGCCCACCTCCAGGACGGCCACCTTGAGGGCGCCCGCGTCCCGGGCGGCCTCGCAGAGCAGGTCGACGGCGGCGGCCTGGCCGGACACGACGACCTGTCCCGGTTCGTTGTCGTTGGCGACCTCGACGACCTGGCCGGTGCCGGCCGCCGCGCGTGCGCAGAGGGTTTCGACGGTGGCCAGGCTCAGGCCGATGACGGCGGCCATCCGGCCGGGCACCCGGACGTTGACCTCGGCCATCAGCTCGCCGCGGCGGCGCACCAGGCGCAGCGCGTCGGTCCAGTCGAGGACGCCCGCGCTCACCAGGGCCGTGTACTCGCCGAGGCTGTGCCCCGCGACGAGGGCGGGCCCGATGCCGTGTCCGCGCAGCACGTCCAGTGTGGCGATGCTGGTCAGGAAGACGGCGGGCTGCGTGACGGACGTGTCGCGCAGGGCCTCCTCGGGGCCTTCCCAGCAGAGCTTGGACAGCGGGAGGCCGAGGATGTCGTCGGCCTCCCGGTAGTAGGTGTCCAGCAGGTCCGGTCGCTGGTCGAGCAGATGGAGTCCCATGCCCACCCGCTGCGATCCCTGGCCGGGGAAGACGAATGCGGTCTTTCCCATGACGGCGCACCCCTTTCACGGGAGTCGGTTCATGCGTCGGACGCTAGGCAGCCGGAAGGAGGCCGGGCCGCGCATTGGCCAGAAACTGACAGGAGGCCGGTATTCCGTCAGAAGTGCCTGACGGGCATGTCAGCTTGTTGCGTTTCGGAACCGGCGGGAGGGTCAGCCGGCCTGCCGCTCCTGACCGCGTTCGCCGCGCAGGAGTCCCGCTTCGGCGGCGAAGACGCCCGCCTGGAATCGGGAGTTCGCCCCGAGAAGGCGCATGATCTCCGCCACGTGCCGGCGGTAGGTGCGCACGGACATGTCCAGCTGGCGGGCCGCCACTTCGTCGATGTAGCCCTCGCAGAGGCACACGAGCACCTCGTGGGGGAACTCGTGGCGAATGCGGTCCAAAGACAGCGGGACCGCGCGTTTCCAGGCGCCGGCGAACAGGGCGTTGAAGGACTGGACCACGGCCGGGGCACGCACCAGCGCGGCGTGCGAGACGCCTTCCTTCACGTGGCGCGTCAGGACGGTGCGGCCGTCGACGATGACGGCGCCGTGCAACTGCGCGTCGGTGATGCGGATCTCCAGGTCGTGCCGCGGCCGCTTGAGGTCGAGCAGCCCGAACTGCTCGGCCGTGGACTCGGAGCCGAGCATGCGGATGCGGATGCCGGACAGGCTTTTCGGCGCCCTGGAGAGCACGAACGTCGGCAGCCCGGACCCGGAGCGGTCGGAGGGCAGCACGACGTCCACCCGGCGCTCGGCCCGGCCGAGCTGGTCGGCGAGTTCCCGCAGGGCCTTGTGGACGTCCTCGGTCGTGGTGAGCAGCGAGTCGCTTTCCGCCACCGCGAGTTGGTTCTTCGGGAAGACCGAATCGATGAGCGAGCGTATCTCGAGAAGCGCGCTTTCCGCTTCGCCGCCGGAATGCGGCATGGATTCCACATGATCGAACACTTCGCGTCCACCCCCGTGGCACGGGACGGCGACGGGGCGTGTCCCCTTGGGGCCCCGTCGCTCATCCCTACTGCTGACCCGACGAAAAGCAATGATCAAAAACGCCGTCGTGGTCAACTGTATAGCGACGCAAAGTAGCCAGTCAACGCGCGTCAATTCGGTGATAATTGAACTAGTTTCCCGCAGGAAACATGAAGGGTCCTCAAATTGCTGCGGAATCGGTGGAGGAAACCGCTCCGTTTTTCGGCGGCAGGCGCCTGCCCGCGGTCATCACCACCGCGCCGAGCAGGCCGAGGACCACGCACAGCGGTGAGTACAGCGCACTGTTCCACCGCTGGAACTCGTCGGTGGCGCCCGAGTTGAGCAGGAAGCCGCCCAGGCCCCGGCCGAGCAGGACGAGGACCAGGGCGTAACCGGCGAGCGTGCGCAGCCCCGCGGGGCCGACGGCCGGGACAGTCCGGTTGACCATCAGCATGAGCAGCGCGCCCGCGATCAGCGCCAGGCCGACCAGCGCGGACAGCGCGGGCGGCGGCATCTCGCCACTGTCGCTGCCGAGCACTGTCCTGCTGAAGGAGACCTCGTCGTCCAGCGGCCAGGGCGAGAACGCCCAGACGAGATGGAGCACCCCGATCACCACCAGTGCGGCGGTCAGCACCGCCGGAACCAGCGTGCGTACCAGGGTGGTCACAGAACGATCCCGCCGTCGATCTGCATCACGGACCCGGTGATGTACCCGGCCCGCTCCGACGACAGGTACGAGACGAGGTCGGCGACCTCGTCGGCGGTGCCCATCCGGCCCAGTGGCACGCCCGAGACCATCTGCTTCGCGTACTCGGGGTCGAGCCCGGACACCATGTCCGTCTCGATGAAGCCGGGCGCGACGGCGTTGACCCGGATGCCGTACCGCCCGACCTCCTTGGCCAGCGACTTGGTGAAGCCGATGATCCCGGCCTTGGTGGCGGCGTAGTTGGTCTGCGAGGCGATGCCGTAGACGCCCGCCACCGAGGACAGCGTCACGATGGACCCGGAGCGGCGCTTGAGCATGTCGAAGGCGACGGAGCGGCACACGTTGTAGGTGCCGGTGAGGTTGACGTCGACCACCTCGTGCCACTGCTCGTCGGTCATCAGGAGCAGCGGGTTGTCGCGGACGATCCCGGCCGAGGCGACCAGGACCTCGATCGGGCCGAGCTGTTCGCCGACCTGCTTGACCAGGTCGCGCACCGGGTCGGCGCGGGACACGTCGGCCTGGACGGCGAGGACGCGGGTGCCGTGCCGGGAGGCCTCCTCGCGCACCTCGTCGGCCGCCGCCGACCGGGACGAGTAGCAGAAGGCGACGTCGTAGCCGTCCTGGGCGAGGCGCAGCACGCAGGCGCGGCCGATGCCCCGGGAGCCTCCGGTGACGAGGGCCACCTTGGCGGTCCGTTCAGGCATGGGTCAGCTCTCCTTCGGTGGTGTTCTCGCCGGGTGCGGCCAGTTCGCCGCCCGGGCGCATGGTGATGACGATCGAGCCGACGGTCAGCAGCGGCGCGCCGTCCAGGAGGCTCTCGCCCTCGAAGATCAGCGTCGTGCCGACGCTGCGGACGTGGCGCACCCGGTGCTCGACGAGGCTGCCGGGCAGTGCCCTGCCGTGCACCTGGATGCCGCTGATCGAGCCGAACAGCATGACCAGGCCGGCGAGTTCGGCGGGGTCCGCCTGTTCCCAGAGGGCGAGCACCCCGGCGGCCTGGCACCAGGACTCCACCAGGAGGGCGACCGGGTAGGCGTGGTCGTCCTCGGTGGCGTCGTCGGGCAGCTGCGCGTACCAGGGCTCGTTGACGGTGACGGCCTTGACGGCGGTGAGGGACACTCCCGCCTCCACGGCGGTGACCCGGTCCACGAGCAGCATCGGGTAGCGGTGCGGCAGCGTCTCCTTGAGCCGGTCGACGGGGATCATGACGTCTCCCGCAGGTCGTAGCCGAGGCGGACCTGGGCGGTCCTGCCCCGGGAGGCGGACAGGGCGGCGTGCGCCTTCCAGGCTCCCGCCTTGAGCTTCCACTCCAGGTCGACGGTGACCTCGTCGCCGGGGAAGACGGGACTGAGGAAGCGCACCGACTCCACGGCGGCGAGCACCAGCCGCCCCTGTCCGGCGGGCGGGTGAGCCAGGGCGGTGTGGTGCACGGTCTCGATCAGGCAGACCCCGGGGAAGATCGGGAAGCCGGGGTAGTGGCCGCGGAAGACCTGCTCGTCCGCGCCGACGGTCAGCCGGGCGGTGGCTCCGGCGGACCGGCGTTCGAGGGTCCGCACGGTGCGGTTCAAAGGGGTGGCGAAGGCCACGGGCATGGCGGGTTCAGCTCCTTTCGTATACGGCGGTGGTGCGAAAGCGGCGGCCGTCAGTACGGCGGTGGTCCTCCCGACGAGGCCGGCCGTCAGTACGGCGGTGGTGCCGAAAGGCGGGCGGGCGGTCAACGGCGGTGCGCAGGCGGCGGGCGGTCAGCCCGCGGCCGGCACCACGTGGGCGACCGAGACGTTGCCCTGTGCGGCGACCCCGACGACGAGCTGTTCGGCGAAGGCCTCCCGCAGCAGGGCCGCGACCCGCACGGCCGGTTCCAGGCAGCCGGCGCCGGCCCGGACCCGCGTCGCGTCCTCGCCCAGCGCGTCCCCGACGACGCGGGTGACCGGGTCGTCCCCGCCGACGACCCACACCCCGGGCCGCCTGCGCACCAGGCCGAGGGCCGCCACGGCGTCCGCGAGCAGCCGTTCGGCCTCCTCGCGGCCCCGGGGGGTGTCCGCCAGCGGCGGCGGCAGCAGGAAGCTGCGCACGTGCACCCGGCCGTGGACCCGGCCGCCGCGTGCCGCCACCTCCTCGGCGCGTTCCACGACCAGGGCCACCGCTCCGTCCTCGCTGCCGGCGGCGCCGGGCTCGGACCGGTCGAGCGGGGACTCGGCGGCGCCGGCCAGCAGCCAGCGGGCACGGCCGGCGCGCAGTGCGCGGACCCCGTGCTGCACGGCTTCCAGGCCCGCCACCCGGGGGCTGTGCACGCCGAGGCTGAAGCCCTTGAGGCCGTGTTCCATGGCGACCCGGGAGCCGACCAGGTTCACCGAGAAGTACGGGACCGTGGCCGGGCTGAGCAGGGTGGAGTCGCCGTCGATGACCGTGCGGTCGAACTCGCCCTGGAGCTCGGACATGCCGTTGTTGGTGCCGACGGTGATCGCCCGGTGGTGCTCGGGCACGTCGGCGAGCGGGGAGCCGGTGTCGGCGAGGGCCCGGGCGGTGGCGGCGAGCAGGTACTGGCTCGCCCTGGGCAGGTACTTGTAGCCGCGGCCGAGTTCGGCGCGGTGGTCGAACCAGCCCTTGGCCCCGGCGCCCCGCGGGGCGAGGGCGGCTTCGGTGACCACGCCGATGCCGGTCACCACCAGGTCAGCGGTCATCGCGGTTCACCCCGCAGCAGGAGGGACATGTTGTTGCCGCCGAAGGCGTAGGAGTTGACCATCGCGGTCCGCCCGGCCGGGGTGGCCGCGTCGGCCGGGACGTGCACCGGGCACTCCGGGTCGGGTGTGGCGACCGGCAGGTTGGGCGCGAGGTGGCCGTGGTGCAGGAAGAGGGCCGCGGCGACCGTGGCCAGGCCGCCGGACGCGCCGCCGGTGTGACCGATGAGCGCCTTGAGGCTGTACAGCGGCAGCCGGCCGGTCCGCTCGCCGAAGATCTCCCGCATGGCGCGGGTCTCCACGAGGTCGTTGAGCCTGGTGCCGGTGGCGTGCGGGACGACGAAGTCGACGTCGCCGGGTCCGGTGCCCGCCTCGGCGAGCGCGTCCCGCATGGCCCGCACGATCTGGGTGCCGTCCGGGTCGAGGCCGGTCGCGTGGTAGGCCTCGCAGCTCCACCCGGTGCCGGTCAGCGTCGCGTACACCCGGGCGCCGCGGGCCCGTGCGGTCTGCGCGCGTTCCAGGACGACCGCGCCCGCGCCCTCGCCGAGCACGGTGCCGCCCCGGGTCGCGTCGAAGGGCCGGCAGCTGACCGGGTCGAGGGCGCCGACCTGGTTGAAGGCGGCGTGCGCGACCCTGGAGTACGTCTCGAAGCCGCCGACCACGACGGCGTCGGCCTCCCCCGCGCGGATCATGTCGGCGCCGATGGCCATCGAGTAGCCGCTGCCGGAGCAGGCGTTGCTGACGGTGCTGGCGAGACCGGCGCAGCCGAGCACGCGGGCGACGACGGACGCGGTGGAGAACACCGGCGTCCACACGTCGTCCGCCGGGAAGCTGCCGTCGGCGCGCCACTGCTCGATGACGTACGCGTCGGCGATGGAGGTCCCCATGACGACGGCGGTCCGGCCGTCGCCGAGGCCGCCGAGCCCGGCGTCGGCCACCGCCTCGCGGGCGACGGCGAGGGCCGCCCGGGTGGCGTCGCCGATCGTGAAGCCGTCGACGGATTCCGGCTCGGGGGGCAGGGCGCCCTCGGGCAGGAAGTGGAAGTCCCTGATGGGGACGTGGGCCAGGGGGTCGGGGGCCTGGGCCGCGACGGGCGGGGTGGGGTCGAGCAGCCCTTTCCAGAAGCTGTCCACCCCCGCGCCGAGGTGGCACAGGGCGCCCAGGCCGGTGATGACGACGTCGGTCACCGTCTGTCCTCCCTCTCTGTGGGGTCGGTCGTTGGTGTGGGCGGCGGGCCTGTGCCGGTCAGAGGAAGAAGATCCGGTCGTAGTCGGGCCAGCGAACCGCGAACTCGCCCGCCGCCACGCACTCCACCCCGTCGATCAGCCGGTCCTCGCCCAGGCCCAGGGCCGCCAGGTCCTCGTGCTCCACCCGGATGCCGACGCCCAGGTCGCGCAGCCGCAGCAGATCGGCGCGCGGCGCGTCGAGGGTGTCCACCGGCCGCCTGCCCACCATCAGCGGCCCGGGCGGCGGGGCGTCCACCGCGTAGGTGACGGCCTCGCCGCGCAGCAGCAGGTCGAGGCCGAGCTGCCGGTGGATTTCGATCCCGAGGAACAGCGCGTCGAAGTAGGCGACTTCGACGGCCCCCCGGTAGGCGCGCTCCACGATCGCCAGTGAGGTCATCAGGCCACCCCCAGGAACAGCGTCCTGGTGGCGGCGTGGACATGGCCGCCGAAGGTGTGCGGCGGGCGCATGCGCACCTCGGGGATGTGGCCGGTGGCGCCCCGGTGCTCGCTGCACGCGCGGCAGCCGAACCAGTGCAGCCGCCCTGGGAACGCCTCCAGGAGTTCCCGGATCAGCGTGACGGTGGTCGGGTACCGGGTGTGGCGGTCGAGCAGGTTGGCGGGCTTGTCCTCGCCGAGCGCCTCCTGGCTGAGCATGGTGCTGTAGCCGCAGGCCCAGACCTGGACGCTCGCGCCGCGTTCCAGGAGCGCCTGGAGCAGCCGGAACACCGAGGTGGTGAGTTCACCGGTGTGCGGCGGGCCCATCACGACGAGCAGGACGTCCGTCCGCGGGGTGCGTGCCATCAGTGCCACACCACCCTGGTGCCGGGCGCCAGCAGTTCGCCGGCCACCTCGTCCATGCCCACCAGCCGTGCCCGCGCGGGCAGCCGGTGCGCCGCCAGGCCGCGCTGGGCCAGCGAGTACCGGTCGACCCACAGCTCGGCCCCGTGGTCGAGGAGTTCGGTCAGCGCGGGCTGCGCACCGGGCAGTGCGGCGGTGACGCCCTCCTGGACCAGCACCAGGCGGACCGGGTGGCCGGCCCGCGCCAGGGCCGCCGCGTCGCCCAGGAACCGGGCGCCGGCCGGGCCGGAGGCGGGTCCGGACGACTCGATCAGCACGAAGTCGGGCACGGCGGGTCACTCGCCCCGCAGGGCCGTGAGGACGTGCTCGTCGAAGGGGACGAGGGACCAGTCCTTGCGGTCGGAGAACACGGCGTAGCCGTGCACGATGGTGCCGGTGGCGGTGGGGACGAGCCTGCCGTCGCGGATGACGTAGCAGTCCATCCGCGAGGTGTAGGTGAGGTCCTTGAAGATGTCCTCGACGGTGAAGACGATGTGGAGTTCCTCCTCCATCAGCGCCTCGTCCAGGAAGCGGATCTTCGAGTGCGGCACGACGGGGATCCACTTGCGCTGGTCGAGGAGGGTCTTGATGGAGATGCCGCGGTGGGCGACGAAGCGGTCCTTCGCCTCCTCCATGAGCCGCAGGTAGCCGGACATCTGCAGGCGCTCGTTGTGGTGGCAGTACGGGTAGGAGATCCGCCAGCGCCAGGCGACGGCGTTGCTGTCGCCGACGAGTTCCTTCAGCAGCGGGTCGGTGGTGTGGGTGGCGGTCAGCCCGATGTCGGCGCTCGGGAGGAGTTCGGCGTCCCGGACCGGCTCGGCGGTGGCGATCCGCTCGACGGCGTACGGGGCCAGCTCGGCCGGGACGGCGTTCACGGGGTCGACGTAGCGCTCGCGGCGAAGTGCCACGCGCACCTTGGCGGTGACGTCCTTGTTCCTGCCGTCCTTGGAGAGGGTGACCGCGAAGGTGAGCGCGGTGCCGTCGCCGGTGGGGCGGACGGTGGCGGTGGCCGTGTCGTCCAGGTGGAAGGCGTTGAGGATGCGGGTGTCGAGTTCGGCGAGCTCCAGGCCGAGGCCGTATTCCTCGAAGAGGGTCCGCGAGGGCAATTCCGCGGCACGGAAGTGCGCGAGTACGGCCTCTTCGACCATGTAATTGACGTGTTTGAAGCCGATCCAGGTGTTGATGTTGTTGCCCTCGTAGCGGGGGCGCACCTCGGTTTCGGTGGGCTGCCCGGTAAGGACGCTCAGCTTTTTCGCAAGTGACGTGGACGACATCGGAATTCCCCGTTCCTTTGGCTGGTCAACGGCTCTGTGACGCCTGGAAACGTAGGCGCAACCACAAGTTCCGCCCGGGGGCTTGACAGCTTCCTGCAGAGGGTGTCCGGGGTTTCGCACCCGGGCCGTTCAGCTTCCTGCCGGTTCTCCGTTCCCGGTGATGTGCCGCCCTAATGTCGCCCCGGAAACACGGGATTCGCGCAGACGGGGAGTTGTTCAGGTGACTGAGATCGCCATGACCGGCCTGGGCGTGGTCTGCCGGCTGGGCCGGGGCGTCGGGACGTTCTGGTCCGGGGTGCGGGCCGGCGCCACCGCCGTCGCGGACCGGGTGCCCGACCCGGACCTGAAGGTGCCGCTGCCGCTGTACTACCTGGTGCCCGGCGGGTCCACGGACGAGGCGCCCGCGACCCGGTACACCGTGGACGCGGGGCTGGAGGCGTACGCCGACGCGGGGCTCGACGCGGTGCCCGGCGCGCGGATCGCCGTGGTGATGGGCTCAAGCGTCGGCGACGCCCGGCAGGTGGAGCTGGCCCGCGCGGGCCGGGTCCGGCCGGTCGCGGACGCCTCGCCGCCGTTCACGCTGGCCTCGGCGCTCGCCGCGCGCATCGGTGCCGGGGCCGGGGCGCTCAATCTGAGCAACGCGTGCGCGGGCAGCGGGTACGCCATCGCCATCGGCGCGGAGATGATCCGCTCGGGCGAGGCCGACGTGGTCGTGGCGGGCGGCGCGGAGGCCTACTCGCGGGTGACCGTCGCCACGTTCAACCAGATGGGCGCGCTCGCCCCCGACCGGCCGCGGCCCTTCGCCGGGGACCGGGCCGGTGTCGTGCTCGGCGAGGGTGCGGGCGCCGTCGTCCTGGAGTCGGCCGCGCACGCGACGGCGCGCGGCGCCCGGGCGTACGCGCGGCTGGCGGGCTCCGGCTGGAGCTGTGACGCCGCGCATCCCACCGCGCCCGACCCGGCCGGTACCCAGGCGGGCCGTGCCATGCGGGCGGCGCTCGAGGAGGCCGGAGCGGGTCCCGGCGACGTCACGCTGATCGTCCCGCACGCGACCGGCACGAAGCTCAACGACAGCACGGAGGCCGCCGCGATGGGCGCGGTGTTCGGTGCACGCCTCGGCGCGATCCCGCTGCACAACCTGAAGGCGGTCGTCGGCCATCTCGCGGGCGGCGCCGGGGTGCTGGGCACGGTCCTCGCGGCCCTGTGCTTCCACCACGGCACGGTGCCCGGCAATCCGGTGACGTCCGCGCCGGACCCCGAGTGCCCGGTGCACCTGCCCGGCGGGGCCACCGCCCTGCGCTCGGGGGTCGCGCTGGTGAACGCCTACGCCTTCGGCGGCAACAACATCTCCCTGGCCCTGACCGGAGCGTCCTCATGACCCAGGACTTCGTCGTGTCGGCCGTCGGCACGCTCGCCCCGCCGCACCCCGGCGCGACCGGCTGGTTCGACCAGCGGGCCGAACTCGGCCGCGGCTACCGCCACCTGCCCACGGCCGCCCAGTACCTGCTGGCCGCCGTCAAGCGGGTGCTGGCCCAGCAGGGCGCGGCGGACGGGCTGTCGGCCGTCCCCGAGGAGCGGCGCGCGGTCGCCGTCGGCACCAACCACGCCGTCGCCGCACTGCACGCCGAGATCGACCGGGCCACCGTGGAGGGCGAGGCGCGTCTGCTGTCGCCGACCGCCGTCCCCTACTTCTCGCCGAACCTCATAGCGAGCCGGGTGGCGATGGAGCACGCCCTGAAGGGATTCAGCCTGGCCGTGCACACCCCGCGGACCGCCGGCCTGGAGGCGCTCCAGACCGGGCTGCGCGCGCTGCGCTCGGGGCGCGCCGACTGGCTGCTGGCCGGGGCGACGGAGGTCGTGCCGCCGGAGTCCGACAAGGCGGCGGTGACCGTCCGGGGAGCGGCCGAGGACGGCGCGCTCGCCCTGGTCGTGGAGTCCGCGCGGTCGGTGCGGGACCGGGGGCTGCGGGCGCTGGGGCGGGTCGAGGCGCGGTCGCTGTTCGTGCCGCCGCACCAGGGCGCCGGGGCGCCGCTGACCGCGCTGCTCCAGGACCTCGGCGTCCCGTCCGCGGCGGCGGTCCGGGTGGCCGGCGACGGTTCGCCGCTCGCCGCGGCGGTGGCGGCCGTGCTCGGCGTCGCCGCGGAACCCGCCGGGGCCGGGTCCCTGCGCCCCCTCCAGGCGGTCGCCGCGGCGCTCTCGGGGCCCACCGCACCGCAGCTCGTCGTCGCCGTGACCGGCGCGGGCCATGTCACCGCCGTCCTCGTCACAACCTCAACACCCCAGTGAAGGAGAGCACTTCATGGCAACTCAGGAAACCGTTCCGAAGGCAGGCGGCGAGTCCGCGGCCGGGGCACGCGGCTGGACACTGGCCGTGGTCTGCATCGCCACGTTCATGCTCATGCTCGACCTCACCGTCGTCAACGTGGCCCTGCCCGACATGCGGGTCTCGCTCGACGCCGACTTCGCCGACCTCCAGTGGGTCCTCGACTCCTACGCGCTGACGCTGGCCGCGTTCCTGCTCACCGGCGGTTCGATCGCCGACCGGCTGGGCCGCAAGCGGGTCTTCAACGCCGGCTTCGTCGTGTTCACCCTGGCCTCGCTGTGGTGCGGCCTGTCGCAGAGCATCCTGCAGCTCAACCTGGCGCGCGGGCTTCAGGGCGTGGGCGCGGCCGTGCTGTTCGCGGTCGGACCGGCCCTGATCGGGCACGAGTTCCGGGGCAAGGACCGCGGCAAGGCCTTCGGGATCTTCGGCGGTGTCGTCGGCCTGGCGATCGCCTTCGGCCCGCTGATCGGCGGCGCTCTCACCGACGCGCTCAGCTGGCGCTGGATCTTCCTGGTGAACGTGCCGATCGGCGTCCTGGCGCTGGCCGTGGGAGCGCTGCGCATCCGCGAGTCCCGCAACCCGTCCGGCCATCCCGTCGACTGGCCGGGCCTGGTGGTGTTCTCCAGCGCGCTCGGCCTGCTGGTGACCGGCTTCCTGCGGGGGCACGCGGAGGGCTGGGACAGCGCGCCCATCGTCTCGATGTTCACCGGCTCGGGCGTGCTGCTGGTGCTGTTCGTGGTGATCGAGCGCCGTCGCGGCCCGGCGGCCATGCTGGACCTGTCGCTGTTCCGCATCCCCACGTTCAACGGCATGTCCGCGGCCACCCTGCTGTGGAACGCCACCGTGCTGAGCGCGATCTTCCTGCAGATCGGCTACCTGCAGAACGTCCTGGGCTTCAGCCCGCTGGAGACCGGGGTGCGCTTCCTGCCGATGACGCTGACGCTGTTCGTCGTCGCGGGTGTCACCGGGCTGCTGACGGCCCGGGTGTCGCCGAGGCTGCTGGCCGTGGTCTCGGGCACGCTGATGGCGGTCGGCCTCGGCCTGGTCACCCTGGTGCGGGACGACAGCGAGTGGACCGTGCTGCTGCCCAGCATGCTCGTCGCCGGTGTCGGCATGGGCATCTACCAGCCGCTGCGGGCCGCGCTGTCGGTCGGCATGGTGGAGCCGGAGAAGGCGGGCATGTCCTCCGGGATCGCCGAGACCTTCCAGCAGGTCGGTGTCGCCCTCGGCATCGCCGTGTTCGGGGCGATCTTCCAGAGCCGGGCCGCCGACTCGTTCGCCGCGTCACCCGCCGCCGGCGAACTGGGCGACAAGGCCGGCGAGTTCGGGGACGCGGTGGCCACCGGGGCCGTCGGCGAGATGGCCGGGGCGCTGCCGCCCGAGACCGCGGGGATGGTCACCGAGGCGGCCCACTCCGCCTTCGTCGACGGTCTGCAGGACGTCCTGATCGCGTCCGCCGCCGTGACCGCCGTGGGCGCCGTCATCGCGCTGCTGTGCATCCGCTCCCGGGACCTGCACGAGAGCGCGCGCGGCGACCACACCCTCGACCTCGACGCCGAGCTGCGCGAACTGCCCGAGCTCGGCCTGTCACCCCACGTGAAGGACTGACCGACCGTGCCCACCATCACCACCCGCCGGACGACCGGCGAACCCCCCGGCCGGATCTGGGACGCCCTGCTCGACTGCGCGTCCCTGCCGTCCTACGTCCCCGAGATCGCCGAGGCCGCGGTCCTGGAGCAGGACGGGGACCGGCGGACCACCCGCTGGGCCGTGCTGCTCGACGGGCCGCGCCTGGAATGGGTGCAGGAGGAGTCCCTCGACCACGAGCGGCGCCGGATCGGCTTCCGCCAGCGGCAGGGCCCGCTCGGCGGCTTCGCCGGCCACTGGCAGGTCGGCACCGACGGCCCGCTGACCACCGTGGAACTGCACGTCGGCTTCGAGGTCGGCATCCCGCTGATGGACGCCCTGCTCGGCCCGATCGCCGAGCGGACCCTGCGCCGTTTCACCGAGTCCGCGCTGACCCGGATCGGCGAACCCGCCGCCCCCGGCCCGGCCGGCAGCACGCCGAGGAGCACCCGATGAAGATCCTGCTGACCGGGTCCGGCGGCGTGGTGGGCAGCGAGGTGCTCGCGCAGCTCGCCACGTTCGGGGACGGGGCCGAGGTGACGGCCGTGACGCGGCGTCCCTCCCGGCCCGCGGAGACCGGCTGGGTGCTGGGCGCCGAGCCCGCCCCAGCCGAGCTGCGCCGGCACTGGGACGTCGTGATCCACAGCGCCGCCTCGACCCGGTGGACGATGACCAAGGAGGAGGCCGTCGCCGCCAACGTCCGCACCACCGAGGCCGTCCTCGAACTCGCCGACGCCGACACCCACGTCGTGCACATCTCGACGGCGTACGTCGACGGGCAGGAGGGGGCCGGGCAGGACGCCGAGTACGGCCCGTACCGCAACGGCTACGAGTGGTCGAAGGCCGAGTCCGAGGAGGTCGTGCGGACCTGGCACGCGGGCCCGCTGACCATCGTGCGGCCCCCGCTGGTGTTCGGCCGAGCCACCGACGGCGCGATCGCCCGGCTGTCCGGCCCGTACGCGATGGTGCAGTCCCTGGTGTCCGGTCTGGCGCCCGCGCTGGTCGGCGACCCGAACGGCTTCATCGAGCTGGCCCCCGTGGACCAGGTGGCCGAGGTCATCGTGGCCGCCGCGCTGGGCACGCCGCCGGCCGCGACGGCGGTGGAGACGATCGCCGCGGGCGACGGCTGCCTGCGCGTGTCGGACATGGTGGCGGTCATCACCCGGACCATCAACGAGTGGCGGGCCGAGCGGGGCATCGCCCCGATCCCGCTCGCCCCCGTCATCCCGGCCGCCCACTGGCACGGCTTCTTCCTTCCGCTGTCCACGCCGCATCTGTCGGACGTGCAGCAGCGCGCTGTCGAACTGCTCAGCATGTTCGAGAGCTACACCAGCATCCCGGCCCCCTTCGAACCGACGAAGAAGGTCCTGGACCCGGGCGCGGTACTGGCCCGCTCGGTCCGCTGGTGGGCCGACGCCAAGCCCCGGCACGCCAAGCGGCTGCCGGAGCCCTGGCAGCTCGTCCCCGCCTGACCCGTCCGGCCCTCGCCCCACCTCACGTAAGGAAAACAGGACATGACCACTGCCACGCTCGAAAAGGAATCCCTGCGGGAACTCGTCGCCGACGCCCTCGACGTCGAGATCGAGGACGTCACCGACGACGCCCTCTATGTCGACGACCTCGGCGTCGACTCCCTGATGGGGCTGGAAATCCTCGTCCAGCTGGAGAAGAAGTTCGGCGTCAAGATCTCCGAGCAGGAATTCAGCGAGATCACCACCTTCGGCCAGACCTACAGCCTGCTCCATTCGAAAGTCACCGGATGAGCGGCCACGAACAGTGCCGGTCGGTCCGCACCCCCTTCACGGTGGTGCGGGCCGACTGCGCCGTGGGCACCAGTGCGGTCGAACTGCCGCTCGATCCCGCCGAGCCCGTGTTCCGCGGCCACTACCGCGGCTTTCCCATCTTCGCGGGCGTCTTCCTCGTCGAGACGGCCCACCTGGCCGCGCTCGGCCGGCCGCCCGCCGACGCCCCCGCGCTGCGCCTGGCCCGCCTGGAGTCGGCCCGGTTCCTGCACCCGGCCTACCCCGGCGACACCCTGACGTTCACGCTCCGCTGGGCGCGGGACGGGGCCGGGTGGGTGTGCCGGGCGACGGCCGCCACCGAGCGGGACCGGGTCGCCCGGATCCGGCTGCGCTACGAGGACGCGGGCACCGCCGCCGCCCTCGCCGGCCCGCCGGAGTTCTCCGCAGCGCCGGCGGAACTGCCCGCCGGGCTCGGCCCGTTGTCGCTGCCCGAGCTGATGGCCCGCATCCCGCACCGCGACGAGATGCTGCTGATCGACCGGGTGCGGACCTTCGTCCCCGGCGCGCACGTCACGGCCGAGAAGGCGGTGACCTACGGCGAGCCCTGGTACCGGCACCTCGGCGACGAGGCGAAGGACCCGGCCGCGTACGCCTATCCCGTCGGCCCGCTGATGGAGTCCTTCAACCAGGCGGCGGCGGTCCTCGCCACGGCCGGCAGGGCGAACACGGACGTGCTCGCCGAAGAGGTCCTGATGCTGGGCAGCTACACCGATCTGGCCTTCGGCGCCCCGGTGTTCCCCGGCGACACCCTCGAACACCGCGTCCGCCTCGCCCGCACGGTCGACGGCATCCAGATCTTCGAGGGCACCACCCGGGTGCGCGGCGAACTGGTCCTGACGGTCGGCCAGGCCGTGCTGGCGCGCCGCCCCGCGGGCCACCTGCGGCAGGCCCCGCCGATTCACTGACAACTTCCTGCCGCTGCCGCTCCGGCCGCCTTTCCGACGGTCGAGAATAAGGCCACGGAAATCACGTCGCGCACCGGTCGGACCGCGCGCAGTCCACTTCTCCGCACCGACCGGATCGCGCCCGTCGATTCGCGTGCGAATCAGCCGCGAACAATCCCTTCCCTCACCAGGAGATGAGACATGTCCACCGAACTCGCCGAGCGCACCGAAACCATCAAGGAAATCGTCTGCGACATCCTCGAGATAGAGGAGGACGAGGTCACCCGGACCAGCCGGTTCAAGGAGGACCACAACGCCGACTCGCTGCGCGCGATCGAAATCCTCGCCGCCCTGGAGAAGCAGTTCGGCGTGGTCATCAACCAGAACGAACTGCCCCGCATGGTGAACATCGAGGGCGTCTACAAGGTCGTCGCCGAGGCCGCGGGCTGGTAGTCCGCGCCCGGATCCGGGTGACGGCCAACGACTGTGAACGAAAGGGGTGGCATGTCAGCACAGCACACAGCGCAGCGAGCCATCGGGCCGGCCGGGGACGAGGCACGCCACCGGGTCGTCCTCACCGGATTCGGTGTGGTCTCCAGCGTCGGCCTCGGCGTCGCCGAGTTCCTGCGGGGGCTCAGGGAGGGCCGCAGCGGCGCCAAGCCCATCACCGTGTTCGACACGGAGGGCTACTCGCACTCGACGGGATGCGAGATCACCGGCTTCGACCCCGCCCGGTGGGTCACGCGGCTCGACCTCGACCAGCTCGGGCGGGCCACGCAGTTCTCGGTGGCCGCCGCCCGGATGGCCCTGGAGGACTCGGGGCTCGACCTCGGCCGGCTCCGTGAGCAGCGCGGCCTGATCTCCATCGGCACCACCGACGGGGAGTCCTACGACCTCGACCACCTCGTCGAGGCCGAGATCACCGACGGTCCCGAGCGGATGGACCCGGTGGCCGTGCGCCGGGTCCCCGCCGGGCGGCTGTCGGTGGCCGTCGCCCAGGAACTGGGGCTGAGCGACGTGGAGGCGGTGACCGTCCCCACCGCCTGCGCGGCCGGCAACTACGCCATCGGCTACGGCTTCGACGCCGTCGCCTCCGGCGAGGCCGAGTTCGCGTTCTGCGGCGGCGCGGACGCCATGTGCCGCAAGACGTTCACCGGCTTCTACCGGCTGGGCACCATCGCCCCGGACCGCTGCCAGCCCTTCGACATCGACCGCAAGGGCATCCTGACGGGCGAGGGCGCCGGCATCCTCGTACTGGAGCGGCTGGACGCGGCCCTCGCCCGCGGGGCGCACATCTACGCGGAGGTGCTGGGCTACGGCCTCAACTGCGACGCCTACCACCAGGTGGCGCCCAACCGGGACAGCGTCGCCCGCGTCATGCAGCTCGCCCTGGAGAACTCCGGCGTCAAGCCGGACCAGGTCGACCTGATCTCCGCGCACGGCACCGGCACCAAGGCCAACGACGTCACCGAGGTCGGCGCCATCCGCCAGGTGTTCGGGGACACCCCGCCGCGCACGGTGTCCGTGAAGTCGATGCTCGGGCACAGCATGGGCGCGGCCAGCGCGCTCGGCGCGATCGGCTGCGCGCTCGCCATCGACAACCGTTTCGTGCCGCCCACCATCAACCACGTCACGACCGACCCGGAGTGCCCCGTCGACTGCGTGCCGAACCGCACGGTCGAGGCCGACCTGCGGGTCGTGCAGAACAACGGGCTCGCCTTCGGCGGCAACAACGCGGTGCTGCTCCTCGGCCGGTACGACCACCGGGACGACCCCCTACACGACAAGGAGGACGCGCTGTGCTGAGCCAGGCCATCACCGGCATCGGCGCCGTGGCGAGCACGGGCAGGGGGATCGACGACCTCTTCGAGAACCTGTGCGCCGGCGTCACCGGCCACGCCCCGCTGCGCGGCTTCGACCCGGCCAACTTCCGCGCGAAGTACGCCTACGAGGTCGACGACCGCCCGGCGCCCGGCGTCGACGTCCCGGCCCGCGCCACCGCCCTGCTGCTCGACGCGGTCGGGCAGGCGGCCAAGGACGCCGGTCTCGGGGAGGACCTCAGCGGCGTCCCGGTCCTCGTCGGCACGGGGCTGCGGGAGCTGCGCTCACTGGAGCTGTGGTGGCGCGGCGACGGCGAACTCACCGAGGACGGGTTGCACTTCGGCCCCGCCCTGCGGGAGCGGTTCGGCGCCGAGCAGACGTACACCTTCTCCAACGCCTGTTCCGCCTCGCTGTACGCGCTCGCCCTCGCCTCGGACCTGCTGGCCGCGCCGGACGGCCCGGACACGGTCGTCGTGGCCGGGGTCGACGTGCTCACCGAGAGCATGTACGGCCTGCTGGAGCGGGTCCATCCGCAGGCGCCCGAGCGGGTCAGGCCCTTCGACCGCAACCGCACCGGTGTGCTCATGGGCGACGGCGCGGCGGCCGTCGTGCTGCGCCGGGACGGCACCGGGGACGACGGGCGGCAGGTGCACGGGCGGCTGCGCGGCGTCGCGGTCAACTGCGACGCCTACCACGCCACCGCGCCCTCGCCCGAGGGCATCGCCGAGGCCATGCGGCAGGCGTACGCGGCCGCCGCGGTCGCGCCCGGCCACATCGACCTGGTGATGCTGCACGGCACCGGCACCCTCCTCAACGACGAGGCGGAGGCCGTGGCGCTCGCCGAGGTGCTCGGCGCCGACGCGGACAAGCCGCTGATGACGGCGATCAAGTCGATGACCGGGCACACCTCGGGCGGCTCGGGCCTGCTCAACCTGGTGGTCGGGCTGCGGGCGATGGACCGGGGCCGGATACCGCCCACGGTCGGCCTGGACGACCCGGTTCAGGAGGCGGCCGGATTCCGGTTCGTGACCGGCGGGGAGCGCCGGGCGGACGTACGGACCATGCAGCTGAACGCCTTCGGGTTCGGCGGCATCAACGCGGTGGCGATTGTGGAGGCGGCACGATGAGCAGTGCGGTGGTGATCACGGGCGTCAGCGTCCTGGTGCCCGGCGCCGACACCCCGGCCGCGCTGGCCGCCGGCCCCGGCCCGGACGGGCGGCCCGTCGTCCCGGAGGGCCTGGTCGGCAAGAAGGGCCTGCGCTACAAGGACCGGGCCACCCAGCTCGCGTACTGCCTGGCCTCGGGCGCCCTGATGGACACCGGGCTGCTCGACGAGGACGGGCTGACCGTGCCGGGGACGAGCATCGGGGTGGTCGCCAGCTCCAACTTCGGCAACCTCGACACCGTGACGCGGGCCCTGGCCACCATCCGGGAGCACACGGTCTCGGCCACCTCCCCGATGGACCTGCCGAACGCGTCCAGCAACGTCATCGCGTCCTCGGTGGCGATCAGGTTCGGCCTGCGCGGCCCCAACCTGATGGTCTGCAACGGCGCCACCTCGGGCCTGGACGCCCTGCACTGGGCCACCACCGTGATCCGCTCGGGCCGCGTCGACCGGGTCCTGGTGATCGGTGTCGAGCCGGACAACGACGCGGTGCGCCGCCTGCTGGGCGACGGCCGTACCGGCGTGGACGGCGGGGCCGCCGTCGTGGTGGAGAGCGCCGGCGCCGCCCGGGACCGGTCGGCCACCGTCCGGGCCGTCTACGGCGGTTACGCGATGACCGCGGGCGTCCGCGACTGCGTGGCGGGCCTCGCCGGCCCCGACGGACCGGCGCCGGTCCGCTGGCACATCCCGCAGGGCGCCGCCGGCTGCCTGCCGGACGACCTGCTGCCCGGGGTGCCCCGGGACAGCATCGGCCCCGGCCTCGGCCAGGCGTCCGGCGCGCTGGGCGTCCTGCAGTGCGCGGCGGCCACCGGCTGGTTCGACGAGGGCGGCACGGGCCCGGTGTACGCGGTGGCCGGGGCGGGCCTGCACGGCGCCACCTCCGGTGTGTCCCTGCTGGCGCCCGCGGGGAGCCCGCGGTGATCCGTCCGCCCGAGCCGTCGGCTCCCGTCGTGCTGCGGCGGCACACCACCGCCGCGGCGGACGGCGCCCCCAGGGTGCTGTTCCTGCACGGCCTGGCGGGCACCGACACCGTGTGGGACGAGACCGCGCGGCAGCTGGCCGCCGGCTACGACGTGTGGTCGGCCCAGCTGCCGTGGCGCGGCCAGGGCGTCACCGGCTGGGGCCGGACCCCGGACCTCACCCCGTGGGTGGAGGAGGCGCTGCTGTCCGTGCCCGGCCCGGTGGACGTGGTGGTCGCGCACTCGATGTCGTCGAACGTGCTGCTGGAGCTGCTGGACCGGACCGGTGACGCGGACCGGGACGGCGCCGGCCGGTTCGGCGTCCGCGCCCTCGTCCTCGTCTCGCCGTTCTACCGGGGCTCGGCCGAGGAGTTCGACTGGGAGACCATCACCCACTACCTCAACGACTTCCACCTGATCCTGCGGGAGGGCATCCGGGCCCACTCCGGCGGCCGGGTCTCGCCGGACACCGAGGCCGCCATGGCGGAACGGGTGCGGGAGTGGATCGGCCCGTACGGCTGGATCCGCTTCTTCGACCTGTTCCTGCGCACCCCCCAGCTGCGCACGGCCCGGATCGGCGTGCCGTGCCTGGTCGTCGGCGGCACGCACGACATCGCCACGCCGTCCGAGCACGCCGTCGCGCTGTCCGCGGCGCTGCCGGACGCACGGCTGCGGCTGCTCACCCGCAGCGGCCACTTCCCGATGGTGGACGAGCCGGCCGCCTTCCACGCCGAACTGCGGGAGTTCCTCGCCTCCGTGCCGGCCCGCCGGCCCGTCCTGCAGACCACCCTCACCACAGAAATGTGACGATCATGACTGCTACCGCACCAGCCGGCCGCCGCCCGGTCATCACCGCGTGGTCCGCCGTCTCGCCGTTCGGCGTCGGCCGGGCCGCGTTCACCGAGGGCATCCGGGAGCGCCGGACCACCACGACGGTGCTCGGCCCCCCGTACGAGACGATCCCGGAGCCGACCGCCTGCCTGGTGCCCGGCTTCGACGTCCGTACGGCACTCGGCCGCAAGGGCACCCGCTCGATGGACCGGGTCACCGGGCTCACCGTCACCGCGGTCGGCGCGCTGCTCGGCGAGAGCGAGCGCAACCAGCGGGTGGGCACCGGTGAGGGCGCGGCGTTCGCCCTGGGCACCACCACCGGCAGCGCGCAGAGCATGATGGACTTCACCCGCGACTCGCTCACCAGTGAGCAGCCGTTCTTCGTCGACCCCGCACAGTTCCCGAACACGGTGATGAACTGCGCGAGCGGCCAGAGCGCCATCTGGTACCAGCTCAAGGGCCCGAACACCACGATCGCGGGCGGCCGGGCGGCGGGCCTGCACGCCCTCAACTACGCGCGCAGGCTGCTGTCGTCGGGCCACGCGCAGAGCGTGCTGTGCGGCACGGCCGAGGAGTTCTCACCGGCCCGGGCGTGGCTGGAGCACCACACGGCGGCGGAGGACTCCCCCGCCGCTTCCACCCCGCTCGGCGAGGGCAGTTCCATGCTGCTCGTCGAACCCGCCGGGGCGGGCGACCAGCCGGTGCTCGCCGAGATCCTCGCCGTGGAACTGGGCGTCGTGCTCGGCGAGGACGTGCGCGCCGCGCTCTCCTCCTGCCTGCGCCGCGCGCTGGCCCAGGCCGAGGTGGCCCCGGACCGGATCGTGGCGGTCGCCCGCTCCAGCAGCACGGGCCGGGCGGGGGCCGGCGAACGCCTCGCCGTGTCCGACGTACTCGGCGAGCTGGACGCCGTGGAGCTCGCGCCGCACGAGCTGATCGGCGACACCGGGGCGGCGGCGGCCGGCTTCCAGACGGCTTCCCTGCTCGCGTACGCCGAGACACACCCGGCGGACGACCCGGCGGACGCCGAACGGATCGGCCTGATCACCTCGGTGGACCGCACGGGCTCGGTCGGCTGCGCCCTGCTCCGCCTGTACTGAACCGCCGAACCACTCCCCGAGGAGCCCGAGCCCCATGACCCGACGCCGCGCCCCGCGCTGGTACTTCTCGTTCCGCAGCCCGTACTCCTGGATGGCCTACCGCGATCTGACGGACCGTTACCCGGACGTCGCCGAGGCCATCGACTGGTTCCCCTTCTGGGAGCCGGACGAGCCCACCGGCCACGACCTCACCGAGCGGGGCATCCGCCTGCCGTACGTCCCCATGTCGCGGGAGAAGCACCTGTACATCCTCCAGGACGTGCGCCGGCTGGCCGGGGAACGCGACCTGGAGATGGTCTGGCCGCAGGACCGCGACCCGCGCTGGGAGGTCTCGCACCTGGCCTACCTGGTCGCCGACCGCCTCGGCCTGGGCCGCCCGTTCGTCGACGCGGTCTACCGGGCCCGCTGGGAGGAGGGCAAGGACATCTCCGACCCGGCCGTCATGGCCGGGCTGGCCACCGGTCTGGGCCTGGACCCCGGGCCGTTCGCGTCGGCGGCCACCGACCCGGCCGTACGCGCCGAGGGCATGGCCGCGCTCGAACGGCTCCACCGGGACGGCGTGTTCGGGGTGCCGTACTTCATCAACGGCTTCGACAAGTACTGGGGCGTGGACCGTCTCCCGGCCTTCGTCTCCCGGGTCCGCGCCCAGCACCTGCCCGCGGGGCTCCTCACGGCCACCGGCGCCGACCAGGGCCACGCGGGAGGCTGCGGCTGATGGCCCGCGGCGCGGCGGCGCGGCGGTGGACGTCCGCGGACGTACCCGGCCAGCGGGGCCGGACGGCCGTGATCACCGGCGCCAACAGCGGCATCGGCTTCGAGGCCGCCCGGGTGCTCGCCCGGCGCGGCGCCACGGTCGTCCTGGCCTGCCGGAACCCGGACCGGGCGGCCGAGGCGCGGCGCCGCATCGCGGCTGCCGCGCCGGGGGCGAGGGTCGTCACGCAGCGGCTGGACCTCGCGTCCCTCGCCTCGGTCCGCGGGGCCGCCGAAGCCCTGCGCGCGGACCATCCCCGTATCGACCTGCTGATCAACAACGCGGGCGGGCTGCGGCTGCGGCACGGTGTCACCGAGGACGGTTTCGAGGAGACCCTGGCCGTCAACCACCTCGGCCCGTTCGCGCTCACCGGCCTGCTGCTGGACCGGCTGCTGACGACGCCCGGCTCCCGGGTGGTGACCGTCAGCAGCATCGGCCACCGGCACGGCCGGATGGACTTCGCCGACCTGGGCTTCGAGCGCGGGTACCGCGCCATGCCGGCCTACTTCCGGGCGAAGCTGGCCAACCTGATGTTCACCTACGAACTGCAGCGGCGGCTGACGGCGGCCGGGGCGGGCACCATCGCGGTGGCCGCGCATCCGGGCAACGCGGCCACCGAGTTCACCCGTGACTTCCCGGCGCCGGTCAGGGCCCTGATGAGCCCGCGCCTGGGCCTTCTCAACTCGTGGCTGGTGCAGTCCCCGCGGATGGGCGCGCTGTCCACCCTCCGCGCGGCGACGGACCCGGACGCGGAGGGCGGCGCCTACTTCGGCCCTCCCGGCCCGGCCCAGTTCACCGGCCATCCGGAGCGGGTCGAGTCGAGCAGGCGGTCGCACGACGCGCAGGCGCAACGGCGGCTGTGGCGGGAGTCGGAACGGCTGACGGGGGTGACGTATCCGGTCGGTGCGTGACGCGGGCGGGGGCGGGGGCGCGCGCCGGGGGCCCGCGCCGGGTGCGGACCGGCGTGCGGGCCCGGTGCGGGCGGGCGTGCGGGCCGGCGTGCGGGCGGGCGGGCGGGCCCGGTGCGGACCGGCGGGCGGGCCCGGTGCGGGTGGGCGTGCGGGCCGGCGTGCGGCCGGTCGTCGGCGGGCCTGCGGGGCTGGGGCGGCCGGCGTGCGGGCCGGCCGCCCCGGGGTGCTGTCCGGGACCGTCTCGCGCACAATGGCCGGGAAGCGTGGTGTTCCCCCGGTGCTCAGGGACTCAACAGATCGAGGCAGCCGAGTGACTCCGACGACACACGCCCACGGCATCGACGGGCCGCCGGACGACCGGGCGGCGGTGTTCGGGCTGGACGGGGACGGTGTCGTCATGTGGTGCACCGACGCGGTGCGGGCCCTGGTCGGCCGCCCTCCCGGGGAGCTGCGCGGCCGGCGCATCACGGATCTCGTCACCGAGCCGGACGCCTGGGCCGGGGCGCTCGGCGCGTCCGGGCAGGAGTACCGGACGCTGCGCACGTCCCTCATCCACCAGGACGGCTCGACGGTCGAGGCGGACGCCGCGGTGCTGCCGCTGCCCGCGTCCGGCCAGACCCGGTTCGTGGTGCGCGTGGCCCCCGGGTCCGAGGCGGCGGCCGGCTCCCGCGCGGAGGACGAGTCGGTGATCCGCGCGCTGTTCGGCCAGCACCACATCGGCCTGCTCATCCTCGGCACGGACCTGCGGATCACCCGGGGCAACGCCGGCCCGCGCCGGTTCGGCGTGGGGTGTCACCCGGACGGGGTGTGCCCGCCGGGTCTGCGGCTCACGGACCTGCTGGTACGGGACGATGCCGAGGCGATCGAGGAGCAGCTGCGGCGGGTGCTCGACACCGGCGAGGCCCTGATCGACTGGAAGCACTCAGCGCGGCCCCTGACCGCCTCCGGGCAGGAGCGGGTGCTGTCCCTGTCGGCGTTCCGCCTGCACGACGCCGGGGACGGTGCGACGGGTGTGGCGGCGGTGTTCACCGACATCACCGAGGAGTACACCGCCCGTCGCAGGCTCGCCCTGCTGCACGCGGCGGCCACGCGGCTCGGCCGCACCCTGGACGTCACCCACAACGCCCAGGAGCTGGCCGCCGTCCTCGTGCCCTTCGCCGACCTGGTGAGCGTGGACCTCTCCGACACGGTCTTCCTGGGGCGCGAGCCCAGCAGGTTCCTCCCCGGCACCCGGCTGCGCCGCATCGCCACCGCCTCGGCGAGCGGCACCTGGCCCGAGGACATCCACCAGGTCGGTGACACCGTCCGCGCCCGGGAGGAGGAGAGCGAGGCCCTGGTGGAGGGCCAGACCGTCCTGGTGCCCGACATGGCCGCCTTCGCCGCCGAGCTGAACGTCGACGAGGAACGGCGCCGGCTGCTGTTCCCCGAGGCGGCGACGTCCGCGCTGTTCGTCCCGCTGCACGCCCGGGGCAGCGTGCTGGGGGTGCTGGGCCTGTGGCGCACCGGGGACCGTACGCCCTTCACCGGCAGCGACGTCCCGCTGATCGAGGAGATCGCCTCCCGGGCCGCGCTGAGCCTGGAGAACGCGCGCCGGTACACCACCGAGCTGCGCACCGTGGAAACCCTGCAGCGCAGTCTCCTTCCCCCCTCGGGCGTGGCCCTCAGCGCGGCCGAGTCGGCCGGGATCTACGTGCCGGCCGGCAGCGCGTCGGGCATCGGCGGATGCTGGTACGACGTGATCGAGCTGTCGGCCGCCCGGGTGGGCTTCGTGATCGGTGACGTGGCCGGGCACGGGCTGGCGGCGACGGCGGCCATGGGCCGGTTGCGCACGGCGGTGCAGACGCTGTCCGACCTCGACCTTCCGCCGGAGGAGCTGCTCACCCACCTGGACGACCTCGTGGTCCGGCTGAGCAGCACGGAACCGCAGTCACCGGACGGCGGCGTCCTCGGCTCGACCTGCCTGTACTGCGTCTACGACCCGGTCACCGGCCGCTGCGTCATGGCCGGCGCGGGCCATCCGCCGCCCGTCCTGATCACCCCGGACGGACGGAGCGGGCGCGTGAACCTCACGCCGGGTCCGCCGCTCGGCACGGGCACCCTGCCCTTCGAGCCGCTGGAGCTGACGCTCGCGCCGGACAGCGTCCTGGTGTTCCACACCAAAGGGCTGGGGTCCGACGACGACCGGATGGCGCTGCTGGAGCGGAGCATGGCGACCGCCGCCGCGTCGGGCGCCTCCCCGGCCGGCATCGGGCGGGCCGGGCTCGACCAGGTGCTGACCGGGCCGCCCGCCGACGAGGTGGCCGTCCTGGTGGCCGGCGTGCGCCGGCTGCCCGAGGGCACCACCGCCGCCTGGCAGCTGGCGGCCGACCCGAGCGTCGTCGCGGAGGCCCGCCGGCTGATCACCGCCCAGCTCGCCGCGTGGGGCCTGGAGGAGCTGACCTTCACCAGCGAGCTGATCGTCAGCGAGTTGATCACCAACGCCATCCGTTACGCCGAACCGCCCGTCGGGCTGCGGCTGATCAAGGACAAGAGCCTGATCTGCGAGGTGTCCGACGCCAGCCAGACCCAGCCGCGCCTGCGCCGGGCCCGGCTGATGGACGAGGGCGGGCGCGGCCTGTTCCTCATCGCCCAGCTCGCCCACCGCTGGGGCAGCCGCTACACGGCGTCCGGCAAGACGATCTGGACGGAACAGCAGCTGACGCTCCGGCCCTGAGCCCGGCGAACAGGCCCTGGGCCTGAACCCGAAAGGCCGATGAATGCGCGTCCCCGGCACAGGCCGTGCATAAGATCCCGGCATGGCACTGCGCCCGGTTCAGGTGAACACCAAGGCTCTCGACAGCTCGGCGGTCGGCACATTCTGGGGGGAGGCGCCCGGCTGGAACGTCCGGGAATCCGGCGTGACCACCTACGTCGGTCCCGTCGGCGACTTCGTGTGGCCGCACCCGGTGGCGGTCGGCATCGACGTGGTTCCCGTCCCGGAGCGCACGTCCACGGCGAAGAACCGTCTGCACCTCGACCTCGCCACCACCTCCGCGGCGCATCAGGAGGAGCTGATCGCGCGTCTGACGGCGCTCGGTGCGACACCCGCCGACGTGGGCCAGGGCGACGTGCCGTGGACGGTCCTCGCCGACCCGGAGGGCAACGAGTTCTGCGTGCTGGAGCCGCGGGAGACCTACCGGGACACCGGCCCCGTCGCCCGGACAGTGGTCGACTGCGGGGATCCGCGGGCCATGGCCCGGTTCTGGGGCGAGGCGATCGACTGGACCCCGCACCAGGTGACCGACGACCACGCGGTGTGGCGCTCCCCCGAGGGCGTCGGCCCCTACCTCGAGTTCCGCCGCACGCCCGACGTGAAGACCGCGCCGGACCGCGTCCACCTGGACCTGCAACCGCGCCCCGGCGACGACCAGGCGGCGGAGGTGGACCGGCTGCGGCACCTCGGCGCCACCGACCTCGACCTCGGCCAGGGAGACGTTGCGTGGACCTGCCTGAGCGACCCGGAGGGGCACGAGTTCTGCGTGTTGGCCGCGTCGTGAGGCGGGGTCGGCCTGCCGGACGCCCCACGTCCTCGTGCCGGTCACCCGACGCGGTGATCCTGACCCGATGCCCGGCCTGAATCCCCCGACGACAGAAGCTCGTTGTCCCACAGAAGGAAGAATCGGTTCCCCATGAGATCTCGGTACGTCTGGGGTACGGCGGCCGTGACCGCTGTCGGCCTCACCGGGGCCCTTGTGTTCCACGGAGTGACCGCGCCGCCGGCGGACGGCACAGCCTCCGACGGCAAGTCCGGCCCGGTCCGGCCCCGGGCGCACACGGCCCCGTTGCAGCCGGCCGGCGACGGCCGCCGCGCCGTGCTGAGGAAGCAGGACACCGGCGCCCCGTTCAGCATGCTCGGCGTGACCTGGACCGACCCGGCGGCCACCTTCGCCGGCACGGTGGAGGCACGTACCCGTGCCGCCGGGTCCGGTCGGTGGTCGGACTGGCTGCGCCTGGACGGCGACAGCGGCCGGGGCGAGCCCGGGGCCCGCCGCGGCGGCACCGAACCGGCCTGGGTGGGACCGTCCGAGGGCGTGGAGGTGCGCGTCACCGCGAGCGGGAAGACGTCCGCGGCACTGCCCGCGGGGCTGCGCCTGGACATGATCGACCCGGGTGCGGACGCCGGGGGCGACATGGAGCCGGCGGCCTTCCGCGCCGACGAAACGCACGACCCGACGGCATCGCCCAGCCCCAGCCAGGCGGAAGACAGCGCGTCCCCCTCCACCGACGTCACGGCGAGCACCGATCCGACGGCGACGCCCACCGAGTCCGTGACGCCGACGGCCCCCGCGCCCTCCAGCGAGGCACCGACCTCGTCCGCGCCCTCGTCCCCCTCCGCCCCGTCCCCCACCACCGCGAGCCCGAGTGCCACGGGCCCCACGGCCCCGCCGTCCAGCGCGCCCCGCCCGGACATCACCTCGCGCGCCGCATGGGGCGCGGACGAGTCGATCAGCCCCGAGGAACCGGGCTACCTGCCGGGCGGCAAGATCAAGGCGGTGGTGGTCCACCACACCGCCGAGTCCAACGCCTACACCTGCGCCGACGCCCCGGCCGTCGTCCGGGGCATCTACGCGTACCACGTCAAGCAGTTGGGCTGGAAGGACATCGGCTACAACTTCCTCGTCGACAAATGCGGCACCGTCTACGAGGGACGCAAGGGCGGCGTGGACAAGCCGGTGATGGGCGCCCACGCCTACGGCTTCAACGCCGAGACCACCGGCATCTCGGTCCTCGGCACGTACACCGATGTCGCGCCGAGCCAGGCCGCCATGGAGTCGGTGGCCAAGGTCGCCGCCTGGAAGCTGGGCCAGTACGGCGTGAGCCCGACCGGCACCACCACGCTGACCGCGGGCGACAGCGGCCGCAACTACGCGGGCAAGACCTGGGCCAAGGGTGCCCAGCTGAGCTTCCCGGCCATCCACGGGCACCGTGACGGCTACAACACCCAGTGCCCCGGCGACCAGCTCTACGCGAAGCTGCCCGCGATCCGCGACTGGGCCGCCGGTCCGGTCACCGGCCTGGCGATCAAGTCCGTCACCGGCGCCGGCCTGTCGGGCACGACGTACTACACCAAGGCCGGCATCACGGTGAACTGGTCGGCCACCACACCGGCTTCGCTGATCTCGGCGTACGAACTCCTCGTCGACGGCATGGCCACCACGAGGGCCGCCGGCACCGCGACCTCGGCCAGGGCCACCCTGCCCGTGGGCACCCACCGGGTGCAGGTCCGCGCGACCCACCAGTCCGGCAAGGTCGCCACCTCCCCGGCCGCGACGGTCGTCGCGGAGACCACGGCCCCGACGTTCCCGACCAGGCCGAGCCTCGCCCTGCGCACCGGAACCGTGAACACGGCGGCGGTCCCGCTCAGGCTCAGCTGGAAGGCCGCCGACAACGCCGCCCTGAAGGAGGTCAGACTGACCGCTCCCGCCGCCGCGACGTACGGCCCGACGACCGGCGCCACGAACCGCACCGCCGCGTCCGGCACGGCGACCACGTGGTCCATGACCGCGTACGACCAGGCGGGCAACACCGGCTCCGCCTCCGTGACCGGCACCCCGGTGATCCTTCAGGAGTCCGCCGCCACCAGGACCGGCACCTGGACGACCAAGTCCTCCACCAGCTACCTGGGCGGCAAGTCGTACTCCAGCTCCGCCAGGAACGCCTCCCTGACGTGGACCTTCACCGGCCGCTCCGTGGCCTGGGTGGTGTCCCGGGCCTCCACCTCGGGCCAGGCGCACGTGTACATCGACGGCACGAAGACGGCCACGGTCGACCTGAAGTCGGCCACGACGAAGTACCGCGACGCGATCTGGACCCGAACCTGGTCCACGAGCGCCAGGCACACCATCAAGATCGTCGTGGCGGGCACCTCGGGCCGGCCGACCGTCACGACGGACGGTGTCGTGTACGTCAAGTAGGTGGGGCGGCGGAAGGCGGAGGCGGTCGCCGAGGCGACTGCACCGCCACGGCGTCCGCGGTGAGACGGGCGAGCCCAATCCCAGCAGGCGGGGGTTGGGTTTTCGCCATGGGCGGGCATCGGCGACTGCGATCGGTCCGCAGCCATCCATTCGCCCGACGGCCACGGATTACTCAGTGAGGCCGAAGGGTGAAATGTCATGGAATACACCTACAGCAGTTCCGTCCTGTCATCGGTCGAGTGCGCGCACGAAGTGCACGGGGCCGTGCGGAGTCGGCTGCGCACGTGGGGAGCCGGGGAACTCGCCGACGACGCCGGGCTGGTCCTCGAGGAGCTGGTCTCCAACGCTGTGCGCCACGGCCGGCCACCGGTACGGGTGACCGTGTCCCTGTGCTGCGGATGCCGCGGCCGTACGGTCCGGGTCGAGGTCGCGGACGCGGGTCACACGATCGACGTGGAACTCGTCCGGGCCCGCTGGAGGCACCCGTCTTTCTGGATGGACGAGGGCGGCCGGGGCCTCTTCCTGGTCGACGCGCTCACCAGTGCGTGGGGCGACCGCGTCGACGACGACGGGCACACGGTGTGGGCGGACATGATGGACCGACGCGGAGCCGATGATCCGGGGCCGCTTGTCGGTGAGGCTGAAGGGAACACGGCAGACCGTCCCGGGCGGCGCCGTTGCGTCCAGGACGGCCGGCCGGCGCCGGGACAGGCACCTCGGCCGACCGCCCCCGGCGGCAGAACCCGCGGAAACTGACCAATCCATTCGCCCCTCAGGATCGGATTCCCTTCGTGACAGGTGACAAAAGGCGGTGCTCCATCCGCTGCGTGCTCAGGACGGTAAGGCGAGCTGTCGGGGATGCCCGGCGTGGCCGGCGGGTGCCGAACGGGGGACGGACTCAGTGAAAGAGCCTGCATTCATCGGGCGCAAGTCGGCGGGCCGGCCGGACCTCGGAGCGTTGATGCAGTCGGTGGCGTGCGGAGATGCCGACGCCTTCGCCGCGCTGTACGACGCCGTCGCGGCCCCGGTACTGGGTGTGGCCCGTGCCGTGCTGCGCGACCGGAGCCAGTCCGAGGAGGTCGCCCAGGAGGTGCTGGTGGAGGTGTGGCGCACCGCGCCCCGCTACCGGCCCGACCGCGGCACCGTCATGAATTGGGTCCTCACGCTCGCCCACCGCCGAGCCGTCGACCGGGTCCGTTCGGTGGAGGCGGCCGCGGCGAGGGACCACAAGGCGGCGCTCCTGGACCAGCTGCCCGAGTACGACGAAGTCAGTGAGCAGGTCGAGCACCGCCTGGAGCAGGAGCAGGTCCGCCGGTGCCTGCGCACGCTGACGGAGCTGCAACGCCAGTCCGTCACCCTCGCCTATTACCGCGGACTCACCTACCGCGAGGTGGCCGCCCAGCTGTCCGTGCCGCTGGGCACGGTCAAGACCCGCCTGCGTGACGGACTGATCCGCTTGCGCGACTGCCTGGGAGTGAGCGCATGACCACCCATGCCGACCTGCACACCCTCACGGGTGCCTATGCGGTGCACGCCCTGTCCGACGAGGAGCGGGCGCTGTTCGAGAAGCACCTCGAGGTGTGCCAGTCCTGCCGGGAGGAGGTGGCCGAGCTCACCGCGACAGCCGCCAGGCTCGCGGCAGCGGTGGCCGTCACGCCCAGCCCCGCCATGAAGCAGCACGTCCTGCACCGCGTGGCAACGGTCCGGCAGGTGCCTCCCACTGTCCGCGTGGCCAAGCCCGCCACCAGGCTGCGCCGGCGCCTTCCCCAGCTGGCGCTGGCCGCCTGCCTGGCGGCGGCCACCGGCCTCGGAGGCGTCGCTGCCTGGCAGCACCAGCGCGCCGAGAACGCTGCGGTGCGGGCCGAGGAGGCTCAGCGGCGAACGGACGAGCTCGCTGCCGTGGTGGGCGCGTCCGACGCCGTCGCCCGCCGCGTCAGCATCGACGGCGACGCCAGCGCCACGGTCGTCTTCTCGCGTCAGCGGGACAAGTCCGTACTCATGGCGGCGGGCCTGCCCGACCTCCCGGCGGACAAGACGTATCAGCTGTGGTACGACGTCGACGGCACCATGCGATCAGCCGGCCTGATGGACGCGGACCGCACCAACCAGGCCGTCATCCTGAGCGGCTCGGCGAACGCGGCGTCGGCCGTGGGCATCACCGTCGAACCCGCCGGAGGCTCGACCCGCCCCACCACGTCCCCGCTGGCGCTGGTGGCCCTGCCCGCCTGAATCCCCTGCCGCGGAACAGCGGAGTACCCGTGCTCGCCGCACTGTGCGGCAACCCTGCGCCCGGGTGAGCCACCACGGCCGGGTGGGGAAGTACGGACAGGCGCACCATCCGTAGCCGCGCGGCGGCCGGATTGGTCCGGAAAAAAAATAATTCACGGGGATTCAGGGCAATCCGCCGCCCGGCCGGGACCGGATTACGGGTGTGAGCGACAAAGAGAAGGCACCGCGCAACACCGGGAGCGGTCCCGGGCGAAGGGCACGGCTCGGGCTGGGTGCGCTGAGCGGGCTTCTGGCAGGCTTCGCCGCCCTCGCTGTCGCCGAATTGGTGGCGGCAGCAGTACGGCCGCAGGCCGGTCCGGTCGTCGCGGTCGGCGGTGCGGCCATCGACCGCACCCCGACCGCCGTGAAGGACTGGGCGATCCGCACCTTCGGCACCGCCGACAAGCTGATCCTGCAGCTCGGCATCCTCACCGTGCTGGCGTTGTTCGCCGCGGTCCTCGGAGTCGTCGCCCTGCGCCACCGCCGGGCCGGCGCTGCGGGAGTCCTGGTGTTCGGGGTCGTCGGGGCGGCGGCTGCCACCAGCCGCCCCGACTCCACGAGTCTCGCCGACGCCCTCCCGTCCGTCGTCGGGGCGATCGTCGCGGGTGCCCTGCTGTACGTCCTCATCGGCCGCCTCACCTCACCCGCCGGTTCGCCCGGCACCACCTCACCGGAACGCGAGGAGGGCTGGGACCGGCGCCGGTTCGTGATCGCCGCGACCGCCGCTGCCGCCGCCTCGTCCGGGGCGGGCGTACTGGGCCGGTCCCTCAACGCCTCCAGCGGCCGGGAAGCGGTCGCCTCGCGCAGGAACGTCGTCCTCCCTGCCCCGGCCTCACCCGCCCGGGCCGTACCACGCGGCGCACAGGCCAGGGTGAAGGGCGTCAGCCCGTTCATCACCCCGAACGAGGACTTCTACCGGGTGGACACCGCTTTGGTGGTGCCCAAAGTGGACGCCACCACCTGGCGACTGCGCATCCACGGCCAAGGAGTGCGACGGCCCCTGACGCTGTCGTTCGACGACCTCTTGCGGCGGGACCTGGTCGAGCGGGACATCACGCTCACCTGCGTGTCCAACGAGGTCGGCGGCCCGTACGTCGGCAACGCCCGCTGGATCGGTGTCCGGCTCGCGGACCTCCTCCGCGAGGCCGGCGTGCGGCCGCCCTCCCGAGGCGGTCCGGCCGACCAGCTCGTGGCCCGCTCGGTCGACGGCATGACCATCGGCACTCCGGTGGAGGAGGTCATGGACGGCCGCGACGCGATGCTCGCTGTCGGCATGAACGGCGAACCCCTGCCCTTCACCCACGGATTCCCGGTCCGCATGGTCGTGCCCGGCCTCTACGGCTACGTCTCCGCCTGCAAATGGATCAAGGACATCGAGCTGACCACCTTCGACGCCTACGACACCTACTGGGTCAAGCGCGACTGGGCCCGCGAAGCTCCCGTCAAGACGCAGTCCCGCATCGACACCCCCAAGCCGTTCGCCCGGCCGGGGGCCGGAACCGTGATGGTGGCCGGCGTGGCCTGGGCCCAGCACCGCGGCATCGACAAGGTCGAGATCCGCGTCGACGACGGCCCCTGGCGGCAGGCCACCCTCGCCGCGGAGGACTCGCGGGACACCTGGCGCCAGTGGACCTACGCCTGGGACGCCCGCAAAGGCGGCCACACCCTCACCGTGCGGGCGACCGACCGCACCGGCCGGACCCAGACCGACAAGCGCACGCGCACCGTCCCCGACGGCGCCAGCGGATGGCACTCCGTCGTCGTCACCGTCGAGTGACCGCGCCCTCCTACCCACACCACCCACCCCCCGATCGAGCGGCACGTCGCCGCACCCGAAAAACAGGAGACACACCATGCAGACCCGCATCCGCCGCATCGCCGTGACCGTCGCCGCCGCCGCGGTACTCCCCCTCGCACTGAGCGCCTGCTCCGGCGACGGCGACGACTCGGCGAAGTCGGACACCAGCGACAAGGCATCGGCGTCCGCGCCCGCCTCGGACGACTCCATGGCCGACACCGGCGCCCCCGCGACGGACGAGCCGTTCGGCTCCGCCTGCGCGTCGGTGCCGAAGGACGGTGCCGGTTCCTTCGACGGCATGGCCAAGGACCCGGTGGCCACCGCCGCTTCCAACAACCCGGCCCTGTCCACGCTGGTGACCGCGGTGAAGAAGGCCGGTCTGGTCGACACGCTCAACAACGCCCAGAACATCACCGTGTTCGCGCCGACCAACGACGCCTTCGCGAAGATCCCGAAGGCCGACCTCGACAAGGTCCTGAGCGACAA